>JAHFQV010000104.1 GCA_023259175.1 Oxalobacteraceae bacterium | reverse complement strand
TTCTGTTTTTCTTTGTGTCGATGGCCTCCCGTGTGAGGTTTTAGATCATTGGATTTTGTAATTTTTTTGTTGCTGTACAGGCCAACTATGTTAACCATTACCCGTAAAGTCGAATTCGATACTGGACATCGTATTCCCGATCACAATAGTCAGTGCCGTAATTTGCATGGGCATCGCTATACGCTTTTGATTACCTTGACGGGTGATGTAGTTGATAAAGAAGGCCAATCCGATAATGGCATGATTATGGATTTTGGCGACATCAAGGCGCTGGCGAATCAATACCTTGTTGATTTGTGGGATCACGCATTTATCGTCTATGAAAAAGATCACGCCGTCCGGCAGTTTTTAGAAAGTATGCCGGGCCACAAAACGGTGGTGATTGATCGCGTGCCGACGGTTGAAAACCTCGCCAAGATTGCCTTTGATTTGCTGAAAGAGGTTTATCATGATCGTTACGGACGCCATCTTTCACTCACTAAAATCACGCTCTACGAAACACCCAATTGCTGGGCTGAGATTGATGCTTAAATTAAGCGTAATGAAGTTTTCAGTCACCTAATGGAACGCTCTCCACCTCTTTTGCAAGACCAAGACTTTATGCGCGCGGCCATCGCGCAAGCGCATTTGGCGTGGGCTGCGGGTGAGGTTCCGGTGGGGGCTGTCGTGGTCAAAGATGGAAAAATAATTGCGCAGGGCTTTAATCAGCCGATTGCTTCACATGATCCCACTGCGCACGCTGAGATTCTTGCGATGCGCATGGCGGCGCAGGTTTGTGAAAATTACCGACTGCCGGGATGCGAGCTCTACGTCACTTTAGAGCCTTGCGTTATGTGTTCTGGTGCGTTGATGCATGCACGTTTTTCGCGCATCGTATTTGGCGCACATGATTTTAAAACCGGCGCTTGCGGTTCGGTTATTAATTTGTTTAAAGAGGATAAACTTAATCATCATGCGCAAATTGTCGCAGGGGTGTTAGCCGAAGAGTGCGTACAATTGCTAAAGGATTTTTTTGCCGAAAGGCGACTCAAACAGCTAGAATTACGCACGCAATCGTGTCAGGATCACGCTCCAAAATCTGAGAACTAGCGACGAGAGGACTAGCAATGAGTCGAGCCTATATTAAGCCTTTTCCAGAGCAAGCCTGCATCGGCATTGTCGGCTTATCGAGCGCAGCATTAGACCAAGCCGAAGTGGAACAGGGCATCGCCCATTTAAATGCTAACGGTTTTCGCACGCTTAATTTCTACGACCACGCGCAACATTTTCAGCGCTTTGCAGCGACGGAGACAGAATGTCTCGCACAATTATACGGTGCGCTCGAACACCCTGAGGTCGATTTGATTTTGGCTTTACGCGGTGGTTATGGTTTGTCGCGTTTGCTGCATTTGCTCGATTATCGCAAAATTGCGGAAAGCGGAAAGCTCATTGCAGGCTATAGTGATGTGACTATTTTGCAGCTCGCTTTATTCGCCAAAGAGGGAATGCCTAGCTTATCGGGTCCCTGTTTGATCAATGATTTTAGTCGCGAGACTTTAAACACTTATACGCAAGATCAGTGGCTTCACTGTTTGAAAACGCGAAGTATAAACGTGGAATTTCCCACTGATTGTGTTGATAATCTTGAGCTTGAGGGGCCGCTGTGGGGCGGCAATCTGGCGGCCTGTTGCCATTTATTGGGCACGCCTTTTTTTCCGCACATAGCGCACATAGAGGGTGGAATTTTATTTCTAGAAGACGTAGCGGAACACCCCTATCGTATCGAAAGAATGCTACTGCAACTGTATCACGCCGGCGTACTCCAAAAACAGAAAGCCTTGGTTTTAGGCCAGTTCTCGGCCTATCGTTTAGCACCCCATGACCAAGGCTATGACTTTGACGAAATGGTGAAATACTTGCGCTGTATCCTAGCGATTCCCATTATTACAGGGCTACCGTTTGGCCATGTCGATGAGAAAGCTTGTCTAATGCAAGGCGCCTTAACGAAGCTGACGGTAAAGGCTAACCGAGTCAACTTGCTTGCGCATTTTTAGCTCTACATTCCCAGTTTAAATAAGGATTGATGATGATCGACGCTGTAATTGTTTCGACTGCACGTACTGGCTTAGCAAAATCATGGAAGGGTGCTTTTAATCATACGCATGGCGCAAGCATGGGTGGACATGCGTTGGCGGCAGCGATTTCTCGCGTTCAAATTGAAGCCGCTGAGATTGAAGATGTGGTGGTGGGCTGTGCATTTCCCGAAGGTGCGACCGGACGTAATATTGCAAGGCAAATTGCTTTGCGTTCGGGTTGCCCAGTGACGGTGCCAGGCATGACTGTGAATCGCTATTGTTCGTCTGGTCTGCAGGCAATTGCATTGGCTGCACAAAGAATTATGTGCGGTGAAGGACTTATTTTCGCGGCGGGTGGAGTTGAGTCCATCTCCTGCGTGCAGAATGAAATGAATAAGCATCTGCTCAATGATCCTTGGCTTTTAGAGCATAAGCCCGAAGTCTATATGCCTATGCTACAAACGGCTGAGATCGTCGCACAGCGTTATCAAATTTCACGCGAGCGGCAAGATGCGTATGGCGCGCAGAGTCAACAACGCGCTTGTGCTGCACAAGAAGTTGGTTTATTCGATGCCGAAATCGTTGCGATGAAAACGACTATGAAAGTCGTCGATAAAGACAGTGGTGAAATCCATTTGCGCGAAGTTGTGATTTCCTCGGATGAAGGGATTCGTGCCAACACACATATCGAAGCACTTGCAAAAATTAAACCCGCAGTCGAAGGGGGTGTTATTAGCGCGGGTAATGCGAGCCAGTTTTCGGATGGCGCTTCGATGGCGGTACTAATGAGTGCGCAGCGCGCCTATGCGAAAGGTTTGCAGCCGCTGGGCGTGTTTCGCGGCTTTGCTGTCGCAGGATGCGAACCCGATGAAATGGGTATCGGGCCGGTGTTTGCGATTCCGAAATTGCTGAAAAATGCGGGTCTGACAATCGATGACATCGGCCTATGGGAAATTAACGAAGCATTCGCTGTGCAAGTACTGTACTGCGCAGATCGTCTCGGCATTCCTATGGAGCGCTTGAATGTGAATGGCGGTGCAATTGCAGTGGGTCATCCTTATGGCGTATCTGGTGCGCGTTTGACTGGACATGCTTTATTGGAAGCAAAACGTCGCGGTGAAAAATATGCGGTAGTCAGTATGTGCATCGGCGGTGGACAAGGTGCGGCGGCCTTATTTGAAGTGGTTTAGCTAGGATGATAGACACGATGAAAATGTCTTCGATTGAAAATCCATTTATCGATTTTCTGGGGATTGCCAATCAATCGATGGACGAGGCTCGCGCGACGCTGACGTTGGACTTACATCCGCACCACATGAATAGCTGGCAAATTACCCACGGTGGTGTCAGCATGAGCATGCTTGATGTGGTGATGGCGATGGCTGCGCGTGCTGTGTTTCAAGATCAAAAAGCAGTCGTTACGCTAGAAATGAAAACTTCATTTTTACAACCCGCAGGACGGTGCGGTGCGCAGATTCGAGCACACGGACAAGTTTGCCATCAAACTGCGACGCTCTGTTTTTGCGAAGCAGAACTCTGGAACGGCGATAAATTGGCCGCTAAAGCCAGTGGTACTTATCAATATTTACGTCATCCACAAGCCGCGCTTGCCCTGCAAAAAATAAGCTAAATTTTACTCATGCTCGCTACCCATTTCCAACGCATCGTACTCGCTTCGCGACCACAAGGCGCAGTAACTCCCGAAAACTTTAGATTAGAAGTGTTACCCATACCTGCCCCGGAAAATCTGGAAGACGGGCAGGTCTTAATTCGTAATTTAGTTTTGTCCATCGATCCCTATATGCGGGTGCGTATGGATGATGTGAAATCTTATGCTGCCCCCCAGGCTTTAGATGCTTGCATGATAGGCGCTGCAGTAGGTGAAATTGTGGCCAGTCGCAATCCAAATTATCAGATAGGTGAACAGGTCATTGGGCTTTTGGGTTGGACCGAATACGCAGTGTCGGATGGACTCCTGTTGCGCAAATTAAATCAAGTTAAACTTCCCTTGTCTTGTTATCTGGGGTGTGCTGGTATGCCTGGCATGACCGCTTGGTTTGGTTTGAACCAAATTTTATTGCCAAAGGCGGGTGAGACGATAGCCGTTTCTGCTGCAAGCGGTGCGGTGGGAAGCGTATTGGGACAATTAGCAAAGATGCGCGGTTGCCGTGTGGTTGGCATTGCGGGTGGAAGGGCTAAGTGCGATTACGTCGTTCAAGACTTGGGTTTTGATGCCTGTGTTGACTACAAAGCCGAAAATTTTTTGCAAACCTTAGCTGAGGCAACACCTGCGGGCATTGATGGCTTATTCGAAAACGTGGGTGGCAGCGTGTTTGATGCCTGCTTAAATCGTATGAATGCGTTCGGAAAAATTGCACTCTGCGGCATGATTTCCGCCTACGAAAATGGCGATGTCGAACTTAAAAATATACGGACAATTTCGAGCATGCGTTTGACAATGCGCGGCTTTATTATTACCGAACATTTGGATTTGTGGCCGCAAGGTTTGCGCGAACTTGAGGCTTTGGTGGCGGATGGGAAGATCCATTATCGTGAAACCATCGCTGATGGTTTGCAGTGTGCACCACAGGCATTGATTGATCTGCTGCAGGGGAGAAATTGGGGCAAGCAATTGGTGCGTTTGCGCTAAATTAATGGGATGAAGCATGAAATTATCATACACACTTAAACTGGGTACTTGGGATGAACTACAAACACCCGCGCAGTTTGTGCGCAGCCAAGTTTTTGTTCTGGAACAAAAAATCCCGGCGGAACTTGAATGGGACGTGATGGATGCACAGTGCCGCCATGTGGTCGCATTTGACGCGCAAGAAAATGCAATCGGCACCGGGCGCTTGCTGCCCGATGGGCATATTGGTCGTATGGCCGTTTTGGCGCCGTTCAGAAACGCTCAAATTGGTGCCGCCATGTTGCGAGTTTTAGTGCAGGAAGCGACCGATCGAGGGCTTACAGTCGTGCAATTGAATGCGCAAATTTCGGCAGAAAATTTTTATCTACGTGAAGGATTTACCCGCGTTGGTGAAATTTTCATTGAAGCAGGAATTGAACATATTCATATGCTTAAGCGCTGCGCTTGAACCGCTACTCTGCGTCAATTTTTAATATGGCTTCTTGTCGTAAATGCCCCCCTTTTTAACTGCAAAAAGGGGGGCTTGCCAAAGAACCCTATTCAAGAGATCAATAACTGGCCGTTAAACTCACACCACTAAAATTCGCGTAGGAATACACCAGCAAATAATAGGTCCCTGCCGCTGGATTCGTCACGGTAATGGTTTCAACCGTCGTTGCGCCATCGGATTTTTGTAAATACGAAGTCGTGGTCGGTGCTGAACCAAGTTTTACGTAAATGTCCGCGTCTCCAGTGCCGCCAGTCGTTTTAAAGGTCAAACTTGGTCTGCCTGCCGGAACCGTGATGGTGTAGACCTTACTGGCGCCGGTGGCTAAAGCTATTCCGGTCACCGGTACGCCGTTGGTCAAAACATTGCCAGCGCTAGTACTGGCATTTGCCACGAGTTGTAAGCCGCTGCTAGCGCTACTGCCATTGAGCATCACGTAGTAAGTTCCCGAACTTGCATTGCTCAAGCTTATGCTTTCCGCGTTGCTCGTTCCTGCTGATTTTTGTAGATAGGAGCTGGTAGTCGGCAAGCTACCCAATTGCACATACAGGTCGGCGTTACCGCTTCCGCCCGAGGTCGCGAAACTGACATTAGTAGCGCCGCTGGGCGGTGGTGGCGGGACATTAAAGGAGTACATTTTCTGTTCGCTGGCAAGTAGAGTGATGCCGGAAATCGGAACACCATTGCTGAGCGGCGTGATGCTAGAACTACCGATATTGATAAATTGCGCGCTTACCGGCCCCCACACATTCGAAGCATCCTTAGCGCGCACAAAAATCATATGCTTGCCATTGCTCAGCCCACTTGTATTGACCGTGCCAGACAGGCCTTCCGTCGTACTATTGAATGCGCCATCAGCAGGATTCAAAGCAAGGGCTGTCGCACCAGAACTCCAAGGCGGAACATCGATGTAATATTCTGCCGCCGTAATGTTTTGTGTGCTTTCTGTGCCGTTACTTTGATTAAAATGCGTGTCGTTTGCATTGGCCGATAAGCTCAATGTAGTACCCGCAGGAACAGCTACGCTGTCGGCATTGGGGTTAAAGCTCGGTGTAGTTACATCAGGGCCGCCTGGCATGATGTAGGGAGCACGCAAGACTTTCGCAACATACCACAGCGCTGGTAAATTTTTAGGGCGGGTTGTGCTGGTAAAGCTACTGCAACTTTCAAAGAATGAAGTTCCCAATTCGATGGTAAAAGAAGGGATTCCCAATTCAACATAACTGACATCATCCGAGGTGCCGTCGGTAGGATAAAGTCCCACCGATTGTTCGGGTGTATACCCATTAAAATACGCGATGCGTCGACCCAAAGTTTGCATCGCAGTGCCATTGGGTGCGGGGGTACTGGTGTTACCGTAAGGCCAAAGCACCAGTTGACTATAGCTATGAATGTCTAAATGCACGCCCATCGTATCGCTAGGTGCGGGATCATTTTGCCCTGGGCCTCGCCTATCCACCCACAGCGAGCGTACATAGGCTTCCACCGCCTTGGTTTCAGGTTCAGATGCTGCGCTCGGTCCACGATAGGTTTCGTTGCATTGACTGCCGCTCGAGCCGGAACCATTTGTGCTATTCCAAGTGGCGGTGTAATTGCGGTTGAGGTCGGCACCACGGCTATTACTGGTACTGCCACAATAATTTTGATTGGTGTTTTTACGCCATGAAAGCCCTTGCTCGGCTTTTTTTCGTCCGTCCGGATTAACGTGCAGCAGCATATGAATTTCATGGTGATCCAAAATCCAAGTCGCATCTGCATTATTACCGTAGCCGGCCAATAAATCACGGGCAAATTGCAAGACCACGGGCGCGGTTGTGTATTCGCGCGCGTGCATCGCACTTTGGATAAAAAGCTTAGGTTTAGGGCCCGAGATATTTGCGTTCGTTAATTTGAGTACGTTCAGGTCGTATCCGCCCAAGTTATTGGTTTTCTCCCAGGATTTACCAACCGCAGTCCAGGTCGCCAAATTGGGATAGCTGCTGGTGAATGCTTGTGCTGCAGCAAAAGTTTCTTCTACGGTTTCGTAGCATGGGTAACTGGGAATCGCTTCTTCCTGCAGGCCTTGCATGCGGGGTGCTTGAGTACCCAGTAGGCTGATCGTGGGGCCACTGGCTTGAAGCCGATCTAACATGGCATTGCGTTTATGAATGAACTCAGTGGCGGGACTGAGAACAAAGCCGAATTTTTCAAGTTGCAGCTTTTCTTTTGCATCCAGTTCAAACACCATATGACCTGTTTCATAGTTCGCTTCGAGCAATCCATGATGAAAACTGATCGCGGCTTTATGTGCCAATTTCAAATTGGGAAATTGCGCTTTGTAAATATTGATCCTGGCTTTTTCTTGAGCAATTTGGGTTTTCGATGCCATGCTATTTTGGGCTGAACTGATTGCGTCTAGCGCAAAAAATAAGCTAATCGTTAGCAAACAATGGATAATGATTGGGCTGTGTTTCTTCATACCTGTCTCCTAAGTATTTCGAATGACAATTACAGCGAATGTAGAGATGTTTTGGATAAAAACATGAGCGTAGGCGCGGTTCTGCGCCCAAGACCGATATTAGTGGGCAAATCTGGCGTAAAATTGCCAAAACGATCAATGGCTGTGGAGGATTTGAACGGGTTTAAAAAAGTAAATGCTTCGCTTATGCTTCAATTGAATTTTTTCCGAATTTAAATCATGTTCTGTAACGGTAAGCACAATCGAAGAATTTAATTACCTAAGAAAAAATAAATTCACAAATGCGTAAAAGTATTGTTGTTTTGGGTTGCTGCTGTGTGGAAACAGAGCTATGTCACCGGTCAGCCTCAGTTAGTCTTAGTCAATCCTAGCCAGTCTTAATGGAGCTTTCCATATGATCGTTCTCCTAGAAGCATATCGCGCAAAACTCTTCTCAAAATCACACTTTTTCAGTAATTTGGTGGCGGGAATTATCGTCGGCGTGGTCGCGCTACCCTTAGCAATGGCATTTGCGATTGCGAGCGGTGCCCGCCCCGAGCAGGGCATTTATACCGCCATTGTTGCAGGACTCGCAGTGTCTATTTTCGGCGGAAGTCGGGTGCAAATTGCCGGTCCAACAGGCGCGTTCATCGCGATACTTTCGGGGATAACGGCTAAATACGGGATAGATGGCTTGCAGACTGCGACCTTAATGGCGGGTGTCATTTTATTGGTCATGGGCTGGACTAAATTGGGGGCAGTCATTAAATTTATTCCAGCGCCGGTCATCGTTGGATTTACGGCAGGAATAGGCCTGATAATTTGGGTAGGGCAGTGGACTTATTTTTTCGGTTTACCTAGCGCATCGGGCAGCCATTTTCATGAAAAATTTTGGCACTCTCTGCAACTGCTACCGCAGTTTCATTTGGCTACAACACTCATTGGCATCGCTAGCCTCTTCCTCCTTATTTTCTCGACGCGCATCCCTTTTTTCAAGCATATCCCTGGTCCTTTAATTGCCATGTTGGTGGCGACAATTGCACAGTTTTATGGGCATTTTGATGGCGTAGCAACGATAGGGAGCGCCTTTGGCGGCATTCCCCAGCATTTGCCCCATTTTTCGCTTCCCAACACCACGCCGACACGCTTACTTGAACTGATAGGGCCCGCATTTACGATTGCGATGCTAGGGGCGATAGAATCACTCTTATCGGCCGTCGTCGCCGATGGTATGGCAGGCACAAGACATGATTCGAATCAAGAGCTGGTAGGGCAAGGCATCGCAAATATTTTTGCGCCGCTCTTCGGCGGTTTTGCAGCCACGGGCGCAATCGCGCGTACTGCCACCAATATTCGCAACGGCGGCTCCAGCCCACTGGCAGGCATCACTCATAGTGCGCTGCTGCTATTGATCATCGTTTTACTCGCACCTTTCGCGGAGCATATTCCATTAGCGTGTCTTGCCGCAATTCTATTTGTCGTTGCGTTTAATATGAGCGAAATCCCACATTTTTTTTCAATGATCAAACGTGCGCCACGCGCCGATGTGGTGATTCTACTGATCACATTTTCCTTAACAGTCCTAGTCGATTTGGTCGTCGCTGTCAACATTGGTGTCATTTTAGCGATGCTGCAATTCTTACGTAGAATGGCTTCCTCGGTGGAGGTGCAACAATTGAGCATGGAACAAATGGGAATGGAATTAGCGCATCAGGGCAGCCATTGGAAAACGCTGCCGAAAGGGATTTTGGTCTATGCGATTGATGGGCCTTTCTTCTTCGGTGTGGTGGAAAATTTCGAACGCGCGTTGGCGCAATCGCATACCGATCCCAAAGTACTCATTTTACGTTTGCGCAGAGTTCCGTTTATTGATATGACCGGCTTATTAAGCTTAGAAGAGGGAATCAAAGCATTTCGAAAACGTCGAGTACGCGTGATCTTATGTGAGGCCAATCCGCTCGTGAAGAGCAAACTGATGAAGGCCGAATTGCTTACCTTAATGGGGGAGGACAATTACGCAGACTCCTTAGTCGAAGCCCTAGAAATTTGTCGTAACGACTTAGCCTTACAAACATCCTTAATCAAAATTCAGACCTTGGTTTAAACCGATCAGCACAACAAACAACACATCCATCAAAATCAAAAATACTGATTGCGCAATCAGTATTTTTGATTTACATTGGCAACTACTGATTGTTTACACAGTACTTTGATGACCAACAAGATGGAGATGATGATGAGACATTTGGAACATTCTTTGGAACCGCGTTTTAGCGTGCAAGTATCCCCCAGTACTTTTTCGATACGCCTGGGCCATCGCGAGATTTTTATATGTAGGGATTTTAGACGGCGCTATTATCGCGTCAACCCTATCATTGAGTGTTCAACTGGGGTGCAAATCGGACACTTAGAAATTTTATTATTCAGGAAATGGTTGGTGATTTTATCTAAAGCGAGACGTTAATTTTGTCGGATAAAATCCTTAAGGCGAGCTTTTTCATTGCGTTTTCTGATCGAGTCCGCCTTGGAAAAATCCAATGAAAATCTCGCTTAAATTAGAAACCTAAGTCAGACAAAAGATAATCGACATTATCTTGACTGAGTTGAATGCCGCCAACTGAACCCGGTCCAGCGAGCAAATCTTCTTTCTTACGTGAGGAAATCGCGCCTTCAGGCGCACCGCTGATCAACAGGCCGAGCAAGTCTTTTTCAGTACGCTCTAAAAGAACCACGACTTTCTTGATGAGCTGACCAGTCAGATCTTGGAAGTCTTGTGCCATCATAATGTCAGACAGGGTTTGTTCAGTGGTGGCGCAATTGTCCCGCGTTTCTTCGGCAAATTGGCGCGATTTTTTTAGTAATTCGATTAAATCTTCTTTTGACAGCGCATCTAATGGTGAACTATCGACTTGCTTTAACAAAGCCTCGGCCGCTCGACGACCGTTGTGATGCATGGGAAGGGTATTCTCAACCGCTGTAAGTACCGTATTAGCGGCTTTTTCAGTAAGCTCGGCAACGTGATTTAAGCGCTCTCGTGCCGATGGAAATTCGTTGGATGCTTCCGCTAAAATCTCATCCGCACCAACCCAAGTTAAAGCGTCATGCAGGGCGCGGACAACATTGCCTAAGCCTTTATACATCAATTCTGAATCTTCACCTTTTTCCGTTTCGTTCCCAGCAGAAAGCTCATCCATACAACCCCCAAATGTGCGCTAGCAGGATTTCACCTAAGTTCTATATGGATACTAATTGAGAAGGGTGAAGGATTCAACTAAAAAAATTGCTTTAGGAAAAAACGTGGTAAAGGAAGCAGAATAATGTTCGCTTGAGTAGCATCTTAGAGATGGGTTTTAATTCGTATGCGGGTCTTATTGTGTGTCGGGCATCGCGCTGGAGTTGGGAATTCAAACAGCTTGCCGCGCGCGGATGTAAGGATCGATCCTTGCAAGGCTTGACTACCAGAACCAAAGCTTATTTAACGGAGATTTTCCATTAGGATTTGAGATGGTGACGGATGAGTTTGCAAGGTAGTTTTGCGTCTTTTTTATTTTCCCATAGCGAGCTATGGGAAAATAAAAACATGCGAAGATGACCGCCAGATCGCCGACAACGCTCAAAAAGAACCGTAGGTGTGCCATATGGAAAATCTCAGTTTAAGCCTAGCTAGAGGGCCGATAAAAAAGCATTCATCATACCCAAACCTACTGAGTTTTTAAACTGAATGCGCAAATTATTTATCTCATTTATTTGTTTAAGTAATTACTGTAACTTATTGAACTAAAACAGATTATTAATTTTAAATAGAGATTTCTGTGCTCTAAAAACTTCACTTCAACCGAGATTTTTCAATTGGGGTTTGAGATGGTAACGGATGAGTTTGCAAGGTAGTTTTACGTGTTTTTATTTTCCAATAGCGAACTATGGGGAAATAAAAACATGCGAAGATGACCGAAAAGTCGCCGTCAACGCTCAAAAGGCAGCAAAGGTGCGCCTAATGGGAAAAATGGGTTTGCGGTGGTGAAGATTCTTCGCATTTAGCTTTGATCCATCAATCGCAAGTATAAATAAGCGAAAGAAGCGAAAGAAGCGAAAGAAGCTCCCAACACGCCTGGCGCAATTCGCACACAATCCCCACACTCAATTTTACATAATATAAATTATGCGAAGTTATATTTGTCAGGGCAAAGTAGTAATGTCGTATTCTAGCAAAGTAGAAATGTCGTAATTTGCAAATTTAGCACATGCTTATTGGCTCCACTTTTACGGAGTTAAATCATGGTCAAAATTGAGGCAA
>JAHFQV010000103.1 GCA_023259175.1 Oxalobacteraceae bacterium | reverse complement strand
CCAAATTCTAGCGCGATATCGACGATGAGGCGGTCTGGATCGAGTAAGGCTTGGCTGGCGAGTTCTAGGCGCTTTTTGATCAGGTACTGATGTGGTGGTAAGCCAATTGCGCGCCTAAATTCGCGTGAAAAATGCGATTCACTCATGCCGCATCGCGCGGCTAGGTCGGCAATCGACACTTCATCTGCAATGCGAGCATGCATGAATTCAAGTATGCGGCGTAAGCGAGTTCCGCTTAGCGCGCTGTCGGCATCGCGTGAAATTCTTTGGGTGTAGTACTCCAATAAATAAGTCACCAAGGCCATCATCAGGGCATCACAAAACTGCATTGCGAACGGTCCAGCGAGTTGCTCCGCATCGATCATTTTCTGCACTAAATCCAACACCGTTTTATCCGAGGTAAATAGATTTCCGTTCAATTCTCGCGCAAGATTGATTCCGGATGATTCGGTTATTTGATCGATGAAGTCGATAGGGATGAATATGTTGACGATGTCGCAGGCGCTGAGTTGGCTCCATCTGCTAGTGGTGTTCGGTAGGCAAATTCTAAAGCGATTAGCGGCGATTGTGCCACCCCAGATGAGCTGATCTTGCAGCCAAATACGTGCTTCTAGTGGTTCTAAAATAACTGAGATGCGGTAGCTTCCTGGGTGAGGGCTTAGTTCCTGAATGCCGTCGCATGGTCCGTCAGCGGTCCAACGCACGATGGATGCTTTTGAGATGGGTAGCGGCCCCATACAGGTTCGTAAGGGCGTTTTAACGCCGCTCTGCTTGAACCAGCTTTTTATATCCTCGCTATCGCGTAAAAATGAAGCTATCTCCATGTCCGGTGGCCAGTAAAAATGATTTTTAATTCCGTCTGCTTCGTTCCACGCTATTGCTTAGATTTCCACGCGCCGCGCCAGTGGTCTATTCGATTGAAAACGCCTAATTAGACCAATATACCAAAATTCTTAGCTTTGTCGAGCTAGATATTGGGTATTGCTTTCCGCCATATTTTTTGTCGATAAATTAATAGCGGTTTTGTGCAAGTGGAGCAGGAATTGTCACGTCTATTTTTTTGAGCTCATTACACTCAGGTGGTGGGTAGAGGATTTGGGTTCCGAGTTGAAAATGAGTTTATGGGTAGGTAATTTAAATAAAAAAATAGGAGGCAGTATGAAACGAATCACACAATCCGTCTGTATCGCATTGTTTGCAGTTGTGGCGAGTCAGGCAAGGGCACTTGATAAAACGCATCAAGGGTTCCAAGAGCGGGAACAGGAGCAGGAGCAGGAGCAGCGGCAAGTGCAGACTATCAATCTCCGGTTCGAAATAAAACAGGGGCGTAGCGCGATCGAAGTTAAACCGCTTCACGCCGAAGTTGGGCAGTTTGGTTTAAGCCGATCTTTGCCTGACTCCGCAGCGCTTGAAAAATTGCATGTGGTGGTCAAAAACAGACGTGGTGATAGGATACACACGGTGGCCTTGCAAAATCATTTGCAAAGACATGTCGAAACTTTTGATCCTCAAACCGGTGCAATCGAAATCTCTGAAATGCGCACGCAGCCCAGTGCGATGCTTGATGTCGTTGTGCCCTTTGGTAGCGATGTCGCGAGTGTGGAAATTGTGGCCGATAGCAAAATGGCGGGTGCGCCTATGCAGTCGCTACAAGTGCAAGCGCCTTTGCCATTGCTTACGCTTGATCGTAAGCAAATACAGGGCATGGCGAAACGCGCTGCACAAGAGCGCGGCACGTTGGCGCCCGCTCCTTTGGCAGCGACACCGACCTTAACGACGATACTCAATAATGGCACGACTGCCTCGAAAATGGACTTTGTTTTTATCGGTGATGGCTATACCGCTGCCGAGATGAGTAAATGGCGTAGTGATGCACAACAAGTGATCGACGCATTTAAGGCGGATCCGCTGCTGGCGGCCAATTTGGGTAAAATAAATATTCATCGTGTTGACATTGCCAGCAATCAGTCCGGTGTCGATCAACCGGACTACGGTATTTATGTTGATACTGCGATGGACGGTGCATTTAATTGCGCGAATATCGCTCGCCTACTCTGCGTTGATGATAATAAGGTGATTAGTATCGTCTCCAAGGTTTTGCCAGCGGATGGTCGCGAGGAGATCGTGGTGATTTCTAATTCGACGCGCTATGGTGGTTCGGGTGGCGCTGTGGCCGCAGTGTCGATGGCGAGTTCTTCGAAAGAAATCGCATTGCATGAAATTGGTCATTCCGCGTTTTATCTCGCTGACGAATACGATTACGGAACCTGCGACTTGAGTCGCGAGCCTACGGCTGGCGATGTATCCTTGTATGGAACTCGCAGTAATTCCAAGTGGGGCGACTTGATTAGCGCTAGCACGCCAGTCCCAACCCCATTAGGCGCTTACGCAAACGGAACGGTGGGTATTTTTCAAGGCGGAAATTACTGTACGAGTGGCGTATACCGCCCAACTGAAAATTCCCGTATGCGCGCATTGGGAAATCCTTGGCATGCTGTGAATACGCGTTTGGCGAATAAGGTTTTTGCTGCATATTCAGGATCCAGTGGAAACGGTGGATGGGTAACGCAAACAGGCAATCTAGTGGCTGGCGCAAGCGCTAAAGCGCCCAATACTTCGCCGAACTATGTGCAGTCTGGGGCGGGGACGATAGGATTGAAGTTGACGGGTGCGGCGGGCACTAATTTTAATTTGTATCTGTATCAGTGGAATGGCAGTGCTTGGGCGCAAGTGGCCTCCGCTACGACTACTAGTTCGACCGAAACCCTGAATTACGCGGGGACTGCGGCTTATTATTATGTCGAGGTACGCTCGGCCAGTGGTAGTGGTTCTTATACTTTGCAATATTACTTCCCACCGAAATAGCGCGACGCAGAAAATTCTCCATCGACTCGTCACGGATACGGCGCAGTGGATGGAGTGTCCTCGCCCCTATTTGAGTCCTAACCACGCACTTTTGCTCATTTTCGAGGCGCTTTCCTAGAGTGAGTGCCGTCTTGAAACGGTCTTGCTTCGAGCAGTGCATCGCTGATCATCTCAAATGCTCAGGGAAAATTGCGGTTTAAAAAACTCCTCTTTGCTTCGATTCGCGGGTATACTTTGCTGATCTTTTTATGATTAGCAGCTCGAAATATCCTTCGCATAGTAAAAACTTTCCTCAAATATTCGCATGACTCCAACGAAAAATCGTAAGCCTAAAGGCAGTTTTAAATTATTTCCGCGTGGCGCGCGTAAGGCGACATCGGAGGCGCTTATCCCGCGTGCAAAGCCGCGCCGTGGCATTTATTTATTGCCGAATGCGTTCACAACGGCCGCCTTATTTTGTGGCTTCTATGCGGTTGTGATGGCGATGAACCAAAAATTTGAACATTCCGCGCTGGCGATTTTTGTAGCCATGGTTTTAGATAGTTTAGACGGGCGGGTGGCACGGATGACCAACACGCAAAGTGAATTTGGTGCCCAATACGATAGTTTGTCAGATATGGTTTCCTTTGGTGTGGCGCCGGCATTGATTGCCTATGAATGGGCGCTTAAGGGGATGGGTAAGCTTGGTTGGTTGGCGGCTTTCGTTTATTGCGCGGGTGCGGCTTTGCGCTTGGCGCGGTTTAACACCAATATCGCTGTAGTCGATAAACGATTTTTTCAAGGCTTGCCTAGCCCTGCTGCAGCGGCCTTGGTGGCAGGATTTATTTTATTGATGGACGACTTGAAAACTCCCGGTGTCGACGTGAAGTGGCTTGCCTGGAGTATCGCTTTGTTTTCCGGACTGACCATGGTGAGTAATGTCCCTTTTTATAGTTTTAAAGATTTAAATTTGAAACGCTCGGTTCCGTTTATCGCTGTGTTTCTTGTCGTCTTGGTGTATGTGGCCTTGGCCAGTGACCCGCCTAAGGTTTTGTTTCCTTTGTTTGTGATGTATGCCTTATCAGGCTATGTTTTATTGCTCTGGCGTTGGCGCAATGGTCGGCCTATTAGTATCGTGCAGCTAACTCCTGACATTGAGCAAGAGGATAACTCGCTTGATAATAAATAAAATCAAGCTACTTGCACTTTTTTGAAAAGCCGCTTATAGTCTTCCAATGACATCGTTGAACCCACCACAAGGCGCGCACAAGGCGTCGATTAAAGCAGACCGCAATGGTCTGCTTTTGTGCTTGGTTCTTCCAGTTGCTGCCATCTTAGCTTCGCTCATTGCCGCACCGCTGTTCGTTTTGGCCTTGCCCTCAACGACACTGCTACTCGTTCTAGCATCACTATCACTACTAGCGCTCGCGCGCTAAAAATCCTATCCCCACAACTTGAGTAGTCTCTCACCCCTGTGTGTCTTGCAAGGGTTGGGCAAGGTCTATTCAAGCTTCTGACAGTTTTACTCAAAGTCTTACTTATTTTTTGGAATTTTTTCGGAGCTCATCATGGCAGACAAACTCATCATATTCGATACCACCTTGCGCGATGGCGAACAGTCACCCGGCGCTTCAATGACACGCGATGAAAAATTGCGTATCGCACGTCAATTGGAAAGGTTGAAAGTTGATGTGATCGAAGCGGGATTCGCGGCGGCTTCTCCGGGTGACTTTGAGTCGATCAAGGCGATTGCGGCGGCGGTACGTGAACCGATTATTTGTTCCTTGTCGCGTGCCAATGACAAGGATATTGCGCGTGCTGCCGAAGCTCTGGAAAAAGCGCAACGCAAGCGCATCCATACCTTCATCGCTACTTCGCCTTTGCATATGGAAATGAAACTGCGTATGTCGCCTGATCAGGTGTTAGAACAGGCGATTCAAGCGGTGCGGTATGCGCGGCGTTTTACCGATGATATTGAGTTTAGTCCTGAAGACGCAAGTCGCTCGGATTTTGATTTCTTGTGCCGAGTGATTGAAGCGGTGATTAAAGAAGGTGCGACGACGATCAATTTTGCCGATACGGTGGGCTATGGCGTGCCGGAGTTATACGGAACGACTTTGAAAAATTTACGTGAGCGCATTCCTAATTCGGATCGCGCAGTTTGGTCGGTACATTGCCACAACGATTTAGGAATGGCGGTGGCTAATTCTTTGGCCGGTGTGATGATAGGTGGTGCGCGTCAGGTTGAATGCACGATTAATGGTTTGGGTGAGCGGGCTGGTAATACGGCATTGGAAGAAATCGTGATGGCAGTACGAACCCGTAAAGATCATTTTAATCTTGAACTCGGGATTGACGCGACGCAAATCCTTGCAAGCTCGAAAATGGTTTCGCAAATTACCGGTTTTCCAGTGCAGCCGAATAAAGCCATAGTCGGCGCTAACGCCTTTGCTCATGCCTCTGGTATTCATCAAGACGGTATTTTGAAAGCGCGTAATACCTACGAAATTATGCGTGCCGAGGATGTCGGATGGAGTGCGAATAAAATCGTTTTGGGTAAGCTTTCAGGGCGTAATGCTTTTAAACAGCGCTTGCAGGAATTAGGGATTGCTTTGGAGTCTGAAGCGGATGTGAATGCGGCCTTCGCGCGCTTTAAGGAATTGGCGGATAAGAAGTCCGAAATTTTTGATGAAGATATTATGTCGGTCGTCGCCGATGAAGAACATTCGCATGTGAATGAACATTATCGACTGGTTTCGATTAGTCAGCACTCTGAAACAGGCGAGCGTTCCTCTGCCATTGTCGTGATGACGAACAATGCTAAGGAAATTACTTGTATCGGGCAGGGTAATGGCGCGGTTGATGCGATCGTTAATGCGATTGAATCTTCGGTGCACAGTGAAGCTGAATTGTTGCTGTTTTCAGTAAATGCGATTACTGCTGGAACCCAAGCGCAAGGCGAAGTGACGATACGTTTGAGTAAAGCAGGACGCATCGTCAATGGCGTGGGTGCAGATCCCGATATCGTGGTGGCCTCAGCAAAAGCGTATATTTCAGCTTTAAATAAACTTGACTCCAAAATCGAAAAACTCAATCCACAAATTTAAGCCAAAATTTTATTTCAACTTGCAATTTCATCGACCACGTCTAGCATTTCAATTGTAAAATGTATTCAGGTAGTTTTATCTGCAATTACTAGACTGGTTGATATGGCGATAGAAATTAGCTTAGGTGCTGAGGAAGAATTGCAGGTTGTAGATCAACAGAGTTTTGAGCTAGCTACGCATGATTTTGAGCGTGGTCGGCGTGATTTTCCCGATCAAGGCGGTAGTTCTAGCCGTGAATTGCATAAGGCGGTGGTGGAGTTGCAAACGCCGATTTGCCGCTCTCCGGACGAGATTGTCGCGAGTATAGAAAAGATGCGGGAGATCATACGCAAGCGCGCGCAGGCACAGCGGCAATGTGTCTTGTCGGCGGGGCTGCATCCCTTTTCTGATTGGAAGCAGCAAGAGACCCACGGCGATCAAGTTCAATTTCAGCATTATGCACGCTTGATCGATGAATACGCCGACATCATGCGCAGCCTAGTGTCGTATGGTTTTCATGTGCATTTGGGCTTACCAGAAGGGGTTAAGAAAATCGCGATTTTTAATAGCTTGCGTAATTGCTTGGCACCGGTTTTTGCGATTTCTTTGAGCTCGCCTTTTTTCGAAAAACGCGACACGGGAGTACAGAGTTGGCGGCATTCGATTTTAGATCGTTTGCCACGAATGGGAACGCCCGATATTTGGCAGTCAGAAGAAGCTTACTTTGAACATATTCAGGTACTCCGTAAGGTCGGCACTTTAGAGGCGCAGCATGGTATGTGGGAAGACCTGCGTCTACATCATGTGTATGGCACGTTGGAGGTGCGGATTTGTGATGCCACAGCTTCCTTGGAACATATCTGGCTGATTTGTGCCTTACTGCAATGCGAATGCCATACGCTGGTTGAAGAGTATTACAAGGATTGCCTGCCTCGTCCTTTGTCGCGCGCCTGTCTTGAGGAAAATAAATGGCGGATACGTCGCCGGGGTTTAGCGGCTCAATTGGTTGATTGGGAGTTGGGCGCGCCGATTTCACTGCGTCATTATTTTGATCGTTGGCTAGAGCGTTTACGCCCTGCGGCAGAAGAATTAGGTTTGTATGCGCGTCTTGTATTGCAAGTGAAGACGCTGTTCGAGGAGGGTGTTTCGGCGGACATTCAACGCGGCATTTTTAAGCAGAAAAAAAATTATCACGCCTTGGTTGAACATTTGATTCAGGCGACCGAAGCACCTGTCAAATCCAAACCCCACCATTAAATTTAAGTATTGAAGATAGAGCATAGAGCGATGTTAGGACAAGCACCTCTGGATTTCTTGAGCGATGAGCTTAATCGTCGATACGCCTATACCAAACCAGCAATTCAGCGCGCTTTGCAAATGCAAGTGCCGCACGGTTTACTAGATTTTCCATTGGCGAATTTTTCCGAATTAGCTTTGGTCGCTTCACCACTTTTAAGCCAGCGCTTGCAAAGTGCTGCGCTGGACTTGTGCAGCGCTTTGCAGCCTCGGTTTTTAGCACAAAATTGCATTGCAGTGGGCTGGCCCTTTGCAGTTGACGCCGATGTGTTGACCGTGGATTACGCGATAGCTCACTCAGCCTCAGATGCCTCCGGCTGGTCATTGCGGCTGGTGGAATTTCAGGCGTTTACCTCGCTGCTCATGAGTGCCAAACTCATACAAGAGGCTCACGCGAGTTTGTTCCCCGAGTTGTCTGATCACCTTGCTTGGCAGTCATCTAACGAGAATTGGGAGCTGGCCTGTCAAGCTTGGCTAGCCGGTGCCGAGGGAAGTGTATTACTGGAACAGCGCGCTTATCAACGTCCGACCACATTTGATCTTATTTTGACGGCACATCGTTTGGGATTGTCTATCGTCGAACCCACACAACTGTTGCACGAAGGGTCTAGGCTTTTTGTTCGAAATCCTGATGGGTCGAAAAAGCAGATTCATAAAATCCTCAATCGATTGATATTGGACGAATTGGACACGCATGATCCGGTGCAAAAAATGCTGCGTCAAGCTAATCTTGACTGGCACAATCATCCCGCATGGTATCGGCAAATTCAAAAGGGTGTGCAACCCGAATTAAAACTTCGGCAGGAGCCGCCTTGCGTGCTTGCCTCGGATTGGCGAAGCTTGGGCTTACCTGCATCCGAGCTCGTCGCAAAACCCATTTTCTCCTATGGTGGGGCGGGTATTTTGTTTGCGCCGGAGGCCAGCATCCTCGATCATTTGGCGCGACCCGAGCATTATTTGGTGCAAAGGCGCTTTCAAGCTTACCCAATTATGAAGGCGAGTGACGGTGCCGATTTGTATGCCGAGATTCGTTTGATCATCCGCATCAAGTCTGGCCTGCCTTGGATCGCAATGCAGTTTGCGCGGGTGTTTCGCGGGCAACGGGCCTCGGCCTCACAATTGCAAGGCTTGCCCGGTGAGGGAATGACCGTTTTGTATAATGTTCGCTGATATCGCCACAGGTATGGTCGTAGGAATGGTCACAGATACCGGTGAAAATAGAAGTGCGAAGAGTCGAACTTACTTGGAACCTTCAAGTAGATGATAAAGCGGGAAATTAATTTGCACCGGTTTGACATCTAATTGCATATCGACGATGGTGAGTAGTTCTGCCCCGATATTATGCGAAGCATAGGCCTTGGTGTTGGCGGTTTTACTCAAAGTAAATTCAAATCCAATTTCACTCTGATGTGTATCAATTGGATTAAATGCCAAGCCCGTGGCCGTGTTTTGCTGACTGTCGATGAGTGCTGACATCATGTCTAAAATCAGGGTATTGCCCAAAATATCGGGGTAAATGCGCGGTGCGGAAGCGCCATCCTCGTCGGTTCCTTGTAGTACCACTTCTTTGTCCTCTGAGGCGCGCACTTCTTTGGTATGCAAATGCAATTTGTCGCCATGGCTAAGAAAACTTAAGCGAACGCCGCGCAAATTGAAATGTTCAAGTCCTGGGTCTTTTTGCGCCTGCGAAAGGTCGATCAAGAGTGCACCTTTATAGCCTACGATTTCAATTTCGCTTTCCTGATGGACGACCATTGCGGTGTTTTCATCAATGCCTAAACCGATCTGGTAGGATTTCGCCAGCATCGCTGGCAGCATACGTGCAAAGCGACCGCGAATCAGGAAATGCTGATCGACGAAAATATGCTCACCAATAAACCCTAGACCAGGACCGATCTCTTTGCCTTCGTGTACACCATGTTGTAGCGTGCCTAGCAAATCATTGGTTTGTTTAAACATGGTCGTGCTCATGATCGCTGCGCCTGCGCTGGTGCCGGCGATCACCCCACCTCGTCGATACAAACGCCAGATTGCGTCGAGCAAGGGCGTATTGCTGCCGTCATGATTTCTTAAAACCTGCACGATACGGTTTTGGTCGCCACCAGTAAAAAAGACTGCTTGGGCTTGGTCGATTTGCTTAATCCATTCAGGGGCATGGCAGATACGGGTGTAGGTTGGGGAGCCTTCTTCATCGTGATAGCTTAAAGAAAGCGGCACCAAGAATGCGCGCGCGCCATAGGCATTGAAGGTCGCTAATACCCGACTTCCCGAGCCTTCAGGATCGGAGGAAGCCGCTGGGATGACCGCGATTTTGGCACCGTTGCCGCCTGCCAGTTGAACGATTTTTCCCCACACGACGGCGTTGTCTTTGCGCAAAGCGCCGCCAATAATCACCAAAGAACCCTTGGCTGGTAAGGCACAAAAAGCCGGTTCGAAAATGCAGAGGTTTACAAAAACTGAGGATGAAAAAAAGGCGGTGAAGGCAAATAGACGAGAGAAAAATCGAAAAAATAAGAAGATGTGTGCGTGCCTGAATTTGTTTTGCAGGAATTTCATAGGAAACTCTCAGAAAGACGGTTGCTTTAACAAGCGGTTTGCAAGCTCATCCTACCGCAAATCGCCCATTCATGGGCGAAAATATTGCTGTACGCGCTAAAAAAAAGGCTGGCCTATGGCCAGCCCGAAGAGGGAGAAAACGGTAAATCCTAAGAACAGTGAGTCGATGTTGAGGATGTAGACCTCATCAATATTTATTGGGTTTGCACCATAGAGTTAATCACGACAGCGGTTGCGGGAACGTCGGTCAGTCCGCCACGCGCACCGGTAGGGACGACTTTAATTTTGTCCACGACATCCAAACCGCTCACGACTTTTCCAAATACGGCATAGCCGCCTGAGCTGGTGTCGAGCGAAACGTTATCGACGACATTGATAAAAAATTGTGAAGTGGCTGAGTTCAATGCACCGGTTCTAGCCATGGCGACGGTGCCACGCAAATTGCTCAAGCCATTGTTGGCCTCTAAAACAATCGGTGCAGCCGTCGTGGCTTGAACGAGGTCAGCTGTAAAGCCGCCGCCTTGGATCATGAAGGTGCTGATGACGCGGTGGAAAATTTTATTCACGTAAAAACCACTCTCGGTGTAATTGAGGAAGTTATCGACCGTGACAGGCGCTTTTGCTGGATCAAGTTCGAGCACGATGTTGCCCAAAGAGGTCCCCATAGTGATGCGTGGTTGCGCTGTGAGAGCTACCGTTACCGTGCCTGCATAAATGGATTTACTGGCAGAATCAGTGATGATGACCGGTGCGGTACCAACGCCCACTATTTTGCAGCTAAAGGTTTTCTGAGTCGCTGTACTGCCGCTGAGTTCAGAGATTTGTAGGCAAGCTTTGTTAGTGAGGTTGATGCCGTTATTGAGATTAGTTCCTTTGACGGTCATGATCATGTTTTTGCGATAGACCAGTTGATCTGTCGTGACACTACTAATGGTCGCGGGTGGAGGAGTGGTGCTGCTACCGCCACATGCACTCAATAAAACTGCGAGTGTTGTTGCGCTGGAAAAGGAAGCAAGCTTGATTAATTTCGACTTCAAAATAAACTCCGTAATTCGTTTTAGAATGTGCAGAGTATAAAGAGTGCATTGCGAAATAAAATTGTTTTCCTGTCGTGAATTTGTAGCAGGATGTAGCAAGTTGTATTAAACCCCAGCGTAACATCGTTATAGATGAATCCGCCATCGACTTAAATCCAAATGGAAATATTTTTTCTGCGCTGAAGGTTTTAGTTCTAACGCGATTTTCTTTTGCTAGATTTATGCATGCTTGGGCTGCTGGCAGCGTGTTTGCTGACCGAACGGTTGATGGCCATAATGAGCTCATGATTGCGTCCTTTGAGGATCGCGAAACGGATGCCATCTCGAAAGACAGGAACAGGGAGAACTGCAAATCGGCGATTCGATGCAGTTGTTTTTGCTAAGTCTGCAATGACGATCTCATTGACGATTATTTCGACTGCTTTGGGATCGCTCAAGGGGCTGGGGTAGAGCATCGCGTCGACGCGTAGATTCAATACCTTTTGCAACCGCGGACTATAGCCGTCGATGTCATCATCGGTCTTAAATAAGCTATTTTTGTATTGATCAAATTCGCCGCCATATTTCGAACCGCGCACAACTCCGATGGTTTTCCCCTTAAGGTCTTTGATGCTGGCGTAAGGAAAAGCTTTGTCGGCGCGAGTCACGAGCCAGAGATTGTTGTAGCTAACAGGCTCGCTGAACTCAAAAATTTCTTCGCGTTCTGTGGTTTTGCTCAATCCAAAAATAAGATCACCATCGCTCGCCGCATTTTTGACAGCGCGATTCCAAGGAAATATTTTGAGGTCGAACTGTACGTTGGTATCGGTTTCCACAGTTTGTAGCATCAGACGGTAACGCTCAGGAATAGGAATTAATTCACCGCGCTCGTTTTTGTTTTCAGGGAAAAGTAGTGGCACATGTGTTTGCGCCTGTAGCTGCGGATGAAGAGCTAAGTTGAGTGCGATTAAAATAAAGAATTCGCAGCATTTTACACCTAAGCTAAGAGGTGAATTACGCGCACAGCTTGGTCGAAAAATAAGGCTAAACATTTTTGTGCATGAGCGCGATTAATAGTGGCGTCGCTGCGCTTCCCTTGAGTTCAGGTTCTAGAATCATACGTGAAAACTAGGGAAGCGCGGATTTATTCGGTATGCGCGTTCGAGCCCAAAATGGGATGAGTTTGGTAGCAACATTTCCGCAGGGTGCCAAGCAAGGGAATTTGCTGCCAAAATCGCCCATGAGTTT
>JAHFQV010000200.1 GCA_023259175.1 Oxalobacteraceae bacterium | reverse complement strand
ATTTCTAATTGATAGTTCTTGAGCCTCTGTTCCATTTCCTTCAGAAACAGTTTGGCTTGTTCTTCAAATTGAAATCCCATGACCATGTCGTCCGCATAGCGAATAAAGATGACAGCGCCTGTAAAATCAAAGACACCCACCTAAATTACGCGTGATTCAAATCGACCTACTGCATTGCCTGCATTGCGATCGTGGCGTTATGCAGGTGATTGAGGTAATTGCACGAACCAAGCATCGACAGGACCAACGCAATGACGACATCGTCGTGCCCAACGGTTGAGATTCAAATTGACTTCTTACGCAAACTTCGGGTTGACCCGTGCCCTAGTCCAAAAACGCAAGCAAAACACTTCCATTGGAAAAGACGACAATCGTCATTCTCCGCTCTACAAAAAAAAGCCCCAGCGTCACTTCACGTTAAACAATTTCTTTGCCAATCTACTAGCAATCAAACGATCAATTCGCATACAATCCCGTTAGTCAACCGACTCGCTTCGGCTCAGTTCAACAAAAGTTAATCCGCCGCAATGATCGCGGATTTTTATTTTTGCGTTTCTAATGAGGCCGATAGACACTATTCGTTCAGGACATAAGGAAACTATGAGCGTGTCAGGAAAAAGAAATTCCAAGTAAAACAACAACTTACCCGATTGTCTCGCCAAGTATTCAGCTCATCCATTTATTACGCACCATTGCCAATTTATCTTTGATGTTGCTTGAAAAACACTGGCAGAAGCTTGCACGCTATTTTGAAAGCATAAAGAAAGTATCATAGATGATTTTTAGTTCAGCGCAATTCATTTTACTTTTTTTACCGATAACATTTTTCTTGTATTTCCTGTTAAACCGGCTTCGACTGGTGCAGGCGGGAAAAGTCTGGTTAGTAGCGATGAGCCTACTTTTTTATGGCTATTGGAGCGTCGCGTATCTTCCCCTGCTGCTAGGATCCATCTGCTTTAATTTCATAGCGGGCAAACAGCTCGCTAGTTCTACTCCCAGCTATCCAAGCGTGTTCTCTCGCAGACTGATCTTAACGATGAGTGTTGCGGCCAATCTTGCCTTGCTAGGGTATTTTAAATATACAGAATTCTTGATTGGTAACCTAGTTGCTGTCTTCAACCTGCCGCTGGCTATTCCACAGATATTGCTGCCCTTGGGTATCAGTTTTTTTACTTTTACTCAGATAGCGTATCTGGTCGATAGCTATCGAGGCGCCGTAAAGGAATACAACTTCATTAATTACGCGTTATTTGTCACCTTTTTTCCGCATTTGATCGCGGGGCCGATTTTGCACCATCGCGAAATGATGGATCAATTCAAGTCGCGTTGGACGCTGACAGTCCGATATCGTCATATTGTGCTTGGCCTATTCATTTTTAGTTTAGGTATGTTTAAGAAAGTGCTTATCGCGGACACGTTTGCGATCTGGGCAAATGAGGGATTCGACGGTGTCGCGGAACTTGATTTTTTCGCTGCCTGGGGCAGTAGTTTGTCTTACACTTTTCAACTTTATTTCGATTTTAGTGGCTATTGCGATATGGCGATGGGAGCATCTCTATTATTCAATATCTGGCTTCCGATTAATTTTAATTCCCCTTACAAGGCCTTGAATATTCAGGATTTCTGGCGCAGATGGCATATGACCCTCAGCCGCTATCTACGCGACTATCTGTATATTCCTTTGGGAGGTAACCGCTGCTCGCCGATACGTTCTTACATCAATTTGATGGCAACTTTCCTCCTAGGTGGCCTATGGCATGGCGCAAGTTGGATGTTTCTTATCTGGGGTGGCTTGCATGGCTTGGCCTTGGTGATTCATCGTATTTGGGGCAGATTCAATTTACGTTTGCCAACAAGCCTAGCGTGGCTAATTACCTTTCTCTTCATTAACATCACTTGGGTCTTCTTTCGTGCCAAAGACTGGACTGGTGCGCGCAGAATGCTCGTTGGTTTGCTGAGCCTTGATTTCCATTCGCCACTATCGAGCACGAGTATCGCGACTAGCCAACTGGCATGGGGCGGCTGGCTCTCAGACTATTTTCTCGCATGGTTTCCGCTAGGATTGGCTGCCAACTTGCGCTGTTTTCTCGGCATCGTTTTGGCTTTTTCGATCATCTACCAAAAAAACGCTATGCAGTTAATGAATGAAGGTGTAAGTACAAAAAAAATGTACTCGGCACTGTTTCTGTTGTGCATCGCAATGTACGCAACCATGACAACAACCAGCGCAGTTTTTCTCTACTTTAACTTCTGAATCGGTCAGCATAATCATGAAAAAAAAGGCCTATCGCTTCGTACTCTTGTTTCTGTTTCTGATCGCAGTTGTGCCCGCTATTAACCTCAGTTTAAAAATCGCGCGTCATCAAAATGACACAATTACATGGAGCAAGGCCTCACTGTATAAGCTCGATTTCGCCTTGCCTTGGATAAATAGTATTTTTTACCAAGCTGGAATTTCGCTATCGCCAGATCAAGTGGTGATTGGAAAGGATGATTGGCTCTACCTAGGCGACCGCTACTCTAATGAGTTGAGTGTAACCCGTAGCGGTGCATCTCACCAAGATAGCGTGGCGGTGAAAAAAATCGGAATAGCGACTACGCAATGGGCCGACTGGATGCATGAGCAGGGCGTGCAAGTATTCAAGATCATGTTATTCCCGTCCAAACAAACCATCTATCCGGAATTTCTCCCTGGATGGGTTAAACCCGCGACCCATTCTGCTACTGACACCTTGCTGGCTAACACCGCGCCCGGTATTTACATCGATACTAGGGAGGCCGTAAAAGCTGCAAAGGAGCATTTTTCGGTACCGCTCTATTACAAAACCGATTCGCATTGGAATAATCTTGCGGCATGGGTTGCGTTCGCAGCGTTCACAAAAGAACTTGATCGCGTCGAAGCGGGCATGCGTTTTTTTGCAGCCCAGGATGCTGAAGTGGCCTTTGTGAATGATCGTATTGCAGGTGATCTGGCTAACTTTCTTGGTATGACCGCGATTTTGCACGACAAGGATGTTTTGATCAAAGTCGCTGGGGCTACGCAAATTGATCAATTGCAAATTCCAACAGAGCAGTTTGACTTTAACAGCGGAAAATTGCTTGCCTCTGATGGCAATCCTCAGATTGCTACTCCACGATTTGCGATGTTGGTTAAATCAAAAAAAGCACTAAACCAAAAGCGGGTACTGTGGTTACATGATTCCTATGGAGTGGCTGTTTCTCCATACATGGCGGCTACTTTTAGTGAAACCTTGCACCTACACTATGACGCTACCACACCCGAAATGCTAGCCGATTTGGTTCAGCGATTTAAGCCAGATTTCGTTTTCATCTCTGTGGTAGAACGACAGGCGAGAATGGACTGGTTCAGCAATCTTCCGCCTAAGCATTAGTCTTGGGAAACGCGGATTCATTCGGCATGTGTATTCGAGCCCAAAACGAGATGAGTTCTTCCGAAAACTTCGGGCTAGTTCGCGCCTTAGCCCAAAAACTCCGATAGAACATGTCCCCAAAGAAAAACAACCATCATCATCAATCGCCTAAACATCCACGCTTCACCACAAGTTAAAACATTTCCCTGCTCATCTACTAGCAATCAAGCGATCAATTCACATACAATCCCCTTAATCAATCGACT
>JAHFQV010000199.1 GCA_023259175.1 Oxalobacteraceae bacterium | reverse complement strand
CAAAATTGATCGAGCAACTACGCCTAGCCCATCCAGAAGCCAACTTCAAGAAAGCAAGCGCAGTGGGTGAAATTGATTCCATTCTCGACGCAATGCGGGCGTATTGTGTGGGTTTGTTAGATTGATAGACTCGGATAGGATTTTTCTTCAATTAAGACAGAATTGCCTAGTAGATTGATTTGTTTTTTGATGCTCGCACGTTGGTCATTTTGAATATAGACAGCCCGCGCTAGCGCTATGAAATTTTGATCAAATTGAGCGGCTTTTTCTTTGAGCCTAATACTGTCTTCCACCTCCCAAATATTTTCATTAATTTCTTTGAGCTGATCATAGAGCGTTGAAAATGGCGGCTCTTTTTTTTGTTTGGATGCGGGGTGTTCTTCCAAAAAATTCAGTTCTCGTATGATGTTTTGAAGTTTGATTGGGTCATTTATTTTTTCAGACTTGATTTTCAATATGCTGATACGGTCTAATAAATCGCCTAGTGAACTGGGAATGGCGATTGAGCTTAACTGTGAGTGTTCATTTAAATTTAGATGGGGTGCGACAGTGTTTTTGGCTTTTTTTAAGGCCTCGATCGCGAGTAGCACACGTTGAAAAACCGGCTCCCATCGCGCTGTTTGGTCTTGTCTAAATAGTCGGGTGTTGGGATACCAAGGGCTATCATCTCTTTGAGTCATCCAACGCCAATCTGCAACAAATGGCAATAGTAAAAAAACTGGCTTTCCCATCGCACCGGCTAAATGAGCGATGGAAGTATCGCAAGCGATGACAATGTCTAGGTGGGCGATTAAGGCAGTGGATTCTTCGAAGGCTAGTGTGTCGCAATCAATTTCATGTTTTAAGTCATAAGCGATGTTGGGGAACTGTCGCAAAAACGCTTCTCGACCTTGCGCCTGAAGGCAAAATAATTTGATACCGGATACTTGATTGAGGCTCTCAAATATAGTGAGAGCGATAGAGCGTTCTGCATCGTGTCGGTATTTTTTTGATCCTGACCAGCATAGCCCTATTTTGAGTTCGTTGATGGTGCTTAAGGCGGTTTTAAATTGTATGTAAAGCGGTTGCTTGGGGGTGGTGCCCAGATAAGGGATATTTGCCGGAATGTTTTCTAATCTTGTCTTGCAATGAAAAGCTATGCTCAGCAGAAATATCCAATAGTCCACTTGCCTTAAGTCCTGCACTTTTTCAACGAGGGTAATCAAATTGGATTCAAGGCAGGAAAATAAGTGCCGTGTGGCTGCATTGCATTGAATGAAAATTTGTTTCGCGCCGAAGCTGCGTAAGTGTTCGATATAGCGAATAAATTGAATCTGATCACCAATGCCCTGTTCGAGCATGATGAGTATTGTTTTCGAATGTAGATTCTCGCCTTGCCACTGTGGGAAATCGAGTCGCGGGGCAGAAATATTGCGCGTCTGATTATCGGGATGATACCGCGCCTCATTTAAAGTCCAAGCTTCGTCAAATTGAGCTAAAGCGAAAAGCGTGTGAGCGAGATTGACCCTCGCCTCCATATGATTTGGGTGGCTTGTAAGAAGTTTTCTGAGTACAAGCACAGCTTCGGTATAGCGGCCTAGCCCGTGAAGCGCAACCGCACAATTATTTTGTGCCGCTGGGTGCTTGCTGTCTAAACTGAGTGCTATTTGGCATTGTTCCAGTGCGTCTGCATAACGTGAATTTTGGGATAAAAGTTCTCCTAGATTACTGTATGCGTCAAGGAAACGAGGGGACAATCGAATCGCGGTTCGGTAATTTTTTTCAGCCTCGTTTGCGCGGTCGAGCTGCTTTAAAGTGTTCGCTCGATTGCAGTGCGCTTCTGCCGATTGAGGATTCTCAGTCAGAATCTCGCTAAAAATTTCGAGTGCTTCTTCAAGGCGTTTGAGATGATGTAAAGCGATAGCGCGTCTATTTCTTGTTGCAATGAGAGCGGGATCATTTTGCAAGGCGGCCGCGTATAATTTTTCGGCTTGAGCGTAACGATTCATCTTCATCAGCATGTCGCCATAATTGGCATATGCAGCGGCGTAATTGGGTTTGAGTTGAATCGCTCTTTGAAAATGCTGTTCTGCCTCTTCATGTCGCGCTAAGTTATTTAAATTGGCAGCTAAATTATTGTGTGTTTCTGGATCAATCTCGGAAATTTTAAGTGCTTTCTTTAGGTTCAATAGCGCAGCTTGATTTTCACCCATTTGAATTTGTGCGGCGCCGAGCACTTTCCAAAAAAAGGCATCGTCTGGAAAACCTATACACGCTGTTTGTGCGAGTTGTGCAGCTTGTTGATATTGACTTTCGTTGAACAGTTTGGCGAGGTCTCGCATCGCCTGTTTGCGATCAATTTGAGTTGTCTCGTTCGCCTTAGTTGAATTCATTAAAAAGAAGCCGATCAGTTTGATTGAAGCCGGAAGTTCGGCGCGATAATCCTGTGCTTGACAGTATTCGCTTGCCTCCGCATCCATGCTGTCGTCACTAGCGCTTAGCCGCAAGGTATGATTGAGTGAAATCGGTTGATGGAAGGGGCGGCACCAGACTAAATCCGCACGCCATTGTTGCCACATCGAATTGGAAAAATTCTTACGACGAGCTTTTCCGTTATTGATTTCAAGCACACCGTTACTGTGGGGTGCATTGAACGCAAGTCCGATGATTTCTTTACCTAAATATGAATCTGGGATTGGTATCGGTATCGAGTGTGACTGATGCCTAATTTCGATCTGTTCTGTGGCAATGATTTTGGTGTTAATCGAAGTTGACTTGATGTCTGTCGCCGTTGACCATTTGGCGAGCGTTTGTGCGTCGATGAAGTCGAACGCACTGACTGGTACGTGTGTTGGGTCAATAGCCGGTTTTTTAATCTGTGTTTTTTTGAAGTGCTGAGCTATGCTTTGACCGATTTGAAAAGCAACGGAGCGTTCGACGTGGTGCGGATCGCTATAAAACTTGGCTAGCTCAAACGGTGTTACGGTAGCGTTTTTCGACTGCAAAATTTTGGCGACGGAATAAAAAGGAATTCGTTTTTCGTCGTAGTAACGCGCAATTGCATCGCTAAACTTCGCTTCGAGTTCAGTTTGATGGAGGCTTTCAAATTGGACATAACTAAGCGAGATCGAGCACTGCGCCAAATACGCTAAGACCTCATCAAGTAAGTGGAAATAGCGATTAAATTGGGTTTTGAAAAATACGATGTCTTGGATTGAAGTGTCTAAGATAACAGCATCGAAATCGGTCAATGCACTACCAAGCTGATGCAAATTGAAAAGCGTGTTAAAGATACCTGATGAACCGAGGCTGCGATTTTTGACAATGAACGGATCACCGAGCGCCTGTTCAAAGCCCTTCACCCAGCCATCGCTATAAACGGAATTACTTTCACCTAAAATCAGGATTTTTGTTTTTTCGGTGGGAGCGTTTGCAATATTCATTGGGCGTGATAGGCGTAAGCTGAGAGAGCGTCGTCAATTGGATCAAGAAGTTTAACCCAGTTTTTTCCTAAAGCGTACCTGCGTTGCTATTTGTGCGTTGACGACGCATTCCAGTTTTTCTGTACCCACAAAGACAAAACAGGCGGTGCGAAGCACCACCTGTTTGTCATGTTTAGGTCAACTTACATTATTTATACAAAAATAAATCCGTCACTAGGAATGCCGACAAGATCA
>JAHFQV010000102.1 GCA_023259175.1 Oxalobacteraceae bacterium | reverse complement strand
AATTTAGGCGCGCAATTGGCTTACCACCACATCAGTACCTGATCAAAAAGCGCCTAGAACTCGCCAGCCAAGCCTTACTCGATCCAGACCGCCTCATCGTCGATATCGCGCTAGAATTTGGTTTTCAACACGCCAGCCATTTTTCCCGAAGTTTTAACGCCCATTTCGGTATGGCCCCCGCACATTTTCGACGGCGAAAAAGAATTGAATGAGCGGGGTTGCCGAGTTAATCAAGATTATGTATTTACTGTGCTTGTTTGAGTTGCTCCAAGATGGCGGGGTTTTCGAGTGTTGAAATATCTTGGGTAATTTCTTCACCTTTGGCTAAGACGCGTAACAGCCTGCGCATGATTTTTCCTGAGCGGGTTTTTGGAAGATTGTCGCCGAATCGAATCTCCTTTGGCTTGGCAATGGGGCCGATTTCTTTGGCGACCCAGTTACGTAATTCCAGTGCGATTTGTTTGGCTTCGTCCCCTGTTGGGCGGCTCCGTTTCAGCACCACGAAAGCGCAGATCGCTTCGCCAGTGGTGTCGTCCGGCTTGCCGACCACGGCGGCTTCTGCGACCATAGGATTAGCCACTAAGGCTGATTCAATTTCCATCGTACCCATGCGATGCCCAGAGACATTGAGTACGTCGTCGATGCGTCCAGTGATGGTGAAATAGCCCGTGTCTTTATTGCGGATTGCGCCATCGCCTGCGAGGTAGGTGCGTCCGCCTAATTCTTCGGGAAAATAGCTTTTCTTAAAGCGCTCTTCATCGCCCCAAATGGTGCGTATCATCGACGGCCAAGGGCGTTTCACCACTAAAATTCCGCCATGCCCATTGGGCAAATCGGCACCTGTTTCGTCTACGATGGCCGCCATAATGCCGGGCAAAGCTAAGGTGCACGAACCAGGAACCATAGGGGTAGCGCCGGGCAAGGGCGTAATCATATGGCCGCCGGTTTCGGTTTGCCAGAAGGTGTCAACGATAGGGCATTGTTCGCGCCCGATATTTTTGTAATACCACATCCAAGCTTCAGGATTGATCGGTTCACCCACTGAGCCTAATAAACGCAAGGAAGATAAATCATATTGTTTTGGATGGATGGCAGCGTCACCGTCGGCCGCTTTAATCAGCGAACGAATTGCGGTGGGTGCCGTATAAAAAATACTCACGCCATGATTTTGTATCATTTGCCAGAAGCGCCCCGCGTTCGGATAAGTCGGTACGCCTTCAAAGACGATTTCGGTCGCACCACACGCCAAAGGTCCATAGGCCACATAGCTATGTCCAGTCACCCAACCGATATCGGCGGTACACCAAAAAACATCGTTCGCTTTGATGTCAAAACTCCAGAGCATGGTGAGTTTCGCCCACAACAAATACCCACCCGATGAATGTTGTACACCTTTGGGTTTTCCGGTAGAACCTGAGGTATAGAGGATAAACAAAGGGTGCTCGGCACTCACCCATTCGGGTTCGCATTGGGTACTTTGATTAGCGACGATTTCATGCATCCACAAATCGCGTTCGGCTTTCATGGTGATTTCACCGCCAGTGCGTTGATAGATGATGACATGTTTCACCTTCTCACAATCACCCATTTCCAATGCTTCATCGACGATGGATTTCAACGCCAAATGTTTACCGCCACGCACCTGCTGGTCAGCAGTGATCACCATGACTGCGCCCACGTCGACGATACGCTCTTGCAAAGACTTGGCAGAGAAACCGCCGAACACGACCGAGTGCGTCGCGCCAATGCGCGCGCACGCTTGCATCGCCACCACGCCTTCGACCGACATCGGCATGTAGATGACCACACGGTCGCCCTTACCCACACCTTGAGTGCGCAGCGCATTGGCGAATTGGCAGACACGCGCGTGCAATTGGGTGTAGCTCACACGGGTCACTGCGCCATCGTCGGCTTCAAAAATAAGTGCGGTCTTTTCGCCCAAGCCTTTTTGCAAGTTCACGTCTAAGCAGTTATACGACACATTGAGCAGACCATCTTCAAACCACTTGTACAAAGGGGCATTTGACTCATCTAAAATGGTCTTAAATTCTTGCTGCCACTCCAAATGTTCACGCGCCAGATCGCCCCAAAAGCCTTCGTAATCCTGTTCCGCCTTGGCACACAGGGCGTGATATGCATCCATACCAGCGATATTGGCATTGTTAACGAACTGCGCAGAAGGCAAAAAAACGCGCGTTTCGGTTTTAACTACTTCAAGTTCTGACATGCTCATCCCTATCTACAAGAGTCCAAAAAGTTGAACAATTCTAACGATTGCAACGCAAAAAAGCTATTTATTCGACAGTGGTATTAAACCTAGCGTAAACTTTTCAAGGACTCCCCAAATAGAAGTAAATCAGAACCAGCGCAAAGTTTTTCCGAAACAGACAAGGCCTTATCAAGGGTGTAAAATGGCAACGATTTTGTCATCTCCATTTGCAGCAAAATTCACGCCGATTGCATACCAAAGACAAACGCCGAAGCAAATAGAAAATCTTTTTAATCTTCCTCAAAAACTACCATGACATCGACTACGGTTATCAAATGCGAAGACCTGATTGAATCAGTCGCCGCAGCCTTGCAATACATCAGCTACTACCACCCTGCCGACTACATCGCCCATTTAGCGCGCGCTTACGAATTAGAACAAAGCCCTGCGGCCAAAGATGCGATTGCGCAAATCTTAACAAACTCACGCATGTGTGCCGAAGGCAAACGTCCTATCTGTCAGGACACTGGTATCGTCAACGTTTTCTTAAAAATCGGTATGAGCGTGCGTTTCGAAGGCTTTGCTGGCTCGATTATTGATGCAGTCAATGAAGGCGTTCGACGTGGTTATGCCAATCCCGACAACGTTTTGCGCGCCTCCATCGTGGCCGACCCACTCTTTGAACGCAAGAACACCAAAGACAATACGCCTGCCGTGGTTCATATGGAGCTCGTACCGGGCAATGTGGTCGATATACAAGTTGCGGCCAAAGGCGGCGGCTCGGAAAATAAATCCAAATTCGTGATGCTCAATCCCTCCGATTCTTTGATCGATTGGGTCATGAAGACCGTACCGACGATGGGTGCGGGCTGGTGCCCACCCGGCATGCTTGGTATCGGCATTGGCGGCACCGCGGAAAAAGCCATGTTGATGGCCAAAGAATCCTTGATGGAAGACATCGACATGCACGAGCTTAAATTACGCGGTCCGCAAAACAAGACGGAAGAATTGCGTATTGAACTGTGCGACAAAATCAATGCGCTCGGCATCGGCGCGCAAGGCTTGGGCGGATTAACCACGGTACTGGATGTGAAGATCAATATGTACCCGACCCACGCAGCGTCCAAGCCCGTCGCGATGATCCCCAATTGCGCTGCAACGCGTCATGCCCATTTTGTGTTGGACGGTTCAGGACCCTCTTTTATGGAGCCGCCTTCCCTCTCCAATTGGCCCGATGTGCATTGGGTCGCCGACACCGAAAAATCCAAACGCGTCGATCTCAATACTTTGACCAAAGCCGAAGTCGCTTCGTGGAAACCGGGGCAAACGCTACTATTGAACGGCAAGATGTTGACAGGTCGAGACGCGGCGCACAAACGCATTCAAGACATGCTGAGCAAGGGCGAAAGCTTGCCTGTTGATTTCACCAACCGTGTTATTTACTATGTTGGCCCGGTCGATCCAGTACGCGATGAAGCCGTCGGGCCTGCCGGCCCCACCACCGCCACGCGGATGGATAAATTTACCGACATGATGCTGGAAAAAACCGGATTGATTTCCATGATAGGTAAAGCCGAACGCGGACCGGTCGCAATCGAATCGATCAAGCGTCATCAATCGGCCTACTTGATGGCAGTGGGTGGTGCAGCCTACCTCGTTTCCAAGGCAATCAAAACGGCCAAGGTGGTCGGCTTTGCTGACCTTGGAATGGAAGCGATTTATGAATTTGATGTGGTCGACATGCCCGTCACAGTCGCGGTCGATTCAACAGGCACATCAGTCCACAATACCGGCCCAAAAGAATGGCAAGCGAAGATTGGAATCATTCCCCTTGGTTGATTCGTCTCTTCGTCCAAATCTCTACCAAAGCACAGACCGCCACGCTGCAATCGGTGTATTCGATTCGGGTATCGGTGGCCTGTCGGTGGCGCGGCATATTCGTCATCGATTGGCGCATGAATCTTTGCTTTATTTTTCCGATTCCGGTTACGCACCCTATGGCGACAAATCAGAATCGGCGATCACAGAACGCTGTTTCAAAATCGTCGATTTTTTTATTGCGCATCAAGTTAAAGCCATCGTAGTCGCCTGCAATACCGCCACCGCTGCCGCCATTGTGCAATTGCGCAGTCATTACCCCAAGCTGATCATCGTCGGCACCGAACCGGGACTTAAGCCCGCGCTGCAAATGACGCAGTCAAAAATCGTCGGCGTGATGGCGACTAAAAGCACACTCGAAAGCCAAAAATTCTTAACATTAAAAGCGCAACTCAGCACAGAATCGGGCACTCATTTCGTCTGCCAAGCCTGCATAGGCTTAGTCGATCAAATTGAACGGGGTGAGCTTCACAGCGATGCAAGCCTAGACTTGGTACGTTCTTATGTCACGCCCCTACTGCAGCGAGGCGCTGACACGATTGTGCTGGGCTGTACGCACTATCCGTTTGTAAGCCACCTGATCGAACAAGTTATCTGCGAATACAAGGGCGAGAATGAGACCAATTCAGTTAAACTAATCGACACGGGTGAAGCAGTCGCAAGACGTTTGCGATCCTTACTGGAACAAGCCGAACTCGACAATCCAGAGCAATCCACACCACAATTGACCAGTTGGACCACAGGTCGCGTCGACATCGTCAAAAATGCACTCACCCATGCGTTTTTAGAACAAGCAATTTCCTTGACAGAGTATGTGACACTTTAAAAATCATGGCGCTTTCCCCTATTTCTCTCGGCTCGACACACTGTTTAGGATTTCGACAGAGATCACTGTCGAGTGGCCTATATTTATCCATCGCGACGACCTGCGTGATGATGCACCTAAGCTGTGCGCATGCGTCCGTACTCTCCGATAAATACACGCCATTTGAACTGCACCTTCAAGCGGTCAGCAGTCAAATGGGGCGTGATATCGAAACCAGTCTTAACTCGCTCGACAACTGGAAAATACGTCCGACCAGTACCGATGACCTAGCACTCGTGAATGCCATCCAATGCGAAATCTACGCGAATAAATCTGAGACCAAGCGCATCCAAGACCTTCTAGTCATACTTGAAGAAAACATCAAGCAAAACAGTAACAACCTATCCTTGCGTTCGGCAAGGGAATTGTGTGCATTTTTTTCGAGTAAAACACTGACAGAAAAAGATCAACATGTGAGCGCTGCTTACTATTATGGGCGTATGTCACCATTGGCCTCGATACGATATTGGGTCAGTTCACTTTACGTCGATCTATGTGGAAGACAAGGCCGTGGGCGCGATGCGATCGAAGCGGCGCGAATCGGGCTCAATATCGCACGCAACAATGATGATCACTGGAGATTAGCCCTTTCTTTACGTGCTTTGGCCTCACTCGAAGTCGATTTAAACGACAAAGAAAATGCGCTGGAACATTTAGACGAAGCCCTGGAACTCTCTCGCAATTTAGGTGCCACGCAACTTGAAGGCGTGATCCTCAATAATCGCATCAATGTTTTACTAGCCATGCGCAAGTTGATGGAAGCGAGACTCGCGATTGAAAAGGCCAGTGAATTCTCCAAAAAAATTGAGCACGACCCCAATGCGATCTGGATCAAACTCAATCTTGCACAACTCAATTATCTCGAAGGACACTATCAAGCCTCGCAAGCTTTGGTCGAACAAGTTCTCGTTCAGGCCACAGACATTCAGGACAAAAACATCTTGCTCGCCTATGCGCATGCACTGCTGGCGTTGAACTACTATCGCTATGGGCGTAGTGATTTGGCCGAGCCTTTATTCAAAGATGCAATGAAAACCTTGACTGAACAAAATTTGCGCGTTGAATTAAAAGACTTTTATGAGCAAGTCGCCGAAGCGCAACTCAGTTTAAGCAACTACAAACAAGCTTACACGGCACTCAAAGAACGCAATGATTATGCCGACAAAATCGAACACGAAAGTCGTGGTCATCATGCGGACGAATTGCGCAATTTGATGCAAACAGAAAAAAGAGAGCAGGAAAATCTCTCTTTGCGCGAGCAAAGTTTAAAAGATCAAACCAGCGTCGAAGAAGCCAAACTACGTCTGCAACGCTGGTGGCTGATTGCGCTGGCCTTGAGCATGAGTTTATTACTGGCGTTACAGTTGATTTGGTCAACCCGCAAGCGTAATCGCTTACTCCAAAATCTCAACCAAGAACTCGATTTGCAGCGCTATCAAGATGCCTTAACGCAGGTACATAATCGTCGCTTCTTAATCGAACACGAAGCCGAATTTTGGGCGCAAACACAAACCATGCAAGAACAAGGGCGATGTGCTGCCTTGCTCTTGATCGACATCGACCACTTCAAACGTATCAATGATGAACACAGTCACGCCGCAGGTGATGCTGCCCTTGTGGACATCGCCGCACGTCTGCAAAAAACCGTCAGAGAATCCGATACGGTAATACGCTGGGGTGGCGAAGAATTTTTGATTTTTGCCAAAGCGACCGATAGCCAAGCGATTCGGACTCTAACTGAGCGCATTATGCGTGCTATTCAATGCGAACCGGTGCGCTACGAAGAAAAACAAATTATGATAAGCGCCTCGATCGGCTATGTCTTACTTCCTTTAAGCCTTAGCAAGAATGAAGTTTTCACGATAGAAGAAAGTTTGAAGATGGCCGATGCGGCACTGTATCGCGCCAAAGAACATGGGCGTAATCGCGCATATGGCATCAATGCGATTTTAGGTAGCCAACGCGGAAAAACCCAATTGATACGCGAGTTGTCCGCTGCAATCGCCGAAGGCGAAATTAATTTGACTGAAATTTCTCCGAGCGAGAGCTAATAAAAATGCGGAGTAATCGCAAGCGAGCTACTCCGCATTTTAAAATATTAAATCTATGCCAAACCTAAGCTAAATCTAAGCCAATACTGCAGCCATTGCATTAGCGGTGGCTTCTACGTTACGTGTATTTAAACCTGCCACACACATACGTCCCGAACGCACGAGGTACACCCCAAACTCTTCTTTCAAACGATCACATTGTTCTGCGCTCAAACCAGTGTAACTAAACATGCCGCGCTGTGTGAGGAAATAGGAAAAATCACGTCCCGGTATTTTCGCGACCAAGACATCGTGCAATTGACGACGCATCGCTTGAATACGATCCCGCATCGCCACCACTTCAGCTTCCCACATCGGACGCAACTCAGGGTCGGTCAATACGCGTGCAACGATTTGACCACCGTGCATAGGCGGATTGGAATAATTACGACGAATACTGGCCTTCATTTGACCCAAAACATTCACCGCTTGCGCAGCATCCGGGCACACCGCACTTAAAGCGCCACAACGTTCGCCATACAAACTCATGCTCTTGGAAAAAGAATTAGCGACAAAGAAGCTCAAACCCGCGTCCGCTAACAAGCGAATCGCGAAAGCATCTTCTTCAATACTATCGCCATAACCTTGATACGCCAAATCAAGAAAGGCGATCAAATTGCGCGCTTTCAAAACAGGAACCAATTGTGCCCATTGTGCCTGCGTTAAATCAACACCGGTAGGATTGTGGCAGCAGGCATGCAATAGCACTACACTTTTTTCTTCGGCATGACTCAAGCTATCGAGCATTTCCTCAAAACGCAAACCACCCGTAGCAGCGTTGTAGTAAGGATAGGTTTTAACGGTCAATCCAGAGCCTTCAAAAACCGCACGATGATTATCCCAGCTCGGATCACTAATGAGCATAGTCGTCGTTGGAAAATAACGTTTGATGAAATCAGCACCCACCTTCAAACCACCACTCGAACCCACCGTCTGCAAAGTAACGACACGTCCGGCTTTCACTGCTGCACTCTCAGTACCAAACAATAATTCCTGCACCGCTGCACGAAAATTGGCCGCGCCTTCCATAGGCAAATAAGGCCGAGCGCCTGCAGACTCAACCACTTTTAGCTCGGCAGCACGGACGGACGGTAGCATGGGAATCTTGCCGTTGTCGTCGAAATAAATCCCAATCGACAAATTGATTTTATTCGGACGGGTATCTTTACCGAAGGCTTCGTTCAAAGAGAGAATAGGATCGCCTGCATAGGCTTCGACGTGCTGAAACATTTTAAGACTCCAGAGTGTGTGGGAAAGCAACAAAAATGCATTCCAATGGGAATAAAACGCTATTTTGACACATTATGCTTACTTGAACCGGCAACTTGAGCCTGTGTCACCGAAATTTTCCCTTTCACTAGATCTCGTTAAGCTGATGGAGAACGATATGCAAAAAATCACACCCTGCCTTTGGTTTAATTTCAATGCGGAAGAGGCTGTTCAATATTATCTGAGCATTTTTGAAAGCGGAAGAATTCTAGAGGAATCACGCTATGGCGATGCGATACCGGAATTGGAGGGCAAAATATTGACGATGCGTTTTGAATTGGAGGGGCAAGTATTATTAGCCCTTAATGGCGGCCCCCAGTTTCCCTTCAGCGAGGCGATTTCCCTCTTTGTCGATTGTGAAACGCAAAGCGAAGTCGATCACTATTGGGATCGACTTTGCGCAGGGGGTAGTCCCGGACGCTGCGGCTGGCTGAAAGACAAATTCGGTCTGTCTTGGCAAATCGTTCCGCGCAGCTTGGTCACCATGCTCCAAGACGACGACACGCAACGTTCAGCGCGTGTCATGCGAGCCATGATGGCAATGAGCAAAATTGAAGTAGGTGAGCTAGAAAAAGCTTACGACAACAATTTAATCAAATAATCAGGATGCACTTGCCAGCCTAATAATCCCGCCAAGCCCATATAAAAACCAAACGCCGTCGGCACCAGCGCGGCGAAGTACAGCCATCTTTGTTTGGTCAAAGCGGTAACGGCAAGCAGCGAAATTGCGACCGCGAGTAAAGCGTCGGAAAGGTCGAATTGATCGTCCTTGTAATTGGCGGCATCGTAATCGATTTGATCTTGCGTGGCTTGTACTTTAAGTTCTTCTTTTTTGCGCGCCTGTTCGCTGGCTAATTTTTCGTAAGAGCTAATCGCTTCTTCATAGGCTTTTTTTTCCTCAACATTGCGCCCCATTTGTGCCAACTTAAGCTGCACGATCGTGGACTTCGCAACTTCCTCACGCAGATTTCGTGCCTGATAAAACGCCCAGTGATCCAGCTTATTGGCTTGCGCCTGCTGCATCGCCTGAACAATATTATCGTCTTTCACTTTACAGATACCCATAAAGGTTGCTAACAAGGCGACCGTCACCGCGACCATCATATTGAGCTTGCCGGAAGCACGCTCTTCGGTCTTATTCGGTTCTAAATCTTCCACAGTTTCCAGGGGATTTATATCCATTTTCACGTCCTTTATTTTAAACTTCCATTATTTCACGATGAGATTTTGCTCGCAATTTTCGCCCGATTTTTTTCAACAAGGCTTCACCATCATCGACATAAGTAAATACGGCAGGGACGACCAAAAGGCTCAATAGCGTCGATGTAATCAAGCCCCCGATCACCGCAATCGCCATCGGCGATCTAAAACTTGGATCGGCACCCCAGCCCAAAGCCAAAGGCATCATGCCGGCGCCCATTGCAATCGTGGTCATCAGGATAGGTCGGCTACGTTTATGACAGGCATCGACTAAGGCTTCAAAGCGTGGCATCCCCGCTTCCCGCGCTAAGATCACGTAATCAACCAAGAGTATCGAATTTTTCGTGACGATCCCCATTAACATAATCAGACCTATCATTGAAGGCATCGACATTGCGCGATGCGTGACCAACAAAGCGACGAAAGCGCCTCCTATGCTCAAAGGTAAGGCGACCAAAATTGTTATTGGCTGTAAAAAATCGTTAAACAATAAAACCAAAACGCCGTAGATACATAACACGCCTATCAACATGGCCAGTCCAAAGCTGCCAAACAAAGCCTTCATCTCATCGGCGTCGCCCACTTCGGCAATTTTAATCGCGGCAGGCAGGTGGCTTACGGAGGGCAATGCGCGCACTTCTGTATTAACGTCACCCAATTCACGACCACCCAGCTCCACATCCAAAATAACATTGCGGCTGCGATTGAGGCGATTTATTTGCGCAGGACCCGAATCCAAACTGATCTGCGCAACATTGGCTAACATCACCGGCGCTTGTTTACCCGGGACGGTCAAGCGTCCTATCGCATCCAAATCGGCGCGCATGGCATTTGGTAGCTTCACCCGTATCGGCACTTGGCGTTGCGCCATATTCATTTTTGAAAGCGCCGCATCATAATCGCCCGCCGTTGCGACGCGTATCGTCTCACCGACGCTTTCGGCTGTGACCCCTAAATCAGCCGCCCGCGCAGCATCCAATCGCACGATAATTTCGGGGCGCACTAAGGATGCGTTGGAGCTGATATTGCCCACGCCTTTTAACGTGCGCATTTCTTTTTCAATCTGCTGCGCGGTCGCAAGCAATAAAGCCGGATCATCGCTCTTTAATACCAACTGCATTTTGACGCCGGTATCAGCGGGCCCGACGGAAAACCGCGCGCCAGAAATAGCCGCTAACTTTTCTCGGATTGCATTGTCGATTTGCGAAATTGATTCCACCCTTTGGTTGCGGTGCACAGCAATCACAGTCAAAATCGCACGCCGGGCTTCCGCTGCTGCACCGGGTGCAAATGCATCACCACTAGAGCCACCGCCAATCGAACTAAACACATCGGTAACACCTTTCACCGACATTATCGCAAGACGCGCCTGCTCCGCTGCACGCTTGGTTTCGGCCAAGGTACTTCCCGGTGCCAATTCCAAATTAACTTGCGTTTGGGCGCGATCCGCTGCGGGCACAAAGCCCGTTGGCAGAAAAAATACTAATCCGATCGAGGATACAAAAAAAACGAAGGCTGCGATGATGGTCACAAGGCGATGGCGCAAACACCATTGCATGACATCGAGATAAACGAGCATGATACGGCCGTCTTTGACATGCGCTATTTGTCCGTCAGTATTGCGCTGCACCGGTTTGAGCAAGTACGCCGACATCATCGGTGTCAATAGTCGAGCCACAACCAAAGAAGCCATAATAGCGAGTACCGCAGTCCAACCAAACTGCTTAAAAAATAATCCGGGAATCCCCCCCATAAACGCAGTCGGGAGAAACACGGCCACTAAGGCAAACGTAGTCGCAATCACGGCCATCCCGATTTCGTCCGCCGCTTCCGTGGCCGCTTGCATCGGCGTTTTACCCATTTGCAGGTGACGTGCGATATTTTCGATTTCAACGATTGCATCATCGACCAAGACACCGACTACTAAGGCCATCGAAAGTAGCGTTACGGTATTGAGGGTAAAGCCAAAATATTTCATACCCAAAAAAGTTGGGATGACGGATAAAGGCAAAGCTGCAGCTGCGACCAAAGTCGAGCGCCAATCGCGCAAGAACCACCAGACCACTAATACTGCAAGCAGCGCGCCCTCATACAGCAATTCCATTGAACCATTGAAATTTTCTTCTACGGGCTGGGCGTTATCAATCGCTTTTTTCAAAACGAACTTGGGGAATTCTTTTTGCAATTCGTCGAGTGCGGCACGAGTCCCTTTGGCCACATCGATTTCACTGGCACCTTTGCTTCGAAAGACTTCAAAACCGACTACGTTTTGACCATTAAATTGCGCCACTGAGCGCGGCTCGCTAAAGGTATCTTGAACCTTAGCGACCTGCTCTAGACGAATATGCCGCCCATCCTGCAAGGGCAAATCGAGTTTGGCCAAATCTTCGGCGGTGCTGACCGTCGAAATAGTACGTACTGCCTGCTCCGCACCACTCACGTCGCCGCGGCCACCAGGCGCTTCCTTTTGCACGGCGCGCAAGCGGCGCGATACTTCGAGCGCCGAAACATTCAGCGCCGCCATCGCGTCGGTATCAAGTTCCACCCGCACTTCACGACTGACACCGCCGACCCGTTTTACTGCGCCCACGCCGGGTACAGTACGCAAACGCTTCATCACGGTATGGTCCACAAACCAGCTCACCTCCTCTATATCACTCGACAATTGCCCAGATACCGCGGCCGCGCCATTAGGGGGCGCAGGCGAAACGACATACGTTTGAATCACGCGCCCTGCGGTTGGAATCTTACTCACAATCGGATCAC
>JAHFQV010000018.1 GCA_023259175.1 Oxalobacteraceae bacterium | reverse complement strand
CCTGTTGCAAGTAACGGGTTGGACCATCGTTGCTGTGCCCGGCTTAATCCCCGAACTGACTTTTTTTGAGCATTTGGCGAATCGTCGTTTCCCAGTGACCGTATGGTTGCGCACGCCTGCAGAGTTTGACTACATCGTTGAACCGGATGTGTTCCATGATTTTTTTGGGCATGTTCCCCTGTTGTTTAATCCTGTGTTCGCCGATTATATGCAGCGCTATGGACAGGGCGGTTTAAAAGCGATGCGCTTGGGCGGTTTGGATGAATTGGCGCGTTTGTATTGGTACACAGTGGAATTCGGTTTAATCAATACGGACAAGGGTTTGCGTATTTACGGTGCGGGAATTTTGTCCTCAGGCGGCGAGGTGGCGTATTGTCTTAAGCCCGCCAGCGGTTCGCGTCATATTCATTTGAATATTGAACGCTGTTTGCGCACCTTGTACAAAATCGACTCCTATCAGGAAACCTATTTTGTCATCGATAGCTACCAAGAATTGTTTGATGGAACCGCGCCGGATTTCACGCCGATTTACGAAAAATTAAAGCATATGGAGGTGTTGCCCGCGAATAGTTTGTTAGCGGGTGAAGTGGAATTACTTCCCTAATTCTTTCTTCAGTATTGTTGACGCAAATCGAAATTAATTGAAACTCAGCGCTATCAATACTGCGTATCGACATTAAATCCCTTGGTTTTTCCATAGACGCTAGCCTGCCCTTCGGGGCGGGTTTTAAAGCGTCTGTGGGTCCAAAAATATTCCGCCGTATGTTGTAATACTTCGGTTTCGATATACGCATTCATTTGGCGTGTGGCGACCACTAAATCTTCGCCAGGATAGTCGGGCCAAGGCTGATCAAATTTCACATTCCAACCATCGTAATTGGGGCGTATGCTTGCGATGACGGGGATGACTTGCGCTTTAGTGGCTGCGGCGATGCGCGGTAGTGCAGTCAAGGTGGCGGCAGGTATGCCGAAGAAGGACACAAATTCCGCATCCTTTGCACCAAAATCCATATCCGGCAACATAAAGAAGGGCAGGTTTTCTTTCATCGCGCGGATGATGGGTTTGACCCCTTCGGCGCGGGAAAATAATTTAACCGGACGAAAGCGTGAACGCCCTTTGCGCAATGCCTGATCAAATGCGCGGTTGCGTTGTGGCGTGTAAATCGAGCATAGCGACGACTCTAGCATCACTGCGACACCAGCGACATCCAAGCTGACAAAGTGCGGGCACATTAAAATGCTAGGACCTTGCGTTATCGCACTCATGGGGATGGCATGCTCGACGTGAATGAGTTTGCGCAAACGTCGTTCTGATGACCACCACAAAATACCGCGTTCGAGCACGCTACGCACATAAACTTGAAAATGGCGACGGGCGATGACGATCCGTTCTTGTTCGTTTAAGTGGGGTAGACACAGCGCGAGATTCGTTAAGCAAATGTGGCGACGGCGCTTGAGGTAGCGATATAAAACCAAGCCCAAAAATTCACCAAGACGACCTAGTATCGGCAGCGGCAACCAATGGACTAGCCACATAAATAGAAGTCCGAATCTCATGCTTGGCCTTGTGTTGTTGGGGGAGGATTCACGACTTCGGGGTCTTGCACACCGGATGGTTTTTTGTAGCGATGGTAGCTCCAAAAATATTGACTCGGTGCTTGTGCGATGATTTTTTCCATGGCCTGATTGATCTGTTTAGCCTGGTGTGCGGGATCACCTTCTAGCTTCTCTTCGAAAGCGAAAAAGCGTTGAACATAGCCCGCGCCGCTCGGTAGGCGTTCGACGAAAGTGAGTACGATGGGGGCTCCCGTCATGGTCTGCAGTTTGGCCGGTAGGGTCATGGTATAGGCTGGGCGGCCAAAAAAATCGGCCCATACGCCCTCACCATTTTGCGGAACCTGATCGGGTAAAAGTCCGATCGCCTCACCTCGTTTGAGTGCCTTGGCCAAGGTTCTGACCCCTGCCAAGTTGGCCGGTGCGAGATGCATGCCACTAGAAGAACGCGCATCTTCCAATAAAGGTCTGAGTGCGGCTTTGCGCGGTGGACGATACAAAGCTGTAAACGCCGTGTGCTGCGCAATGACTTGACCCACCACTTCAAAACAACCTAAATGTGGGGTTAGGAAAATCACGCCCTTCCCCCGATTCAGCGCGGTTTGCACTACATCCCAATCTTCCAGCACGATTTTTTGATTGAGCTTTGCTTTTTTACCTAACCATACAAACGGCAGTTCAGTAATGCTTTTGCCCGCCTCAGAAATGGCCTGCGATAAGTGATTTGGGTAACCGGCTAAAGTAATGTGGGCAATGAGCCGTTGACGGTAGGTGGCAGAAGCCCCATACACGATCCAACCGAGTACATAGCCCAATCCATGCAAGAGCGGGAGTGGGAAGCGGGATAGAAATCGAAATAGACGAAGCAGCATGAGCCGATGAAAAACGAGGTTGTGAAATGAGATTGTAAAACGATTGAGCGTGAAGCTCGCTGTCGAAACCACGAGCCTTTTTTTGACTCTAGACAAATTTTGCCATGTGATTCGACAGGAATGCGTTAAGAGGCGTAAAATAGCACATATTGGCATCGTCATGAAATGCAATTGATGTGCAAATCCTTGAAGGATGCCCCCGCCGAGTTAAATAGACAACTTGCGAAGCGGGTAATAAATTTCGCTAAAGCGTCGCAGGAACCTTTTCTGACTGCGGCATTATCGTCATGTTTGAGTCACGTTTTTAGGAGCCTGCGATGGCAAATGATTTTCTCTTCACCTCAGAATCCGTTTCTGAAGGTCACCCCGATAAAGTAGCCGATCAGATTTCTGATGCGATCTTGGACGCTATTTACGAACAAGACCCCCGTTCTCGCGTTGCTGCTGAAACCCTAGTTAATACCGGCTTAGTGGTATTGGCTGGTGAAATCACTACCAATGCCCATGTCGATTATATTCAGGTCGCACGCGACACGATTAAGCGCATTGGTTACGACAATACCGAATTTGGTATCGACTATAAAGGCTGCGCAGTTTTAGTCGCGTATGACAAACAATCGAATGACATCGCACAAGGGGTTGATCACGCCTCCGATGATCATTTAAATACCGGTGCTGGCGATCAAGGTTTGATGTTTGGTTACGCTTGTGACGAAACGCCAGAATTGATGCCCGCGCCGATTTATTATGCCCATCGCTTGGTCGAACGTCAGGCGCAGTTACGCAAAGATGGTCGCTTGCCGTTTTTACGTCCTGATGCCAAAGGTCAAGTGACGATGCGCTATGTCGATGGCAAGCCGCATAGTATCGATACGGTGGTTTTGTCGACCCAGCACAGCCCAGATCAAAGCGATGGCAATAAAATGAAAGCCTCATTCGTTGAAGCCGTGGTCGAAGAAATTATTCGCCCCGTTTTGCCTGCAGAATGGCTGAAAGAAACCAAGTTTTTGATCAATCCTACGGGCCGTTTTGTGATCGGTGGGCCGCAAGGTGATTGCGGTTTGACAGGACGTAAAATCATTGTCGACACCTACGGCGGCGCCTGCCCACACGGCGGCGGTGCTTTCTCAGGCAAAGACCCAACTAAGGTTGATCGTTCGGCGGCCTATGCAGCGCGCTATGTCGCTAAAAATATTGTGGCCGCTGGTTTGGCGAAACAGTGTCAAATTCAAGTTGCTTACGCCATTGGTGTTGCGCGTCCGATGAATGTGACGGTTTATACCGAAGGCACGGGCCTTATTTCGGATGAAAAATTAGCGGCCTTGGTGAACGAATATTTCGATTTGCGTCCGCGTGGCATTATTCAAATGCTCGATCTCTTGCGCCCGATTTATTCCAAGACAGCCGCCTACGGTCACTTTGGTCGTGAAGAACCCGAATTTACTTGGGAAAGAACGGACAAAGCACATATTTTGCGTGCTGCAGCAGGGCTGTAAAATTTTGAGGTCGGTCACGCGCATGGGTAAGGGTTTTATGTCCTTGCTGCGTGAACGCTACTTAGACTTACTTGGCGCACTATTTATCTGTGGTGCGCTTTCAATTTCCCCGGTGCTTTCTGCTGAAGAAATCGCAAATCCACCCAAGGTCAAAACTTGGTGCGAACAAATCACGCCACGTCTTCCAAAAATCACGCTGAAAAATTGTCAGCGCAGCCAACTTAAAACCAGTAATGCGCGTTCGGTCAAAGGCTTGTCCTTGATGGTGCGCGATTTTGCTGGGGAGGCAGGACACAAGGCACCACTACGTGTGCTACTGATAGGCGGTATTCATGGTGATGAACAAAGCGCCGCTGCCATCGTGTTCAAATGGATGGACATTTTGCAGAAGTCAGGCGCGCCGGAATTTCGCTGGAAGGTGGCACCTGTTTTGAATCCCGATGGTTTGTTGGCTGAAAAGCCGACACGGGTGAATGCAAATGGTGTCGACCTTAATCGTAACTTTCCGACCCCGAACTGGAATCCAGAAGCCTTGCGTTATTGGGAAAAGAAAACCAAGAGTGACCCCCGTCGTTATCCTGGAAAAACGCCCATTTCCGAACCCGAATCGCGCTGGGTTTTTGAAACCATACGCAGTTATCAACCCAATGTCATCATTTCGGTCCACGCACCTTTTGGGGTTCTCGACCTAGACGGTTCCGCTAAACCACCGCAGCGTTTTGGACGTTTGATTTTTAGTCGCGTTGGTGTGTATCCCGGCTCTTTGGGAAATTACAGTGGCGTCCATCAAGATATTCCCGTGCTCACCATTGAGCTACCCAGCGCCACCCGCCTGCCTGCCGATGCAGAGGTGAATCGTATCTGGCAGGATATGCAGATTTGGATACGAAAAAATGTCGTTGCGCGTAAAGCATAGCGTCTGGTTCCAGGGCGATTGCATGAATAAAAGAACCTAAAAACCGCTCAACACTGAGGCACAGAGACACGGAGGAAAATCAAGAGGAGTATTTTGGTTTAATCATCGTAACTTTATGAAGTTCTCATGGGCTTCTCTGTGCCTCTGTGCCTCAGTGTTGAGTGGTTCTTTGTTTTGATATGGCTTCATGCAATCGCCCTGCCTCTGGCTCAATGCGTCTCCATCAATGCTCGTTATTTGTTTATACTCTGCTTTTCTGCAGTATCTGGATTTAAGCTCCCTCGATTTACACCAATTTTTTTGGGATTAGATGATGAAAACAAACTTTACTTTGATGGTAAGAATTAGCGTGTTGTCGAGTTTTTTCGTAACGGGCGTATTTGCACAGACCCTGGTGCCGTCCGCCCAAACCACTAATCAAACCATTAGTCAAACCACCATTGACCCCTATTTATGGTTGGAAGAGGTACAAGGTGAAAAAGCACTCGATTGGGTGAAGGCACGCAACGCAGAAACGCGGGCTAAGTTGGAACAAGATACGGGTTTTGTACAGTTGAGAGGCGAACTGGAAACTATTTTAAATTCGAAAGATCGGATTCCTTACATTCAAAAAATGGGGAAATTCGTATATAACTTTTGGACCGATGCGGCGCATCCCAAAGGTCTCTGGCGTAGAACAAGTTTGAAGAATTATCGTCAGGCCGAGGTCGAGTGGGAGACGGTGCTGGATATTGACGCGATAGCCAAAGCAGAAAATGAAAGTTGGGTTTTTAAAGGCAGTAATTGTCGTGCGCCGGTGTATGACCGTTGCCTAATCCAATTGTCACGCGGCGGCGCAGATGCAGTCACGCTGCGTGAATTTGATCTACAGAAAAAAGAATTTTTGCGTCAGGGTTTTGTTTTACCCGAATCTAAAATGAATGTCGATTGGCGTGATCTTGATACGCTGTTTATCGGGACTGATTTTGGTGCCGATTCCATGACCGACTCGGGTTATCCACGTAGGGTCAAAGAGTGGAAGCGTGGCACTGCAATTGCTGATGCGCGCTTGATTTTTGAGGGGAAAAAAGACGACATCAGCGTCTCCGCATCAAGCTACGAACATGGGAAAACAAAATACGAAATCGTGCACAGAGCGATTACCTTTTACACCTCTGAATCCTTCTTGATACGCGGTAGCCGGCTTGAAAAGCTGGATCTCCCTGCAAAGGGTGGCATGCAATTTTTTGGCACCAGTATGTTATTGACACCCAATGAAGATTGGACCGTGGGTGGGCATACCTTTATTTCGGGCAGTGTATTGGCGATCAATTTCGAAGCCTTTCTAAAGGGAAGTAGAGACTTTTTTATCTTGTATACGCCTAGCGAAAAAACTTCGTTTTCGACTTTAGTCACGACCCGCGATTACGTCTTGATTGAGGGATTAGATGATGTTAAAAGTAGTCTGTCTGAGTGGCATTTTTCCAAGGGTCAGTGGCGCACCCGTAAAGTCAATTTGCCGACCATGGGCGCGGTCGCTGTAACGGCGCTCGATTCGGAAAAATCGAATGATTACCTATTGAGTTATTCCGACTATCTCAGCCCTAGCGTTTTGCAATTGGCGCATGCAGGGAACGACCAACGCATAGGCTTAAAATCAGCGCCCGCGTTTTTCGATGCGAGCGCTTACCAAACAGAACAATTTTTCGCCAAGTCGAAAGATGGAACCCAGATACCGTATTTCATGGTGCATCAAAAAGACTTGAAGAACGATGGCAGTCATCCCACGCTTTTGTACGGTTATGGTGGATTTCAGATTTCTTTAACGCCCACTTATTCGGGCGGTATTGGTAAAGCTTGGTTGGAAAAAGGCGGGGTCTATGTAGTTGCGAATATTCGCGGTGGTGGCGAATACGGGCCGCGTTGGCATCAAGCGGCATTGAAAGAAAATCGGCAACGTGCGTATGATGATTTCGCAGCAGTCGCGGAAGATTTAGTCGCTCGTCAAATCACTAGCCCCGCGCATTTGGGTGCAATGGGCGGCAGTAACGGCGGCTTATTGGCTGGCGTGACACTGACCCAACATCCAGAATTATTTAATGCCGTCGTGAGTCAGGTTCCGCTTTTGGATATGCAACGATTTAATAAGCTCCTGGCCGGTGCTTCATGGATGGGCGAATATGGCAATCCTGATGTGCCAGCGGAGTGGGCATTTATTAGCCAATATTCGCCTTACCAAAACCTCAAAGCAGCGCAAAAATATCCCAATGTTTTATTCATTACCTCAACCCGCGATGATAGGGTTCACCCTGGACATGCGCGAAAGATGGCCGCGAAAATGCTAGAACAAGGGCATCAAGGTGTTTGGTATTACGAGAACATCGAAGGTGGTCATGGGGGCGCGGCCAACAATGCGCAAAAAGCTGATATGAGTGCGATTACCTATTCGTTTTTGTGGAATATGTTGAAGTAGTTTCGCTGAGGATTTTGCATGAGCCTGTTTCAATAAGATTGTTTCAATGAGTCTGCATCAATGAGTCACCATCAATGAGTCACCATCAATGAGTCTGTATCGTTTTTTGGGTCAATTCATACGTCAACATTGGCGCGCCTATTTTTCGGCGGCGCTGATGTTGTTTTTCGTGGCTTTGCTGACCGTTTTGATTCCGCGCAAAATTGGACAAACCGTTGATGCGATTGTCATGCAACATATGCGCGGTGATGCCTTGGCGAAGGAATTGCTCAGCTTAGCGCTCATGGGTATGGCCATCTATGTGTTGCGGGTGGGTTGGCGCATGCAGCTATTTTCAGCTTCCTATCGTTTGGGTGCGCTATTGCGTTTGCGTTTGTATCAGCGCTTGAGCGTACAAAGTCCCGCGTTTTTTCAAGCCCAGCGCACCGGCGATTTGATGGCCTTGGGTACCAATGATGCCGACGCGATTGAATTGGCTGCGGGTGAAGCAGCTTTGGCTGGATTCGACGGCGCAACGACGTTTATTTTGGTGATAGCGACCATGCTGTTCGTCGTCGATTGGCGGCTCGCTGTGGCGGCCTTGCTACCTTTTCCTTTGATGGCTTGGGCGTTTATGCGGATTACGCAACGGATTCACGATGCCTCGAAAATGGCCTTGGATAGCTTTAGCGATTTGAATGATCATGTGCAAGAAAGCATTGCGGGTGTGCGTACTTTGCGCGGTTTGGGTTTGGAGCAAAAACACGCTCAAACGTTTGCGCAACTCGCGCAGGTCGCCGCTGACACCAGTCTGCAAGCGCAGCGTTGGGAAGCGGCGTATGAACCCGCGGTTGGTTTGAGTTTGACCACAGCGGGCGCATTGAGCCTCTGCGTCGGCGCTTATTTGGTTTGGCAGCATGAAATTTCGATCGGTGTGCTTACGGCATTTACCATGTATTTAGGGCAGCTTATTTGGCCGATGTTTGCCGCTGGTTGGGTGTTTTCTTTACTCGAGCGCGGTAAAGCAGCATGGGAGCGTTTGCATCCTGTGCTCGATCAGGCGCTTGCAATACAGGATTTGGGCGCTCATCCCGTCGCGCCTAAGGGCGCGCTGGTATTTGAAAATCTGAGTTTCGCTTATCCCAATCAACAAAAAATGGCATTGCAAGGCATTAATTTGGTGATCACACCCGGTCAGACCATTGGCATTGTTGGACCCACCGGCGCAGGAAAATCAAGTTTGATCCGACTCTTGCTGCGGCAATTTGAAGCCCAACAAGGGGGCGTGCATTGGGGCGGTGTTGCGATCGCCGATTATCGTTTGAGTGATTTACGTTCTGCGATGAATTGGGTGCCGCAAGAAGCCTTTTTATTTTCCGCGTCGATTGCGGCCAATATTGCCTTGGCCTACCCCGAGGCCAGTCGCGAACAGATACAGGAAGTGGCGCAATTAGCGGCAATCCATGAGGATATTATGCGTTTTCCAGAAGGCTACGATACGCCAGTGGGCGAGCGTGGCGTGACTTTGTCGGGTGGCCAAAAACAGCGATTGGCGATTGCGCGTGCTTTGCTTTGTGAGCGCGCTTTACTTTTGTTAGACGATGCTTTGTCGGCAGTCGATGCGGATACCGAATCACGTATTTTGTCGCATCTGCAAAACCTACGTGGCCAGCGCGATTGTTTTTCGACCGTGATTGTCAGCCATCGTTTGAGTGCGGTTGCGCAAGCCGATCACATCATTGTTTTGCGTGACGGCTGTATCGTGGAACAAGGACGACACGAAGATTTACTGGCAAATGGCGCTTGGTATCTGCGGCAATGGCAATATCAGCAGTTGGAGGCCAGCCTTGAGTGTGCATAAGCAAAAAGAATCTGAGCGTAAGCTCGCGATGCAATTGCTGTTACACGCGGCTGCACCGGAAAAGAAGCATTTAATCTGGGGCTTGATCTACTTGTTGATTGCCTCTTGTCTAGAGGCGATAGGTCCAATTTTAGGTAAGGCCTTGATCGATCATTATCTGCTGCCACATCGACTCGAAATGGCCATGATGGTTTTTCTGTTGCTAGGATTTTTAGTGACAGGTTGGTGCGCTACCGTCTTACGTTATTTGCAGTTGACGCGTTTAGCGGGGGTGGCCATGCGCTCGGTTTTTCGTTTGCGAGAGCGTGTGTTTGCCCATGTTTTGCGTTTGCCTATGGCCTTTTTTGATCGTGCGATGACGGGACACTTAGTCAGTCGTATTACCAACGATACCGAAGCTGTTAAGAATTTATATGTGCAGGTCTTATTCGTCATGCTCGACAGTTCTTTGGTGGTGCTCGGTGCCTTGTTGGCGATGGCGGTTTTGCAGTGGCGTTTGATGTTGATTGTATTAATGTTGGTGCCAGCGGTGATTTTGATCGTATGGTTTTACCAGCGTTGGAGCGCACCCGCCGTCGCGCGCGCGCGGCAAAAACGCAGTGAAATTAATGCCCAGGTGGCCGAGAGTATTTACGGCATGAGTAGCTTGCAAGCCTGTAATGCACAGGTGAAATTTGGTGCTCGATTTGAGCGGATTAATCAAGATCACTATGCCGCTCGGGTCGATGAACTTCGCGTCAATGCTTTCTTGTTGCGACCCGCCTTAGATTTACTCAATGTCTTGTTGCTGATCATCGTGATTTTCGTTTTTGGAGAGGGAAAAACTTCGGCTGTTGAGGTCGGTATTTTGTATGCTTTTGTGAGTTATATCGCAAGGGTGGTGGAGCCTTTGATACAAATTACGATGCAGTTCGGACAGATTCAGCAAGCAGTGATTGCCGCTGCGCGTGTCAATACTTTGCTGCAGGAGGCTGCACTTGAGCGGCCTGAAAATTCGCATGAAATTAGCCGTGGCGAACTCCATTTTGAAGGATTGCAATTCGCGTATGCGCCAGAGCAGTGGGTGATACAGGATTTTAATTTGCAGATACCGGCCGGTGCTTTTTATGCGATAGTCGGCGCCACGGGGAGTGGTAAATCGAGTTTGTTGAGTTTGCTTTTGCGCTTTTACACCGCGCAGTCGGGACAGATTAAAATTGATGATCTCGCGCTGGCCGATTTAAGCGAAGCACAATTTCGAGCCAGTGTAGGCTTGGTACCGCAGGAGCCATTTTTGCTGGCAGCCAGTGCGCGTGACAATATCGCGATGGGGCGTGAGCTATCCGAAGATGCGCTGATTGCAGCAGCAAAAGCGGCGCATGCACACGACTTCATTATGCAGATGGAACATGGCTACGATACCTATTTGGGCGAGGGCGGGACGAAGTTGTCGACAGGCCAAAAGCAATTGATCGCGATTGCACGAGCGCTGGCAGCTAGTGTAAAGATTTTATTGCTCGATGAGGCGACCTCACATATCGATAGCGAAACTGAACAGATCGTGCAATTAGCCTTGAATGAATTGCGCGGCAAGGTGACCATCGTTTCCATTGCACACCGCCTGTCAACCATTCGGCAAGCCGATCAGATCGTGGTTTTGCAGCATGGTCGAATTGCGGAGCAAGGCTCGCACCTAGAATTGATGGAAAAATCCGGTGGCGTGTATCAAAAACTTTATTTGTTGCAGAGTATGTCGACGCAGTTTGAATCGAATAGTCTCGCTTAACAATACCTTTCAGCTTGTTTTTCTTGCGCACTAGCGATCTCAGATTACACTATAGACTTTTATTTTTCGGGTTGAGAGACATGAAATATCTTTACGCGCTAGCTGCCATGTTGTTCGTGCTATTGGCTGCGCTATTGATCTACGTATTTGCTGTTTTGATGCCCGGCTTGCCACCGCTCACGGCAGTCACGGATTATCAACCCAAAATTCCTTTGCGCATCTACACGGCAGACAATACTTTGATTGGTGAATTTGGCGACGAACATCGTGATTTTGTCGCCATCAAAGATATACCGGAGGTGATGAAACGCGCGGTGCTGGCGGTTGAAGATGCGCGCTTTTATGAGCATGGCGGCATCGACTACATCGGTATGGCGCGCGCCGTAGTGGCCACTGCGACGGGCGACGTACAGGGTGGCGGTACGATCACCATGCAAGTGGCGCGTAATTTTTTTCTGACCCATGAGCGTTCGATGTCACGCAAATTACGAGAAATGATTTTGGCGCATCGTATTGAACAAGCTTTGACTAAAGATCAAATTCTTGAGCTCTATATGAATCAAATTTATCTGGGACAGCGTACTCATGGTTTTTCTAGCGCGGCACGGACCTATTTCAATAAGTCATTGAAAGAGCTCAGCATTGCGGAGGCGGCGATGTTGGCAGGCATTCCTAAAAATCCCGCGCGGCATAATCCCGCGGTTAATTTTGAGCGTGCCAAAAATCGACAAGCTGTCGTTTTGCGCAGCATGTTAAAACACGAGGTCATTACGGCCGCACAATTTGATATCGCGATAAAAGAAAAATTACATGTGAGTAAAGTACCGCAATTTGAATCGCATGCGGCTTTTGTCGCAGAAATGGTGCGTCAACAAATCTACGCCCAATACAAAGAAGACGCTTACACCACGGGTATCAAGGTGGTGACGACCATCAACAAGGATGAACAAGAAGCCGCTTACGAATCACTGCGTCGCAATGTGTTTAATTACGATCAAAGACACGGTTACCGTGGCCCTGAAGCTTTTCTTGATTTGCCGACTGAAGAGCATTTGCGCGACGATGCGATAGACGAATTTTTAGCAAAATATCCGTCCAGCGAAGGTTTGATGTCAGGGGTGGTCACGGAAGTTTCTACGCAAATATCCGCGCAAATAATCAAGGCAGATTTGGCAAATGGCGAATCGGTGGAAATTACAGGCGAAGGATTGCGCTTGGCCTTGCCTGCACTGCAAAATAAAGCGAATCGAGATCTGAAGATGCGACCCGGTGCCTTGATACGCGTGATGCAAGACGTGAAGGGACGTTGGAGTGTGACACAAACACCCGAAGTCGATGCGGCCTATGTTTCACTCAATGCGCAAGATGGGTCTTATCGTGCCTTGGTCGGGGGTTTTGATTTCAATCGTAAAAAATTTAATCATGTCACTAGCGCTTGGCGGCAACCGGGTTCTTCTATCAAGCCTTTCATTTATTCGGCCGCCTTGGAAAAAGGAATTTCACCTTCGACTTTGATTAACGATGTTCCCCTATCGAGTACTACTGAGGAAGAATTGAAATGGGATCCGCGTAATGACGATGGTCGTTACGATGGCCCGGTCGAATTGCAACGAGCGCTGGCACAGTCGAAGAACGTGGTGGCGGTGCGCGTTTTACGCGCCATAGGTGCATCGTATGGTCGGGAATATTTACCGCGTTTCGGTTTTGAATTAAGTCGTCAACCACTTAACTTAACTCTGGCTTTAGGAACGGGTGCGGCGACACCTTTGCAAATGGCGGCCGCTTATGCTGTCTTTGCCAATGGGGGGTATCAGATTAAACCTTGGTTGATCAAACAGGTTAGCGACGCTAAAGGCACGGTCTTGTTTCAAGCAAATGTTGCTGCACTTCCGGATGAAACAGCGCGGGTGATCGATGCGCGCAATGCCTTTGTCGTCGATAGTATGTTGCGCGAAGTCGTGCGCTCGGGTACTGGCGCGGCAGCTACGCAGCGTTTAGGACGCAGCGATTTGGCGGGTAAAACCGGCACGACCAGTGACGCAATGGATGGTTGGTTCGCAGGTTATGCAGGCCCCATCGTTGCGGTCGCTTGGATGGGTTACGACGAGCCCAAGAGTTTGGGGAATCGTGAATTTGGTGCAAGCTTAGCACTGCCGATTTGGATAGACAGTATGCGTAAGGCTTTGGCGGGCAAGCCGGAATTTGCTCGGGCAGCTCCGGAAAACTTGGTCAATCTCGATGGTAAATGGATGTATGTTGAGTATGAGGGTGAATTGGGGGTAAAGAGCATCGACTTGACCGAAACGCCAGCCCACCCCGAAGCGAGCACCCCAGTTGAGCAGTAGGCGGCGGAACACGGCCGAAAGCAGGTAAAAAAAAGCCCACAATCGCTTGCGGGCAAAATCCACACCCATGGAGGGAGGTTTTGGATGAGGATTTCATTTTATGCTTGGATTGTGACTGCTTAGTGACTGCTTAGTGACGGTTGAATGACCATGGAATGACTTCGTCAATCAATATCCTGAACTTAGTTGCATTCATTCGGTCATAGCGGATCTGTCTTGCTTCATCATTCCACTACTTCATTACGTCTTTGGGAATCTCATGTCCTTCTTAAAAAAACAAAAACAATTTTTCCTGCGAATTGGTCTGAGTTTGAGCCTTGCTGCAAGCTTGTTAGCACAACTTGCGCATGCCGGCGAACCGATACCGAACGAGGTGATTCCGAAACAGACCCGCCTTGAAAATCTGACGATGCCAGCGCAAAGTTTTGGCTTTGAAATCGGTCAGTGGCATGTGCGGCCCGAACAATTGGTTTCGTATTACCAGCAACTTGCCAAGGAGTCGGCGCGGGTGTCGGTGCGGGTGATTGGTTATACCCATGAACGCCGCCCTTTACTCAATGTGATTATTACCAGCCCGAAAAATCAGGCACGTTTGGCGGAGATTGAAGCGGCGCGTGCGCGGGGCGAAAATAGCGGGCCTTTAGTGGTGTATCTGGGCTATAGCGTGCACGGCAATGAGGCCAGTGGTGCGAACGGTGCGCCGCTGGTTGCTTGGCATTTGGCGAGTTCGACTGATCAAAGTGTAGCAGCGATGTTAGAGCGTACCGTGGTGATCATTGATCCTATGTTGAATCCTGATGGCTTGGCGCGTTTTGCGTCGTGGGTCAATATGTATCGAGGACAGACTTTGGTTGCCGATAGCAATACGCAAGAGCATCGCGAAGCTTGGCCGAGTGGGCGCGGTAATCATTATTGGTTTGACCTTAATCGTGACTGGCTGTGGTTACAGCATCCTGAATCACGGGCGCATGTCGGGGCTTTTCAACATTGGCATCCGCATGTGCTAGGCGACTACCATGAACAAGGCACGGATGCGACTTACTTTTTTCAACCGGGCGTGCCAACACGCACCCATCCTTTAACACCGCAAACGAACCAACAATTGACGGAAGCGATTGCGCAATTTCACGCTAAGGCTTTTGACGCGCGCGGTGAGTTTTATTTTAGTCGTGAATCTTTTGACGATTTTTATTATGGCAAAGGCTCGACCTATCCCGATGTGCAAGGCAGTATTGGCATTTTGTTCGAGCAGGCCAGTGCGCGTGGGCATGTGCAGGAGTCGCGCAATGGCGATTTGAGTTTTGCTCACGCCATTGCGAATCACATTAGCACCTCGCTGAGCACCTTGGCGGCAGCCGATGCGATGCGTGAACAAATCATGGCTTATCAAACGCAGTTCTTTGTCGACGCTCAAAAGATGGCACAAGCGGATCCTAATCGTGCCATGTTATTCGCAGCCGATGGCAATCCCGCGCGCTTACAGGATTTTGCGCATCTATTGCAGTCGCACGGGATAGCGGTGCATAGAATGAAGGGGAGTTTGAAAGCGCAAGGGCAAACCTACGATGCACGCAATGCGATTGCAGTACCTTTGTTGCAAAGACAGTCGCGTTTGCTCGAAGCGATGACGGAGCTGAGAACTCAATTTAAAGACAATAGTTTTTACGATGTTTCAGCATGGAGCTTGACCAAGGCCTATGATTTGGCCAGTGTGAAAACGCCACAAGATGTGATCGGTGAGCCTTATGCCGATGAGCCTCTAAAGCGCAATTTCTCCGCGTCGAATGTGGCCTATGCTTTTGCTTGGGAGAGTGACGCGGCAGCGCCTTTATTGGCCAGCTTGACCCGTGCCGGCTTGCGCTTACGTGTAGCGACCAAAGCCATGCGCGTGCAAACGAGCGCAGGTAGTCAAGACTTGGCGATTGGTAGCATTATTATTCCGGTGGCGATGCAAAGCTTGAGCCCAAGTGCGCTCGCCGAAATGCTAGAACAAGCGAGTTCAAAAGCCGGCGTGGAAATCTTGAGCATCAGCTCGGCGGCGGGCGGTAGCGGTATTGATTTGGGCAGCGCTAGTCTCAAAAATGTCGAAGCGCCGCGTGTCGCTTTGTTAGTCGGGACGGGTTTAGACTCAACTTCGGTGGGCGAATTGTGGCATTGGTTAGATACCCGCTTGCAGTTACCCACGACACAGCTGCATCTAGACCGTTTAGCCAATAGCAATTTAGAGCGTTATACCCATCTCGTGATGGCTGATGGCAGCTATCGTTTGTCGGACGAGGCGAATAAAAATATTGAACGCTTTGTCAAACAAGGTGGTGTGGTGATCGGCATTGAAGGGGCGATGCGTTGGGCGAGCACGCAAAGCTATTTGCATACCAAGTGGGTGAAAAATGAAGCGGCAAATAAGAAAACCGATGCTGAGGATAAAAAAGTAGACGAGAAAAAAACCAAGGAAGTAAGATTAGCCTATAAAGATCAAGACACAAACGCCGCGAAAGACTTGATTGCTGGCGTTATTTTCGAAACCGAACTTGATCGTAGTCATCCTTTGGCCGCTGGTTTCCCTCGTGATCAATTGCCAGTATTTCGTACCCATAGTGAAGTTTATCGTTTAGAGGGCGACCCTTACGCGACGGTAGCCGCGTTTAGTAGTTCGCCTGTGTTAAGTGGTTACGCCTCATCTGAAAATGCCAAACGTATTGCGGGTAGTGCAGCATTGACTGCTGAGCGCATTGGTCAGGGTAGCGTAATATTGTCGAGTGCGGCACTCGGATTTAGAAGTGGCTGGGTGGGCAGTCGGCGCGTATTAGACAATGCGCTTTTTTTCGGCAAAGCGTTTGACAAAGCGCGTGTTGAAACAAATGAGGATTGAGGCTGATCGTTGAAATTTTATGATCAAAATCAAGCGTTTGGGTCTTTCCGGGCATGTATAAATTTTCGCATTTGTGCATGCTTGACTTTGGCGTTATCGCATCTGCGCGGCATCGAAATGCGGATTTTCGATGATGCCAAACCGATTACCGAAGGGGTCTTGCACTGCAGCGACGCGAATTTCGCCGCCGACATCGGTCACGGCTTCGAGCAGTGTCGCCCCCAAGCTGAGCAAATGCGCCAAGGCTTGATCGGCATTTTGCACGCCCCAGAGCGCCTGGGAACCGCTGGTGCCGGGCTGACCGTCGGGAACTAGTCCCAATTCAAAACCGCCCACCGTAAAGCCGACATAAAAAACTTCGTCGAAATAGGGCTGGCAAGCTAAAACACGCGAGTACCATTGTTTCGCGGCGCTCAAATCTTTGACCGGATAAATGCTGCTTCTGAGACCCAGAATCATGGGAATGTTTCCTGTGCTGTTGAGGTGGGCTTCGGTTAGGCTTTGTCTTGTTGCTGAGCAGGAGCATTCTTGTGTTCGAGCAACTGCATCATATCCATCAGTTTTTCGTGGGTGATGGGTTTTTCAAAGGTCGCTTTTACGTTTAGACCTTGAATTCGCGCGAGTTTCTCTGCGAGGTTGAGAACGGGGCCATTGTAATAGGCCAGATTCCAGTGCGTATTTTTGGGCGGGACATGATTGTGGCCTGAAATAATCAAGACATCGGCCTTGCAGCCTTCGCGCGCAAGATGACTGAGAAACTCCATGCCGCCTAATTGCGGCATACATAAATCGCAGATGACGACATTGGGTTTGTCCTGTGTGCGTTTGTAGAAGCCCAGTCCTTCGAGTCCATTGCGTGCAATGTCCACGCTTCCTACACCTAAACCGAGCAGGGATTCGCGCATTAAATCGAGCAAGAATTCGTCGTCATCGACCAATAAAATCTTGAGATGACTACGATTAATATTCTCGGTTTCAGGATGGGTCATGATTTTCGCATTTAAAGAAAGCTGGCAACTTCATCACAAAAGCATAAGGAATTCTTCTAAGTATAACGAAGAAATACGTTTATGGCATAGGACTAATCAGCCCCCACTACCAAAAAAATAATACTTTAATTTGAAAACTTGGCATTTATCTTACTTTGCTTGCCGATAGACCGTAGGGCTGAGTGCTGGCCGCAATACTTTATAGTCGCATTTGTTCAACTGTCGCATCTCAGTGTAAGCTTGCATGATGGAAAATTCAAATACAGAACTCAGTAAAATTCAATTTGCAGCCAGTCGATACATCAAGGAGATCGGCCGAGGTAAGGCGGGTGCGCGTAGTCTCAGTCGGCAAGATGCCCAATTATTGTATGCCGCGATGTTGGCGGGTGAAGTGTCCGATTTGGAAATGGGAGGCATTTTGTTGGCGATGCGTATCAAGGGCGAGTCGGTGGACGAAGTCGCTGGTTTTCTTGATGCGAGTAAGCCCTTCGTTATGCGCATGGCCTGTAGTCCTGCTGCAAGATACGCCCCGATTGTGATACCAAGCTACAACGGAGCGCGAAAAAAGCCCAATTTAACGCCTCTGCTTGCCATCTTATTGGCGCGCGCCGGTGCGCCTGTTTTGGTGCATGGGGTTAGGCAAGATGCCGGTCGTGTAACGACAGCGGAAATCTTTTTAGCCTTGGGTCAGTCCTTCGCGCTAGACGCAGAACAGGCGCAGCAGCAAATGACGCAAGGACAAGCGGCCTTTGTACCTATCGATAAGCTCGCGCCAGCGATGCAGCGCATCTTGGCGATGCGACGGATTTTGGGGGTGCGTAATTCCACCCATACGCTCGTGAAATTGCTGCAGCCATTCGATGTACCGGCCTTGCGTTTGTGTGCTTACACTCACCCTGAATATCACAGTATGCTCGACGACTATTTTTGCCAACTTGCGCCGCATAAAGAAGGCGCTGCATTTTTGATGCGTGGCACGGAAGGCGAGGTGGTGGCCAGCACCGGGCGAGCGCAGCAAATCGATCATTACGCGATGGGGCAAGGTGAGACCCTGCTCGAAACAGAAGCCCAATTGCTAGGCCAAGAAATTGATTTGCCCGAATCTGCCGATGCCGACACCACCGCAGCCTGGATACAAGCCGTGCTCGCAGGTGAAAAGTCAGTTCCAGCGAATATCGCACGTCAAGTCGAGCTGTGCCTCGCATATTCAAAGGCTTTGCGAGCGGGGTAACGCTGCTCTGCGATTGGCTTTACAATGAGCGCCCTCAGACCACCAATACCGAAACTTATGCCTGAATCGACCCATACACGACAAAACACGCCACAATTTGACCTCGTGGTGATCGGTGCAGGTGCCGCAGGCATGATGTGTGCAGCGGTTGCGGGGCAGCGCGGAAAGCGGGTTTTGATGATCGATCATGCGAGTCGTTTGGCAGAAAAAATTCGTATTTCTGGCGGCGGGCGCTGCAACTTTACAAATCTGCACACCAGCCACCAAAATTTTCTCTCTGAAAATCCGCATTTTTGTAAGAGCGCGTTGTCACGTTACACGCCACAAGATTTCCTTAGTTTGATCAAGCGCTATCACATTGCCTTCCACGAAAAACATAAGGGGCAGCTTTTTTGCGATGAGAGTGCGGAAGATATTATTCGTATGCTTAAAAGTGAATGCGATGCCGGTCAAGTGCAGTGGCGCATGCCTTGCGCCGTATCTGAGGTAGCGCGTGTGGATCAGGGTTTTCGCGTGATAACGAATGCCGGCATCGTTGACACTGCGCAGTTGGTGATTGCAACGGGCGGCCTGTCGATTCCCAAAATTGGTGCCACTGATTTTGCCTATCGCATCGCAAAACAGTTTGAGCTTAAGCTCGTTGCGCCTAGACCTGCCTTGGTTCCTTTGACTTTTGATAGTGCGGCTTGGGCCGCTTTCATCCCTTTGGCGGGGATTTCCTTGGAAGTTGATATAGAGGCGGTAGCGGCATCCGGCGATAAGAAAAAGCCGGTAGTTTTTCGTGAAGATTTATTATTTACCCATCGCGGTTTGTCGGGCCCTGCGGTTTTGCAAGTGTCTAGTTTTTGGCAGGATGGACAGGCAATTCGCATTAATTTATTGCCTGAATTGGACGTGGCCCAGACTTTGATTGAGGCTAAAACCAGTACCAAGAAAAATTTGGCTAATTTTTTAACAGCTTATTTACCGGCTCGCTTGGTGGATGGCTTACTGCTTGCCCATGATTTCCAAGGTGATCAAAAAATCGCCGATATGCCTGACAAGCGCCTGCGTTTGCTGGGTGAAAAACTCAATCGTTGGGAATTAGTGCCTAATGGCTCGGAAGCTTATCGTAAAGCCGAAGTGACACGCGGCGGTATCGATACACGTGAATTGTCACAGCAAACCATGATGGCGACGCGCGTGCCGGGTTTGTATTTTATTGGCGAGGCGGTAGATGTGACCGGTTGGCTGGGCGGTTTTAATTTTCAGTGGGCGTGGGCATCTGGTTTTGCTGCGGGGAGTGCGGTTTAAGTCTGAGCCTCCTTAAACAAACTTGAGACGATGACATGAAATCATTTCAAAGCAGCAAACCACTCAACACAGAGACACAGAGAAAACCATGAGAAATTCATCAAGCATCAATGATGAACCGTAACATAGTCTAAAATCTGCATCGCTTATTTTGCCTCTGGGTGCTGCATGCTTTTTACCTATGTTAAGAGGGCTAAGTTTTTTATGTAATCGGCTAGTAGGAAATCATCTTTGTATCCTTTATGCCGCGCTTATTTGCATAAGATTTCATCAGCAGGCTTCACAAGTTTGAAAAAGACTGTTATTATCTCGGTCTTCCTATAAATTTTTACTTGGTTCCGAACTTACATGACCACAATTCGCCTTAAAGAAAACGAGCCGTTCGAAGTCGCCATGCGTCGCTTCAAGCGCACCATCGAAAAGACCGGTCTCTTGACCGAATTGCGTGCTCGCGAGTTCTATGAAAAACCAACTGCAGAGCGCAAGCGTCGTTTGGCTGCGGCTGTTAAACGTCACTACAAACGTATTCGTAGTCAGCAATTGCCTAAGAAAATGTATTAATTCTGATTGCTTAGTTTGATGGTGAATTTGATTGTTTTGGTTTGATTTAATTCAATAATCCGCCACAGATCTGCTTGTAATTAGTTTTGAAATTGCTTTAGGTTTTGCATGCCCGCTCCGGTGTACCGCAGCGGGTTTTGTTATTTCATCATTTATTTTTTTGGGGTTGGTATGGGCTTAAAAGAACAAATTACCGAAGATATGAAAAATGCGATGCGCGCGAAAGAGACTGCCAAGCTCGGCGCGATTCGTCTCATCACAGCCGCCATCAAGCAAAAAGAAGTCGATGAGCGGATTGTAGTTGACGACGCGATGGTGACGGTGATTATCGAAAAAATGATCAAGCAACGCAAAGATTCAATCAGCCAGTTTGAAGCGGGTGGTCGACAAGATTTAGCGGACATAGAAAAAGCCGAATTGGCCATACTCTCAGCATATATGCCAGCCGGTTTGAGCGAGGCAGAAATGGCCGCCGCGGTGGCCGCAGCTGTGGCTGAAACGGGTGCCAGTGGTCCACAAGATATGGGTAAATTGATGGCCGTATTGAAGCCAAAATTGGCGGGACGTGCTGATATGACGATAGTCTCTGGTTTGGTGAAAGCGGCATTGGCGGCACGTACTTAATTTTGCGTGGTTCGCCTGTTTGTTTAGACTAAGCTAGGGAAGCGCGGATTTGGTCCCCTATTTTTTGATTGCATTAGTTTGATGCAACAGTGATGCAACAGCGATGCAGCTTAATACAACAGTGATACAACAGTGATACCACAAAGTTTTATCCAGGATTTGCTTGCCAGAGTCGATATTGTCGATGTGGTGGGAAAATACGTCCAGCTTAAAAAAGGCGGCGCAAACTACATGGGTTTGTGCCCCTTTCATAACGAGAAATCCCCAAGTTTTACGGTTAGTCCTACCAAACAGTTTTACCATTGTTTTGGCTGTGGAGCACACGGCAGTTCCATCGGCTTTTTGATGGAATATTCGGGCTTGACTTACGTCGATGCGATTAAAGATTTGGCGCAAAACAATGGCATGATCGTGCCGATTGAGGATAAATTATTGCCCGCTCAGCGTGCTGAAGTGCTGGCTAAGAGTTTGGCTTTAAGTGAAGTGATGACGAAGGCAGGCGACTATTATCGCCAGACTTTGCGTACTTCGGAACGCGCGATTGCCTACCTTAAAGGGCGCGGCTTGAGCGGTGAAATTGCAGCACGATTTGGTTTGGGGTATGCGCCTGATGCTTGGGATGCTTTGCGTTCGGTGTTCGCTGATTATCAAGTCAGCGCCTTAGTTGAGTCGGGCATGGTGATCGATAAAACGGATGATGAAGGCGCGCATCGCAAGCGCTATGATCGCTTCCGTGATCGCATCATGTTCCCAATTCGCAATACCAAAGGTCAGATCATCGGTTTTGGTGGGCGTATTTTGGATCAAGGTGAGCCCAAGTATCTCAACTCGCCCGAGACCGCTTTGTATCAAAAAGGTCTGGAACTTTATGGTTTGTTTGAAGCGCGCCAAGCAATCCGCGAAGCGGGTTACGTGTTGATCACGGAAGGTTATATGGACGTGGTCGCATTGGCGCAGTTGGGGTTTCCGCAAGCCGTGGCGACTTTGGGTACGGCGTGTACCCCGACCCACGTGCAGAAATTACTGCGCCAAACCGATCAATTGGTATTTAGTTTTGATGGCGATAGTGCAGGTCGGCGCGCTGCTAGACGTGCTTTCGATGCTTGTTTGTCGCAGGTGACAGACGGCAAGATTATTAAATTCTTGTATTTGCCGACCGAGCATGACCCAGATAGTTTTGTACGGGAACGTGGCGCTGAGGCTTTTGCGCAAGAAATAAATGATGCAATGCCTTTGTCGCAATTTTTTATGCGCGAAGTGATTGCTGATCATGATCTCACAACCGCCGAAGGACGGGCGCAAACCCAGTTTGATGCTAAGCCTTTGATGCAACAAATGCAGCCATCCTCTTTGCGTCTGCAATTAGTGCGCAGTTTGGCACAGGCGACGCAATCGAGTGCGCAGGAGATCGAAAGCTTATTTGAACTGGCGCAGCCAGTCGCACGGATGAAAACAGCGCCGCCACGTTCCAAGCGAAGCGCGCCCGTGGGATTGGAGCGACAAGTATTACGAATTTTGCTGGCGCATCCGGCTTTGTCTTGGATGTTGACACCCGCTTTGGTGCAGGAAGCGAGCCAACTAGCACCCGATGCCGGGCAAATGCTCGTGACTTTGCTGGAATTGGCGCAACCGATGGGTGAAAATGCCAATTTTGCCGTCGTGGCGGATGCTTTGCGTGCAAAAAATGCCGATTTTGATCCTTTAATCGCGGAAATCGCCGAACAAACGGATTCTGATATTGAAGTGGTTGCTCTTGAATTAGCGGGCGCATTGCGCCAAATAAGGTCACAAGTGCTCAAGATGGAAATGGAACAATTGGCCAAAATGGGTTTGCGTGAGACGCATGAAGTGGCGCGTTATCGTGAAATCATGCAGATACTCGATAGCATCAGACGTGAGGCTGAGCTAGAGGCCGCGGGTAGGGGTGTTGCGTAAGTGCTCATTCTACGGTAAGTTCTTAGCAGTTATGACTGGGAATGTGCCGATGCTCATGCCTAGTCGATTGAGTAAAAGTGAGGCAGGTGCTATAATTAAAGGCTTTCGATTCAAGGTCTTAGGTTGTTTTCATTCTCAATCGTGGTGACGTTAATTAAGCGTCATTTAAGCTGGGAATGTGTTGTTTAGGTGAGCATTCGCTCCTCCGAGTAACCCAAAACACCGTTGCAAAAATAGGAAAACTGAGAAAAGTGTTGTTGAACTGTTGCTTGATAAGAATAAATTAAGCGGTTTCACACAATTTTTAGTTCAGATCACGATTATTGCTGCGGATGGTTTGATTCAATGGCTAGTGCAATGAAGAAACCCGCGAAAAAACTAACGCCCACAGTGACCAAAAATTCGACCAAAAAGGTCGCGACTAAAGCCTCGCCTTCAGCAAAAGCGACTAAGCCTGTGATTGTGGCGAAAGTGGCGAAGGTGGCAAACAAGCCAACCGCTAAGTTGACCAATAAGCCGAAAGCCGCGGTCGTAAAGGCCACTTCCAAAGCGTCAACGGCAACGACTAGCAGCAAATCTAGTAAGCCGACGGCCAAGAAAATCGATAAAACCACTGCCGTGAAAACAACGAGCAAAGTATCTGCCGCATCCGCAAAAAATCTAGCAAAGCCGCAGCCTAAGGCCGCAAAAACACCCGTTAAAGCCGCTACAAGCAAGCTTACAAAAGCCAGTAAATCAAGCCCCGCAACCGTAAAAAGTTCCGCGCAAAAAGTCCTTGCCAAAGGCGCTAAACCGCCTAAAGTGGAAATGAAGCCGTCAAAATTGGCTGAGAGCAAGATCGTAAAAAAGAATGTCAATGTGACGGTGAGTAAAAAGGAAGCTGAAGTGCCAAAATTACGTGCTGCAAAAGAAGGAAGTAAATCCGAACCGAAGTTGAGCAAAGCGCAGGAAAAGCTCAATGCAAAGTCGAGTGCAAAACCAAGCCCAACGCCAAGCGCTAAGCCCAATAAAGTAAGCCTAGCCTCACCCGTCACCGACAAGAAAGTTTCCGCGAAAATTAAAGTCGAGCCAGTTGAAATTATTGAATCGAAGCCAGTGAAGAAGCCAAGTCAACGTACAGCTAAATCCGAAAAGGCGCCCGAAGTGCAAGAAATCAAAACAGGCTCTGCACCCACTGTGAGTCAAACGACCGATGCAGCAGTGTTGGCGGCGATCGACACCTCTGGCTATGTTTTGCCGGGCGTAAAAGTGCCTGGACGACGGGGTCGGAAACCGAAAGAATATCAGCCTGAAAATGAAGAAATGGCCGCGCTTAATGCAGTTGAGCGCGCCGAAATGAAGGCCATCGATAAGGCGAAAGCGAAAGATCGCAAAGCCAAAGAAAAAGCACTACTGAAAGATGCGTTTTCAGCTGATCCTGAAGCGACCGCAGAAGAATTAGAACGTCGCCGCCAACGCCTCAAAACCCTGATTAAAATGGGTAAGGATCGTGGTTATCTAACCTTCGCGGAGATCAACGATCACTTACCGGAAAACGTGGTTGACCCCGAAGCGATTGAAGGCATTATCAGCACCTTTAACGACATGGGTGTCGCCGTCTACGAACAAGCTCCCGATGCAGAAGCCTTGCTCTTGTCCGACAATGTCGTCACGGTTGCCAGCGACGACGACGAAGTGGAAGCAGCGGCTGAAGCGGCCTTGTCCACCGTCGATTCCGACTTCGGTCGCACTACCGACCCCGTCCGTATGTATATGCGTGAAATGGGCACGGTTGAGTTGCTCACACGCGAAGGCGAAATTGTCATCGCCAAAAAAATCGAAGAAGGTCTTAAAGACATGATACAGGCGATTTCTGCCTGCCCTACCACGATTGCAGAAATCTTGGTTTCGGCGGAACGCATCGCCAGTGATGAAATAAAAGTAGACGACATCGTGGACGGTTTGGTCGACCCCAACGCCAGCTCAGAAGACGAAAAAGCCCCAGTCGTTGTCGCTGAAAGCGAAGAAGACGAAGAGGATGAAGACGAAGAAGAGGACGAAGCAGATGAGGACGAAGCAACTGGCGTTGCCGCGGGTATTTCGGCTGAACAGTTAGAACAACTCAAGCGCGACTCGCTGGCCAAATTTGCAGTGATCTCGGAAAATTTCGACAAAATGCGCAAGGCTTTTGAAAAAGAAGGCTATAACTCCAAAGCCTATATCAAAGCGCAGGAAACCATTTCTAACGAACTCTTAGGCATACGTTTTACCGCCAAAGTCGTGGAAAAATTATGTGACACCTTGCGTGGCCAAGTTGACGAAGTGCGTCACGTCGAAAAACAAATTTTAGAAGTCGTGGTGAATCGTTGCGGCATGCCGCGCTCCCACTTCATTAAAGTATTTCCCGGTAATGAAACCAACCTCGCTTGGGTGGATGGCGAAGTGAATTCCGGACATGCCTACAGCGCTGTGTTAGGACGCAATATTCCCTCGGTACAGCAGCTCCAACAAAAATTGATCGACCTGCAAGCGCGCGTCGTGTTACCGCTTCCTGACCTGCGTGGCATTAACAAAAAAATGTCGGCTGGCGAAATGAAAGCTCGTAAAGCAAAACGTGAAATGACCGAAGCCAATTTGCGCCTCGTTATTTCCATCGCCAAAAAATATACCAACCGTGGCTTACAATTCTTGGACCTCATCCAAGAAGGCAATATTGGCTTGATGAAGGCGGTTGATAAGTTTGAATACCGTCGCGGATATAAGTTTTCGACCTATGCAACTTGGTGGATACGTCAGGCCATCACCCGTTCTATCGCCGATCAGGCGCGCACGATTCGTATTCCTGTACACATGATAGAAACGATCAATAAAATGAATCGTATCTCACGTCAGATTTTGCAGGAAACCGGTGCCGAACCCGATCCTGCAACACTCGCGATCAAGATGGAAATGCCGGAAGATAAAATCCGCAAGATCATGAAAATCGCCAAAGAACCGATTTCCATGGAAACGCCTATCGGTGACGATGACGATTCACATTTAGGTGATTTTATCGAAGACAATCACACCTTGGCACCGTCCGATGCGGCCTTGCACGCCTCGATGCGCAATGTCGTTAAAGATGTGCTGGACTCCTTAACACCACGCGAAGCAAAAGTCTTGCGTATGCGTTTCGGTGTTGAAATGTCGACCGATCATACCTTGGAAGAAGTCGGCAAACAATTTGACGTAACCCGTGAGCGGATACGCCAAATAGAAGCCAAAGCGCTACGCAAACTGCGCCATCCTTCACGCTCAGATAAACTCAAGAGCTTCTTGGAAGGTAATTGATTTAATCTAATTGATACTGGCACGATTACTTTAATTAAGCGAGTTAAAGTAGTTAACGTCAAAAACCCCGCAGCTTAATAATTGCGGGGTTTTTTATTCTGAGTCATCAGCAGATCCAAATTCAGCAACAGGCGATTGGCTCGCGCAAAAACGCAGATGAATCGCAATCGCCCAGCAAGCATTACTTGTAAGCGACAGTGCAAATGTAATACAATGTGCGCTTATTTTCTGGGACGCATCAGCGGCTTAGCAATAGGGCCTCTAGCTCATGTTGGTTAGAGCAGCGGACTCATAATCCGTTGGTACCGTGTTCGACTCACGGGAGGCCCACCAAATATTGAGTAAAAAAGGGATCGCATTGATTTGCGGTCCCTTTTTTATTTTCCATTCCGGCACATTGAGGCCAATGACACTGTTTTAGGCACTGCGCAGGATGAGTGCAAGGAAAGCAGATTTTTCGATGGAACCCGCTGTGGCAATATCGGTGCCCTTCAGCCTCATTCCCGCACAAGCTATCGCGAAAAATGCATTTGCCACGACGGCAAATCCTGATGGGTGTTGGGCTCGGAATCATGCTGTCAATTCTCTGCAATCACGATAGCTTGGCTGATTTGCCAATGCGATACACGTGGAAAATAAACGGATCTACTTCGCAATACCCTCATTTTATTCTTGCCCGGCGCTGCTCAGAGTCGTAGGACTTTTTTTCGAAAGGAACCGAGTACCTTTGACGTTCCACACGCTAATAGTCAATTCAAGTCTATCGATTTAATTTTTTAAGATCGTGGAAGATTGGGCAATTTTTTCAATACAGCCCCTCATCGATATTTCTGGATTGGCGATCGTATTAAATTGGGCGCAGATTACTTGAGAGTTCATTATTTCTACGCCAGCTTGTTCTCTTAATTTGTTAAAAAAATAATTATCAGAGGCGTTTAATTGGATGACTACAATAAATACTGGCAATAATTAAAGTTTTTTTAGCTTTGTTGTGCTATCGCGTCTATCTTTTTAGGAATTTTTTTGATTGATTTCACGCCATTTAAAAAATATTTTCAAAAAAACCCAGTTTTCACTAAACATTTCCAAAAATATCTGGATACCTTGTTTATATCAGTGGCTTTTAATGGCTCAAATAAATATCTTTTTAATATTAATCCTTTTTTTAGGTGGCGTTTATGGTAATGATCGTTAGTGGAAATGGTATCGGACTTGGTCGTACAGCAATGGATCAAGTCAATTCCGGTGGCCAGCTGAACAAGCCTGAGCAAAACCTAAATGGTGAGCGAGCCTATGTAAATATTTCCACTGGAAATTTGGCCGTACAAAATAAAGATACGTTTTTGCTTGAGCACGCACTAGATGCCGCTGTTTTGAGAACCTATAACAGTCAAGGTGGCGTAGATGGGGATAATAATGACAACTGGCGAATAGGATTTTATCGAGGCATTGGTCAGCTTGCTGGCAGCCTGAATCAATCACTCAGTGCAGTTTCTCGTACCCAGGAGGACGGAGCAATCCAGGTCTTTCATTTCGATGGAACGCGTTATGTATTTAACGATGGAAATGGGGGATCCGAAACATTGAGCTTTGATGCGGATACTTCAACTTGGACATGGAGTGATAAAACCAGACACCTGAAGGAAACGTATAGTTGGATTGGGGGAGTTGGAAGTTTGCTCAAGCAATACGATTTGGATGGTAATTTCCTTTCGTTTCATTATGATCATGATTTGCTAAGTTCAGTGGTCGACCAAAATGGCGAATCTCTAGTTTTTGACTACCAAGGGAAAAACTTAAGCCAAGTAAGAAATCTTAGAGTTGATGCGACAGAATCCACACGAATCCACTATGTTTATGATGAATTGAATCGCTTGGCTTCGGTGGCGATTGATCTTAGTCCGGATGATAATAGTATTTCCGACGGCGCGAGATACCTAACACAATATTCTTACGATGGTGAGAGCAAACGTCTGGCATCAATTACCGAATCAGATGGCAGCCAAGTTAATTTCATCTATCGTGAAGTAAACGGACAATGGCGTGTCAGTGAAACTCAACAGTTTGTTGATGGGGTTCTGCGCTCGACACAATATCAATACACGGAAACGGTCAACACCATTCCGACAACGGCGGATATTCATGCGGGTGCGCTTACAAACACCGACAATGTAATTGAGCCGCATTTGCTTGATCACAATCAGTTGTCGCATACTGATACTGAACAGGTAACGGAAAATCTCCATCTCAACACGAATTATTTAGAAACTGTTGAATACGTCCAAGAGAATAGGTCTAGTACGCTAAATGGAAACGCGGTGACTACCACCGCGCCGACGACCCAGGCGCATGAGAGTAATCTCAATGCTAGCGGTGTATCTACTTCAGAGATTCAAGTTATTCCACATGCGAATAGCCTGGATCCAGCGCCCCTCAATACTTCGGAAATTCAAATTACCAGTCACGTTGAGCAGCTAATAGAAACCGCTCTTTCAACAACGGTAGTTCAATCAAGTGCGCAATCGGCCAATGTCAATGCGGGAGCTCTTTTAAGTTCGGAAGTACGTGTTACACCTCACGTCAATGCTGTGCAGACAAATCAACTGTCGACATCTGAAGTTGAAATTACTGCGCATCAGATGGCTATCGATGGGAATGTACTGTCAACGACAGAGATTCAAGTGACAACGCATGGAAATGTCGTTGATAGTGCTGGATTGGCCACTACAGAAATTCAAATAACAAGTCACGCTGGCAATTTAGAGTCAGGTCTACTAGAAAATACAGAAATTCAAATTACGCCACACGCAGATAGTTTGATTAACGCTCAGCTCTCGACGCAAGAAACACGAAATGCTTCTGTTAGCTCAGCTCAACTCTCAACAAACGACATTCTCACTGCCAGTCTCGCTGTTCCTGTTTTGCAAACAACGGAAAATCGTAGTACACAAGTGGATGGCACTCGGCTGTCTGTTGTGGAGGATCATGTCGCTTCGCTCGACAACTCAAAATTAGCGACCTCAATCACAAATAATGCAGGCATTGATAACACGAAATTGGCGACAAGTGATCAATTTGCGGCGAATTTGGATGCCTCGAAACTTTCAATAACGGAGAACCAAACAGCCATCGTTGACAGCACCAAGCTTTCAACCACGGATACCGTAACGACGAGTTATAGTCAAATTGCAGCTGCGCTAACGACTCCACAAATCGGATGGAGCGCAGCGAGCTTACGCGAGTCCTTGAGCACGGCAGGAGCAAAGTCGGCTCAGACTTTGCTGGACAAGAATGGTAATGGGCTTGCCGTTTGGATATTGGGCACAAATTTGTATGTAAGCACTTATACCAAGAATAATGATACTTGGTCTGCAGCGATCGTGTTGGACGGCGCGCTCGCGGGAACACCTGCTACTCCGCATCTTTCTATGAGTGCGAACGGCAATGCCTTAGTTACTTGGGTTCAGAATAATAATATTTACGCTCGCCGTTCTATTGCTGGAATTTGGGATGGGGCGACGACAATTCCATTGCTGGAAAATGCTACAGGTGCGGCGGCTCGCCCCTACGGCACAATCAACGATAGTGGTCGTGCGGTGGTAGCCTTTAGTCAAACCGATGGAACTCGCCTGAATCTACTGGCGAATGTTTATAACGGAACGAGCTGGTCTGTTGTGGCAAGCAATATCGATGATAAAGGAACAGCCAATAATAATGCACTAAGCGCGACGATGGTTCCACAGTTGGCGATGGATGCGAGTGGAAATGCAAGCGTTTTATGGTTGCAAAAGAATGGCGCTGAAACCGTCGATAGCTTATTCTCTGCACGTTACACAGCGGCGACTAATTCTTGGTCAAATCCAACCGCGACGGCACTGGAAAACACCACAACTGCGGTAACTTCGTTTAAGTTGGCATTTGACGGAAATGGAAATGGTCTCGCGGTATGGCTGCAGGGAACCTCTTTATTTGCACGCTCTTACGCTGCAAGCTCAAATTCTTGGGCCGCATCGACAACGCTAAGTACGACCGCGAGCGGCGTTCCAGCTTTGAGTGTCAGTGGTAACGGTAATGCAATCGTTTCGTGGATACAGTCTGGAAGCGTGTTTGCGCGGCGCTCTGTAGCGGGTGTTTGGGTGGGGTCCTCACCAGAAGGCATTGAAAATATTGCGGGTAAGGCGAACTCACCGAGTGTAAGTATTAATGACGCTGGACAAGCAAGTGTCGCTTTTGTGCAGACGGATGGCACACGCAACAATCTCTACCTTAATCGATTTAGCGGAAATGCCTGGCAGGTATCGGCTACGGCAATTGACGATGTGGGTGTAGCGAATAATAACGCAATTACAGCGACGATGATTCCGTCTGTCGCGATTGACGCTTCGGGTAATACGAATGTCTTGTGGTTACAAAAAAATGGATCTGAGACCATCGATAGCGTTTTTAGTGGGCATTTTAATGCGGATGTAACGCCCTACTACACAATCCCAAGCAATGCGACCTGGGCTTCAATAGCCACGGCTGTTTATGGTTCCGCAAACGTGGCATCCGCGTTACAGACTAGTTTGGGTAATCCCGCTCTGATAGTGGGTAACCGACTGTCAAATTTCCCAGCCTCGCTAAACTATACAACGACTCAAACGGTTCCAGCCTATTACCTAGTTAAGAGTGGCGATACTTGGGTAAGCATGGCGACGTCTTTGTATGGCACTGCAAATGCCGCTGCTGAACTGCAAAATCAAATGGGCGGGGCCGCGGTTCCCGTGCTTGGTTCGAAACTAAATTTGCCTGCAAATCTGAGTTTCATTGTGAACGTTGCGCCGCAATATGTAGTTCAAAGCGGAGACACGTGGGCATCGCTTGCTACAAAACTTTATGGAACCAGTGATGCTGCCAGTAGTTTGCAGTCGGCGATGTCCAATCCTACTTTGACCGCAGGTGTCAAGCTAAAGAGTTTCCCAAGTTCGCTTAGCTATGTTAAATCCGTTCCTCCATTTTATTTGGTGAAGAGCGGCGATACTTGGAATACGATCGCAGCTAATCTATACGGTACGTCTGATGCCGGAAGCGAACTCCAGAAACAAATGGGAGGTGCTCCTAGTCCAGTCATAGGCGCAAAACTTTCTCTTCCGGTGGCGCTTACTTTTGACGTTAACGTCCCGCCATTTTATAAAATTCAGTCAGGCGATACTTGGGCAAGTATAGCGACAGCACTCTACGGTACTGCGAACGCTGCGATAGCCTTAAAAGATGCTTTAGGTAATCCTCCCTTGCTTGCAGGGAGCTCACTGAATAATCTTTCGGCGACGCAGCCTTATCAGCTAACCGTGCCGGCTTATTATCTGGTAAAAGCAGGTGATACATGGACTAGTTTGGCGACTGAACTGTATGGTACAAGTGAAGCATCAAGTGCGCTACAGGCTCAAATGGGCGGGGCAAGTGCCCCGGCCGTAGGTGCAAAACTCAGTTTGCCTACGAATTTAAATTACGTAGCAAGTGTCGCTCCCTATTATCTTGTTCAAGTGGGCGATACATGGGGGCAAATCGCCAGTGTGCTTTACGGAACTTCTGAGGCGGCTGCCGCATTACAAGATGCTATGCACAACCAAGCTTTGGTTGCAGGCGATAAACTGCTTAATTTTGCCAATCAGTTGAATTATGTTGGAACTGTACCAGCATATTATTTAATAGCAGCGGGTGAAACTTGGGCTGATATTGCTTTGAAATTGTATGGTACATCCGAAGCAGATAAGGCATTGCAGGCATCACTTTCAGCACCTGATTTGCCTTTGGTGGGAGGGAAAATCCACGTACCGGTTTCCTTGAATTATTCCGCTACGGTTCCCGCTTACTATACGGTCAAGGTTGGTGATTCTTGGGGGGCAATCAGCAGTTCTCTTTACCAAACCACGAGCTTAGAGGCAGCGGAAAAACTACGTTTGCTAATGAATGATGTGGTTCTGACTTCAGGCAGTAAGCTTACAAATTTTCCCGCACAATTGAATTACAACACCAGTGCGACAATTTCCGTGCCGCCTTTTTATACCATTAAAGTGGGTGATACTTGGGCTAGTATTGCAGCGGCGCTTTATAAAACAACAGACATCGAGGCAGCGGACAAATTACGTCAAGTAATGAACGACGTGAGTCTCTCAGCTGGCAGCAAACTTACCAATCTCCCCTCGCAAATAAATTACGACACCAGTGCCACTATCACTGTTCCGGCTTATTACACCATTAAATCAGGCGATACTTGGGCCAGCATTGCCACTACACTTTATAAGACGACAGACCCTGAGGCAGCGGACAAATTACGTCAAGTAATGAACGATGTGAGTCTCTCGACCGGTAGCAAACTGACCAGTTTCCCTGCGCAATTAAATTACGACACCAGTGCCACTATCACTGTTCCGGCTTATTACACCATTAAAACCGGAGACACTTGGGCCAGCATTACATTTGCACTTTATAAGACGAACGACACTGACGCAGCAGATAAGCTTCGTCAGGAAATGAACGATGCGAACTTAACGACCGGAAGCAAGCTTACAAATTTTCCCGCGCAGTTAAATTACAGCACCAGCGCGACTATCACTGTTCCGCCTTATTACACGATTAAAACTGACGACACCTGGGGCAGTATAGCCGCTGCGCTTTATCTGACGACTGATGTAGAAGCAGCAGATAGCTTACGTCATGCCATGAATGATGTGAATTTGACGATAGGAGGCAAGCTCTCAAATCTTCCCGCGCAGTTAAATTACAGCACTAGCGCGATCATCGCTGTTCCAGCTTATTACACGATAAAAGCCGAGGATACTTGGGCTAGTATTGCATTGGCAGTTTATCAGGTGACAGATGCAGAGGCGGTCGCGAAATTGCGTATCGAGATGCAGGATCAGGTCTTGGCTGTGGGTAGTAAAATCACCGGATTTCCCTCGCAGCTAAACTACAGTAAGAGTGTAGTCGTCACTGTTCCAGCCTACTATAAAATTAAAACGGATGATACTTGGGTCAGTCTTGCTTTCGAACTGTATGGCACATCCAATACCCAAGCAGCGGATAAATTGCGCCTGGAAATGGGGGATGTTGTTCTCGCAGAAGGCATGGAACTTAGTCATTTCCCGAGCCAACTGAATTACAGTACAAGCGCAGCGGTTACTGTTCCCGCCTTTTACATTATTAAGGCGGAGGATACTTGGTCTAGTATCGCCAATGCGTTGTATCACACGAATGATGCGGAAGCTAGCGATCAATTGCGACTTGAATTACATGATGTCGCCCTAATTGCGGGCAATAAATTAAGCGATTTTCCAACCCAACTTACTTACAACACCAGTGTGACGAATGTAGTAGCGCCTTACTACACAATCAATGTGGGCGATACATGGTCGAGCATTGCAGTCGCTCTTTACAATACTTCAGACAGTGAAGCCGCCAGTGCCTTACAAATTGTCATGCAAGATGTGGTCTTGGTGCCAGGTCAAAAACTCCTAGGCCTACCTGAGAAATTGACTTATTCCACCTCAGTCACAATAGCAGTGCCAGCGTATTACCTTGTTAAAGCTGGAGATACATGGGAGAGCATTACTTTAACTCTTTATGGTACACGCGATATAGAAGCCATCGATAGTCTTCGTTCGACGCTCAATTATATTGAATTGACGGAGGGACTTCCTCTAGAAGGCATCCCAGAACAATTGGCATATTCTGTGGCACATGAGATTCAAGTGACTCCGTTTTATCGGGTTCATCTCGGGCCGGAAAGTATCGCAAGCTTTTCAATGTTAAATTCTGGCGATGAAGTGAGTTCTTCGTTGATGGCGAAAATGTCCGCCCCGAATCAACTCATGTCGATCTCCAATTTGGCAGCTTATTTGGGGGGGGGATCGGCTAGTCTTAGCGCAGATGGACATATTCTTGCACGTTCCTCGGTTTTGATTAACTACGAAGTGCAAAATGGCGATACATGGGAGTCTATTGCCATCTCACTCTATGGATCGAATGATGCCGAACTAGTCGAAGAACTTCGGTTTCAAATGCATGATGTGAGTTTAAACGCCGGTACGAAGCTGAGAGATTTTCCGGTTCAGTTAAATAGCAAGCGAAACGCGAATCGAATTTTGACGTCTACTTATACAGTAAAAGCCGGTGATACTTGGGGCAGTATCGCAAACGAAATGTATAGCGAAAGTAATGCTGGTAAAGCGCTTCAAGCACGCATGCACGATGTTTGGTTGCAAGAGGGTATGGAACTCTCAGATATGCCAGAAACGCTAGCGTATGCAAAAAGCACAGAGCTCACGTCTTTGTCTAATTATCGTCATCTTGATGATTACGTATGGGACTACGTGACCAGAGATTTGTATGGCGATGGTTCTTCGAGGGTCGTTCAGGCTCTGAAAAGTCAACTGAGCTTCGTATCATTGATCGATAACAGTAAATTGGAATACCTTCCAGAAACAATAAGTTTCGAAGCGCTTAAAGAAGTTGAAGTTCCGGAGTATTACACTGTCCGTGGGGACGATACTTGGCGCTCAATCGCAAATCGTTTGTACGGTGTCAATAGCAATGATGCGGCCAGTTTATTGCAGGCGCAGTACCCCAACGTGAGCCTAACAGATGGCCTAAGATTGAGGGATTTACCTTCTCACCTAGATATAATTTCAAAAATCAAAGTTCCCGAATTCTATCTCGTTAAACCAGATGACACGTGGGCATCGATTGCAGAAACATTGTATGGCGTGCATAGCGATGAAGCGATTTCAGTATTTAAGAGTGTACTTGGAAACCCCAGTTTAACTGTTGGGGTAAAGCTTCATAATTTGCCACTTCATTTGAGCTATGTGCCGCCGCATATTTTGGGTTCTGATCGCGTGGTGCGCGATTCGTTGGGGAATGAAACTCGCTATTCCACCGATCCGTTTGGACGAATCATTAGTCTAGTTGGACCTAGTGTGAATGGAATTGCGAATAGCTTCTCCTACACCTATGACGCGCAAGGAAATGTCGTCACAAAAACTGATGCGCTCGGAAATACGACACGTTTTGAGTATGATAGTTATGGGAATCAAACTTTAGTCAGCGATCCACTTGGCAATCAGATTCGTAGAACTTATGGCTCGCGTAATGAGTTACTTTTTGAATCGCGAGATACCTACAATACTTCTCTCACGACTTACAACGCCTACAGTACGGACAATCACCTGCGTTTTAGTATTGCCCAAAATGGGCATGTGCTTGAATATCGTTATGATGTGCATGGAAATCGCACCAGTACGATCGACTATTTGGCTAGCAGTTATTCAGCGAGTGGGTCTCCAGTTGAGCAAGTGCTTAGCCAATGGGTGGAGCAAAGTGCAAATAAAGAACAAACAAAACGCACCGACTATGTATATGACTTCCGAGGCCTAGTAACGCAAGAGATTGCATGGAATTCGCTCGATACACTGGGCAATGGTATCGCCGACGGTCATCAAAAAATCACCCGATATTTCTACGACCAAGTAGGTCAATTGATCAAGAAAATTGACCCGATCAGTGCTGCCCAAAATGCCGAGAGTAATGCTGGCATCACAAACTATGTCTACGATGGTTTGGGTCGAATTACTGCGCTAAGTGATATGGCTGGTGGGATTACGAGTTACGTCTATGACGATGTCAAAAACAGCGTCAAAGAGATTGCTATAAATGGGATTACGACGACATCGTTCTTCAATAGAGCCGGTGAGTTGATATCTAGCTTACGTAGTGATGGTGCTCATTCAATTGATCAAATACGATACTGGCGAGACACTGAAGGGCGAGTACGTTTATCTTTGAAATCAGATGGGACAAAAACTTTCAGCTTGTATGACCAGGCAGGTCGAAAATCAGCAGAAGTGGATGCCTCTGGATTACTGACCGAGTATGTTTATGATGCTGCAAACCACGAAACCTATTCGATTCGTTATGCCAATCATGTAGATGGCGCTCGCTTGCCTATTTTATCCTTGGGATTTGATACGAGCGTAGACCAAGTTTTGCCTCAAAATGTTTTAGATCTTAAAGTCGATCAGCTGCGCCCAAACCCATCTTTGACTGATCAAAAAGCATGGAAGTTTTATGACTCTTTAGGTCGCCTCAATTGGTCTGTGGACAGCCTAGGCTTCGTAACGCAAACAGTGTACGACAAGCAGTCTAATGTCTTTTCGGTCAATAGGCTCGCGACACCTGTGGATACCTCGAAGTTGGGTAATGGGATCGGAGTTGCTTTAAATATCCTTGGAAGTGCGACTCAGTTAGAGCTTAGGAAAATTAGTCAAGAAGGCGGCGTAAATGGCTTGCACACCTTTGTAGCAACCATTTCGAATTATAGTCAAGCAAATACTGTTCCGAAATTTGGTGGCACTGTTAGTTTTTTTGCGGGCGACCATATCATCGGAAGTGCATTAATTAGCGGTGGTGTCGCGACCTTCAGCACACGAAATTTACCTACCACGGATGTTGCGATCAGTGCAGTTTACTCGGGGGACGAGCAATATGCAGGTTCATCGTCAAATGCCATTCAAGATAGGGCATTGTTGGCCGCAGAAACTACGACAACACTAGCACTCGATGCTAGTGCCACAACCTATGGCAGTGACCTTGGTTTAACGGCGAACGTTTCTGGCACTGATGTCACTGGGCAGGTTGTTTTCTATAGTGGTTTAAACGCGATAGGATATGCACTTGTGCAATCTGGAATTGCCCAACTTCGGGTGAATACTTTGGCGGTCGGTGTCAATAATTTGCACGCTGTTTATTTGGGCGATGAAAACCATGGTGCAAGTCAGTCGATCGACTCGACTGAAGTCATTTCTCAGGCGCAAACCAGCGTAACACTTACTTCGCGTCAGACGCAAGTGCAAGCCGGGGAATCCTTCACCTTAGTGGCGCAGGTTCAAGGCCATAATCCGGTCGGTACAGTTAGCTTTTATAATCGCCCCGGGCAGTTCTTAGGCAGAGCCGATGTTGTACATGGGGTTGCAACTTTAAATATTCAAAATATTCCCGTCGGGCTTGATCAGCTAGAGGCCGTTTACTCGGGTGACGGAAACAATGCGCTTAGTCGATCCAACATCATTGCCGAACTGGTGGATGCAAAGACGACACATACTAGCTTTTTTGTTGAGAAGCTACAGGTATCGGGGGGCGATGTCATCGGCGCATTTGTTCGGGTTGAGGGATTTAATCCGCACGGCGTTGTAAGCTTTTTTGATGGCAATAAAAATCTCTTAGGAACAAGATTACTCGAAAACGGGCGAGCCGTATTTTATGCTGCGGCATCAAGTATTTCGGTTGACGATATCTGCGTAACGTACGCGGGTGACGAGCTTAACGCAACAAGCGTGGGGGCACGTGTAGTCCAAGATAGAGTCGCGCCTGTGCTGAGTATAAATTATCAGAATCGGAGTGAATTAACTAGCGGCGAAGACCTGAGTCTTGGTATTCATGTTGAGGGGAATTCGCCTAATGGATATGTCACTGTTGTCGATGAGCGGGGCATCGCTCTTGGACAAACTCAAGTCACCCAAAATGGCAATACACAATTGACATTGAGTAATGTTCTTTTGCCTCGCGGCGATCATAAACTTCGAATGATTTATTCTGGCGATCAGAGTAACGCCACAGCGGTGCAGTACATCGATCTAAAAGTGAATGGAATGACCCCAGCTTGCACGGTGACGGCATCTAAGTCGACATTGGAAGTCAATGAAGCGTTCGTCATTTCGGCAGATTACAGTAAATCACAAAGGCTAGGGCATTACCCGACCGGGAGCGTGTTATTTAAGGACAGTCTTTCAGGTATCGAGATCGGTAGTGCAGAGATTATCAACGGCATTGCATCGCTTGTTTCGGTAGCGCGGCCTTCTTTGTCTTCCTATGTGTCGGTTGATGCATTTTATGCGGGAGATGAATTCTATTCGCCGACTCACAGTATTGGGGCGTATACATACATTACGCCGAGCCAACAAAAGCGTGAAATACCTTTGTTACTCTCGTCGAATTCGTTAACGCTTTCTGCGGGTGAGACCGTGAGCTTGTCAACCCAGATTGATCTGGCCAATCTAGCGGAACCCCATCCTGATAATTTCAATGGGAAGGTCACGTTTTTTGACGGAAGTATCCCATTAGGTGTAGCCAGTCTAAACGGAAACAGTGCGACCCTGAGTGTGTCTTTACCCCGTGGCGGTAATCGTTTAATTCGAGCCGTTTTAAGTTCCGATGGCAGTGAATGGGCCGATACAAATGTATCAAACGAAGTTACGTTGCAAGTCGTAGGTGGTCTAGATAACTCGTTCCCAATAGGAAATCTCAATAACCCAAGTGCTGGTGTTCGTTTTGCAGACAGTATTAAGAATGCGAATAATCAAGTCAAATACGGGGCGGCGGTTCAGGTAATTATTGACATGGCAGACCTAGTGCGACCTTCGTATTGGGCTTCTGGTACCGTTTCGATTTTTAATGGCGATACGCTACTCGCAACGACCGCAAATGTCACCACTACAGCATCGCTTACCCTTTCATCTTTGCCGGTTGGTGAATACAATCTCCGCGCGGTATTTTCGGGTGACTTAGATAATAATCCGTGTATATCGGCGACGCAAAAATTAATCGTTTTGCCTGTTGAAACACAAGTGAAATTGAACACGCAAGCAGTGCTCAATGGCGTAAGTAACTTGCAATCGTTCACCGCGCAGATTTCGGGCGCCGCTCGTATTTCAGGAAGAGTTCAGTTTTTTACCGGCACACAGTTATTAGGTGAAGGGCTTGTTGAAAATAACGCTGCCAGTTTGACCGTCGCAATGCCTGGAGGACTCCAAACAGTGCGCGCTGTATATGTCGGTGATGCATATAACGCAGCCAGCACGTCAGCGTCGCAACAAATTTCGGTTTATGGTGTCGATACTACGGTTGTTCTCAATACTTCAGCCGCATCGACCGAAGTCGGTACGCCTCTGCATTTGGAGGCGCGAATTGCAGGGGATCATCCAACGGGAACGGTGAGTTTCTTTGATGAAGGTCGATTGCTTGGGAGCGCAAATTTAGTTGCTGGCCTGGCGACCTTGACTGTCAACAATTTGACACTAGGCGGGCATCAACTGCAAGCTGTATATTCAGGCGATATTCATAATGCGAGTGTGCGCTCAGTTGCGTCGTCTGAAACGATCGTGCGCGCGCCGTCTACGCTCGTACTTGTCTCGTCACGGACAGAATTGAACTCTAGCACCGCGCTACGCCTTAGTGCAGCATTCGGAAACGCGTCTCAGCATGGTCAGGTAAAGTTTTTGTCCGGTGATCTCGTCTTAGGTAGTGCTGAAATTGAGAATGGCTTGGCAACGATAGAATTGCCACGTGTAAAAGCTGGTCGTCAGGAGATTCGTGCGGTATTTGAAGGCGATGAATTGAATAGCGCTACGATGTCAAACCTGATCGCAGTAGATGTGCAAGCATCGTCCACCGCTTTACAAGAAATTCAAGGAAATACAGTCGTTAATTATGGTGCGCCTTATCGATTAAGCGTTCATGTTAGTGGCAATGCACCTACAGGGCATGTGACCTTCATCGATAATCATTTCCAAGTTTGGGGTGTTGCAGAAGTCGTGAATGGAATGGCGGTATTAGAAGCTGCAAGTAGTCCAGGATGGTACGACTTTGATATTACGGCGACGTATTCTGGGGATGACTACAATGCATCGAGTTACTCGCCTGTGCATCACCTCAGGGTAGAGACTGCGCCCGTTGTGCCTGTCCTTGCCGTGTCTAAAACTAGTTTGGCGGGAGACGAAAGTGTTGACCTGAATTTGACATTCCCGAGCGACGGGAATGGACACGTGCATGGTACCGTTTATTTTTACGATGGCGATGTCAGTTATTCGGCCGCGGTTCAACAAGGGCGTGCATCGGTTACTTTACCTCAGCCTTCGGTAGGTACCCACCATATTACCGCCAGATTTGAAGGGTACGATAATTATCATCAGTCGATGACTATTTCGACGCCTGTTTCATTCGAAGTGAATGCTTCAGAAAACTCGAAGCGCCCTGTACTCGCACTAGTGCAAGGTGGTGGTGGTTGGAACTTCCTAAGTCAAAATTCGAATTACGAATTTATCGCCAAGGTAAGCGGTGGTACTTCACCGACGGGTAAAGTGCATTTCCAAGCTTTTAATTCGAGCATCGGAAAGTATGGCTATCTCGGTGCTGCTGCCATTGTCGATGGTTACGCACACCTTATTATTACGGGTGCCAATATTAAATCAGCGACAGATTCGTATTCAGATTATTTGGGCGTGAGTTTGAGTTACGACGGTGATGCAAATAATCCGGGTGCTGTTGCTCGTGACGCTTCTCTCATATATACGAACGTGAGCGCATCAAGCCCGCTTGCTGACACACGTATTAAAAATGAATTGAGCCTAGAATTGCCGAGTTCGGAAGCGATTTTTGGGGCTCCCCTTACTTTTAAAGCTAAGCTGCAATCAAATGAGTTTGCAGCGACAGGAACGGTCGCTTTTTACAGTGACAATCAATTGTTGGGTAGTGCGCGTGTTGATAACGGTGTCGCGAGTTTTACAACAAAAAATCTGCACATTGGTGCAAATTCGGTGCGTGCAGTTTACTCGGGCGACGCTAGTTATTCCGTGAGTGATTCTGGATTATTTGTGCAAACGGTGCGTACTTTGTCGGTTCCGTTTTCGGTGGCACAGAGTTCGCTGAATATTACTCAGAACGATAGTTCTGATTTCGGTATTCGGTTTGAGCAGGGACGCAAAGACGGCGTATTTTACGTATTTTGCGACGGAAAATTGTGGTCGTCGTTTGGGTCTGCTCAGCAAGTCTTTTCATTGCGCGGTAGAGATTTGGGGCTGCCCGGTAAACACGCAGTCCAGGTCGTCTTTAAGTCCGGTAATCAAAGCACGCCAGATGGATATGGAAGTGTTGATCTAGAGGTCAATGTAGTCGCATCGAGTTCTGTGGAACTTGAGCTTCCGAAAGTGTTAGGAATAGTCGGATCCGAGATGCAGATTGTGGCCCATGTCGTGGGCCAGCATCCCACAGGTACCGTGAGCTTTTATAGCCAAAGTCGCTTGCTGGGTAGCGCAAACGTAGTCGATGGCTTGGCGATTTTTAAAACGCGCGATCTACCGCAGGGAAGTATGTATTTGTCAGCCGGATATTCTGGCGATTCGCAAAATTCGTCAAGTATAAATTTAAATTATTGGTGGGCTACTTCGCGAGTTGCGGTAATACCTACCACGATTTCTTTGACTAGCACGGTGACTGGGCCTGCAACTGAAAGAGTGCGGCTGCTAAGAGCCCAGGTTTCCGGCGTGAACCCGACAGGTGCTATTACTTTCTTTGATCAATATGGGCGGGTGCTTGGCGTCGCAAATTTAGCCGAAGACGAAGGTTTTAGTGCTGTGAGCGCCACTTTAAGTGTAGTTGACACCGGCTTACTCGATCCGGTCTCTGCAAGTTATGTCGGCGATGCGAGGAATTTGCCAAGTATTGTTAACCTAAATTTGAGCGCTAAAGCGCGGTCGTCTGTAAGCGCTGGACAAGTGAATTCGCCCCGAATTTATGGTGCTTCAATTCCATTACTTGTTAATGTGGAAGGTGATCAAGCAAGCGGGCAAGTAGTGTTCTTCGATAGCGATGGGACGCGTTTGGGCGAAACCATTGTGGAGAACGGAAAAGCGCAAATTTTCGTGTCAAATTTAAAGGTTGGCCAGCATCGCATTTCTGCGGTATATCAAGGAGACGCGCGAAATGAATTGAGTCGTATCGATTTGCTGCAAGACATAGTCAAGGCTGCGACGAATGTTTCACTGAATGCCGCGAGTTTGAGTAATGGAGATTTTGGCGGTACGGTTGTGCTCACCGCAAATTTACGTGATGAATTTCAAACTATTCCTACAGGCCGTGTATATTTTTATGATGAAACGGTATTGATCGGTTCGGCCGAATTGGTCAATGGTATTGCGATGAGCAGTGTTACAAATCTAGCCGTTGGTTCGCACCGCCTCACGGTGCGATATGCGGGGGATCTCAATCACAATGAAAGCGTTTCAGATTATGTCAGTTTGGCGGTGCACGATTCGGCGGCGCCGACGAAGATAGATTTTTCGATGTCGATACCAAATCATAGTCGCTTACCTGCAGGTAGCGATCTTAGTTTGAGCGTGCACATCGTGAGTACTTCTGGAAGTGATCCGAAAGGAAGCGTCACTTTCTTTGATAATGATACTTTGCAGCCTATAGGAACAGCGCCTGTGATAAATGGCGTGGCGACGCTGAAATTTAGACCGCAGGTAACGCAAGATCGTCCTATGTATTTCGGAGCTGCTTATTCAGGCGATATAAATAATTCGCCCAGCATTAAGGATGATTGGCTGTGGTCATACGGGGTTTTTGTCAGTCCCGATACATCGACGGATGGCGTGCCAACAAAGCAAGAAACCCACACTTTATTGGATGATTACTCGGGTACTTCAAGCTACGGTGACTTGGTGTCACTCACTTCGCAAGTGAGTGTGAAAGCGGATGCCAACCCGCCAACGGGAACAGTAAGTTATTTTTCAGGACAAATTTTATTAGGAAGCGCTGAAGTAAAAGAAGGGAGAGCGCAACTGGATTTAAGAAATCTTCACGTCGGGCAGTATGCAATTCGAGCTGTTTACTCTGGCGATGAGAATTACGCTAAGAGTGAATTCCAATTTTCTACCTTCCCTCAGAAAATCTTGAGCGTCACGCCTCGCGTTCTAAAACCGAGTCTGATAGTAAATCCAAAAGTACTCCATTTGGGTGACATCATGACGATGGTTTTAACAGTTCCTGAAATGCTTTCCGGTGGTGTCGTCGCTTTCAAAATGGGCGAGACAGGATTTCAAACTGGTTGGGTCGATAGGGACGGGCGGGTGGTCGCGACCGCAGTGGTTACCGAGGCGATGCTCGGATCTACCAGGGAAATTACTGCGCACATAGAAGCTTGGGGAAATCAAAGCTACGTAGGAACTTCTGATGCGGTCAGTGTCAGTATTGATGCGGTGAGACCTTTGCAATTGACCGTGGGGATTCTTGGTGACACTGCATCCCATGTCCTCGGGAGTGAAATTACTTTGCGGGCACAGGCCACCAGTAATATTTGGGGGCTGGGCGGTACGGTTTCATTCTTTAATGGCAGTGAACTGTTGGGAAGTTCATCCCTAGATAGTTCTGGATATGCTACGCTCACATTGAATAATTTCCCGATTGGTGTCAATCAAATTCACGCTGTTTATTCAGGTGATAGCGGGAAAACGATCACTTCGGCATCGTCTTCGGTTGCGATATTCAGCGTCCAGAAAATCCAGCCCGTGATTGCCTACGAACGCGAGATCGTCGCGAGTGGTAATTCGAACGCAGAATTCATTAGTAAAATTAAGGTGAGAGTAAATGGCGGACACCAGCCAACAGGAAAGATTCTGCTCAGCTTTAACGATGAAATTGCAGACCGTTTAGTAGAGGGCGTTTTACAAGACGGCTATGTAGAAATTCTTGTTCCAGATCGCCTACTTGACGCGCATTGGACATTGACAACGATTAGCTATGAAGGAGATGAGAACAATCTTTCAACTCACTATACCGTGAATCTTGATACGCCAAGACAAACGAACTCTAGTTATAACGACGTTTTACAGTTCACGAGTGAAACGATTCAAAACACGGGCGCGATACGGCTAGTCGCTTCAATTAATGGTGCGGCTCCGACAGGTACGGTTCGCTTTGTCGATGAGTTTGCTAATGTACTGGGTGTCGTTCAAGTTGTTGCGGGAAGAGCGGTATTGGAGGTGCCACATCTGCAGGGTATGTTGACACGCGCGAAGGCCGTATATTCCGGCGACATGAATAACGATTTGCGCAGTGCGGCTTATAGCCCTAACCCTAACGTCGATAAATTCGCGTCACAAATCAACCTTACCGTGTCGTCAAAGATGGTTGGTGTTGGGGCCGAGGTGGTTTTGAATGCACAGGTATTCGGAGCGCCAGACCATGCCGCGACAGGGATCGTGAGTTTCTACAATGGCTCAAAGCGTTTAGGAAGTGCGCAGCTCAATTTAGGGAAAGCATCGCTAGTTCTTAGTAATTTGCCCGCAGGTAGTGATCGATTGACTGCTGTGTACGAAGGCGATATCGCAAATGCGCCTAGTATGTCGTTGAGCTTACTCGAATCTGTCGCCGGAAAGTCCGTTGCGATTAAGGTCGCAAGCAATGCTGGTTCGATTAAGCAGGGTCAAGCACTCACATTGAGTGCGACTGTGAGTGGTGATGTCGCCACAGGGATCGTCACTTTTGTGAGCGGGAAAACCGTTCTTGGGACGGCGCTCGTGGTGGATGGCGTGGCGAATTTGGTGCTTGCGCATTGCGATTTGCCGGCGGGTGCCAACGCGATCGAGGCATCTTATAGCGGCGACGCGCTTAATTCTGCTGTGACCTCCGCTATTTACACCCAAAATGTCACATCAGGCCTCAGAACTGTAAGTTTGGGCAAGGAAGCTAACGATAGAGCCAATTTCCAATTGATGAACCATGACGGTAGAGTTCGTGCAACGATTGATGCGGACGGATATGTCGTCGAATATCGCTATGATTTGGCCGGAAATGTCGTAGAAGAAATCGCGATGAGCAAGCCATTGACGGGATGGGCCTGGAGTTGGTTTGATAACTACAATCAGAATAATCAATTAGACTCATTTACTTACTGGCAGTACACGCCGAGTTCGGACAAACATGTTTATCGCTACTTTAATCAACTAAATCAAAAAATCGCAGAGATCGACGGAGCAGGGTATTTAACGGAGATAAGCTATGACCTAGATGGTCAGACGACAAGGATGCTTCGTTACGCCAACAAAGTTTCAGGCTCGATTACGCAAAGCGCAAAACTCAGCGATTTACGTCCTGTCGTAAGCATTGAAGACCATGTCGTGGTAAATACTTGGGATGCACTCGGACGCTTGTCGACTCAGACCAATGCTGAAGGAAGCGTGTCTCAGTTTGTTTATGATTCGCACGGAAATTTGAGTGGTATTGCCAGCGCTTTAGGTACGGATGAGCAACGTAGTGTATTGCGGCGCTTTGATATTGAAGGACGTATCGTTGCGGAATTGTCTGGCGCGAGTGTGAGTCTAATTACCTTAGACAAGAGCGCGGCTGAAGTTGACGCAATTTGGATGGGGCATGCAACACGCTTTACCTATGACGCGTTTGGTAATCGTTGTAGTCGAATTGAGGTCGGCGGCAATCGCAGCGTATTTTTCTATGACGATGTTGGGCATTTACGTTTTAGCGTCAATGCGTTGGGAGAGGTCACCGAAAATCAATATAACGATCTCGGCCAAGTCATTTGCATTTCGCGATACGCGAGTGCCTTGTCGGTCGAATCCTTAAGTAATTTAAGCGGTGGGCGATTAAGTGCAATAGAAAATTTTGATGCGGGCCAAGCCTTCAATGTCGCGAAGAACGCGAAGCTCGGCAATAATAGTGTACAAGGATTTAGCTATGATGCCTTAGGACACCTTACGCACGCCGTTGACGAGTTGGGTAATGATCGAGTATTTCAAAATGATCCGTTCGGCGCTCAAATTTCGAATACCGTTGTACTCGATGCGAGCAATCAATTAGATTCGACGAAGACGATTTACGATAAGCGCGGTAACGTCGTTGGCAGTGTTTCGGGTGTAGGACAAATCAATGTTACGCGTTCGAATGAAATTGGTATTAACGGGCGGGTGATAAAACGAGTCGACGGTAATGGCAATGTCGCTACGCAAGAGTACGATGGCTTCGATCATGTGATCAAACAGAGCAATGCTTTAGGCGCATCCAATAATACTAGCTACGATGCTTTTGGTCGAACTCTGACGCAAACAGATGCGCTGGGAAACACCACACGATTTAGCTATGATACCGCGCGTCGTAGCACGACGATGACAACGCCAGATGGTGTGAGTGTAACGACTGTTCACAATCGTTTTGGCCAAGTACAAAGTATTGTAGACGGCAATGGTTCGTCGACAAATTTCAACTACGATAAAAAAGGCGAGCTGATAAGCAAAAATTCCTCGCTTGGGCTTGTTGTTGATAGCTATGATGAATTGGGCCGGCTAGTCCTTGAGATTGATAATACTGGCGTGAAAACGGCTTATACCTATGATGCCGTGAATCGCATTCTGAGTCGAAGCGTGGATCCCGATGGGCTCAATCTGACTACGCGATATCAATACAATGCCAAAGGTGAACAGATCGCTGTGCGCGAGCCGAACGGTACAGTTACTGTGACTACTTTCGATTTAAAAGGGCAAATGATCAGTCAGACGATTGATCCTAATAGTAGCGAGAATCCAGATGGATTAAATCTCACCACCCAGTATGCCTATAACACACGCGGTGACTTAATTCGGATCACCAAGCCGAGTGGGCTGGTCACGGAACACATTTATGACGGTGCCGGACGTCGTATTGAAAGTATCACCGATACAAATGGTTTCCGCATTTCTCAGAAAATGCGATATGACAAAGAAGGAAATCTAATTGCGCAAATTGATAGCTTGGGTGCGGTCAAACGATTTGTATATGACGCGGAAAATCAATTGGTGTATACGATTGATGAATCAGGTTACGTTACAAAAAATTTCTATGACGCAAATCAAAAGCTGATCGGTACATTGCACTACGCAATTGCAATCAGGGTATCCGACCTAAACTTTGACGAAAATATTGATACGATTTGGGGGCGAATTTCTCGAAACGCAAAAACCGACCTGGGTCAATACCAACTTTTTGATAGTGTCGGTCGCGTTGAGTGGAGTATTGATGGGACGGGTGCGGTAGTTCATTACCGATATGATGGCAATGGCAATCAAATCGAAATTCTTTCCTACGCAAATAGAATAAGCGCGGACTATTTTGTCCCAGGTACAAGGCCTACAGTGGTCGAGGATCCGGTCCGTGACCAACTCGTTTCGCGAATTTTCGATACAGCAAATCGTCCGATTTTTGAGATCGATGGAGTAGGCGGAGTCCTAGCGACCCAGTACGATAATCGCGGAAATGTAGTTGCGCAAATCGCGTATGCCAACAAGCTTCCGACGGGAACAGCGCGAACAGCCAATGCAGTTAGCGGTGCTATTGCGACTTTAGCGGAAGTGTCACGTGATTCACGTAAGCGCTTTAGTTATGACAGCCTTAATCGCCTCGCTTTCGTAGCCGATAGCATAGGGCATGTCACAGGGTTTACCTATGATCAAAGCGGTCGAATTTTAAGAACGATTCGATTTGACACCCTAATTGGGTCTACTGACACGCCAAGCCAAGTCCAGGCGAACCTCGCGGATCAAGTTTCCTCAAGTGTCTACGATAGTGATCACCGGTTGGTCTTCGAAATTGACGCGACAGGGATGATTACTGAGCATCGCTACGATGCAGACAGTAATACCACCCAGCATATTGTGTACGCCAAACATCTTGTTCGCCCGTCTTCAATTGCAGCGCCTTACGACCTGAGTTCAATTCGTTCTCAAATCGTTTCTGATGGTGCGAACGATCACGTTTCCTTGAGCATTTTGGATGCCATCGGTCGTGAAATTTATGGTATCGACAGTGCTGGTGCGGTTGTGTCGCAAAAATTCGATGCACGTAATCAGGTAGTTGAGCGTATTCAATATGCAGCCTATATTGCCATTCCTACCGTCATTAACAGAGCCAATGTTGAAGCTGCCATTTCTGCGGTTGCAGATGTGACGCGCGATCAAGTCAATTACTTCTCTTACGACGAAAAGGGTAATTTGATTTCAAATTCAGATGCCTTAGGTGATACACGACAAAATCGCTACGACGCGAACGGAAAACTAATCCAAGGGACTGTCTTTAATCATGCAAAAGTTGGCAGCAGCATTGTTTCCAGCGTATTGGATAATAAGATCTACCGTTTGTACGATAAAGCCAACCGTTTAGCTTGGACTGTGGATGGACTTGGTTGTGCTGTGCAATACACTTACGATGCACGAGGAAATGCGACTTCAAAGATCATCTACGATGAACGTGTTAATTTCGTGTACTGGGATAAGATTAGTGCTCCTAGCGTCTCAATGAATTCAGAAGGAAACAAGTATTTCTACAGCGTTTACGATGCCGCGAATCGCGAGATTTATTCAATCGATGGCACTGGCGCGGTGACCCAGAAATCCTATGATGCACATGGTAACCTCGCATCAAAGGTGACTTACGCCAATCGAATAAACATGAGTTCATGGGTTGTTGGTGCGGTTCCAGCCGTGACAGGCAACGTAAATGCCGACACCCGAATTGATATGGTGTACGACAGTAATAATCGCCTCATTTTTAGCGTCAATGGCGTAGGCGCAGTAGTCGCGTATCAATACGATGTGAATGGCAATGTCATCGAACAGAAGTCTTATGCCACCGTAATTCCGTTAGGTACGACGCATGAAGCTAGCGCAATCGCGAATGCGCTAGCACTGGTTGGGGATGCTGAACGTGATCTCTTGACGCGTTCGAGTTACGACAGCAAAAATAGATTGATTTGCCAAGCAAATAGCCAAAATCAAGTCACGAGCTATCAGTACGATGCGTTCGGTAATTTGACGAAGCAAGTACGGTATGCCGTCGCGATTGATGCTAATACAGACTTTACAAATCCGACAATGAGTAGTGCTGACGAGGTCAGCTTCCTAGTCTACGATAAAGATAATCGCTTGGTTTATCAAGTCAATGCAGAAGGCGCTGTTAGTGAGCGCATATACGATGCGATTGGAAATGTAACCGATCAAATTAGCTACAAGAACGCTATCGCCCGTCCGACTGCGAACGATGTCGTTCCGGGTTTTGCGCAGTTGAAGTCGCAATTTGTTTCCGATCGAGCGCGAGATCATTTGGAACGTAGTGTGTTTGATGCTGCCGGTCGCGAAGTATTTCATCTTGATTCAGTAGGAGCGCTGGTGGAAATGAAGTACGACGCGCAAGGAAAGCTAGTCGAAAAAATCGCCTATGCAAAACCAGTGTCGAATGTTGCCCCAATTACCCTAGCGACACTCGCATCCGCGGCCACGAGTATTGCAGACGCAAGGACGGATTTGCATACGCGCTTTGTTTATGATGCCTTGGGTCAATTGCTACTTACGCTTGATGCGACAGGGGATGTGACACGGTATACCTACGACAGCGCAGGCGAAATTATTCGACGTGTTGTTTACAACAAACGGATCACATCGAACATTGCAAATGATAGCGATCAAAGCATAATTACTGCAGCCGAAAATGCCGCAAATTCCAGTTTCGATTTCAGCACCTATCGTGGCTATGACAAGGTAGGAAAACTTGCATGGGAAGTTGACGAAAGTGGTGTGGTCACAAAATTTGCCTACGACGCAAATGGAAACATATCGTCGCAAAAAACCTACGCAAATAAATTATCGTTTTATGGCTGGAATAGACACGAAGATCCTTATGTTGTTGCAGATGCGGGTAGGGATGTAGTTAGCTATCACGTTTATGATGCGACCGGCCATCAAGCTTTTAGCATTAGCAGTACTGGAGAAGTGGAGCAATATGCCTATGATGCATTGGGAAATCGTGTACTTACAAAAAATTTCGCAAATCAAATCGACATGTCGAGTTGGATTGTTGGAACGGCACCTAGCCCGGTTGCAGATAGTCTGAGAGACCGAGTAGTTCATGTTCTTTTTGATTCCCTAGGTCGCCCAGTCTTGGCAGTCGATGCACTCGGTCAAGTTAAAGAAACAAGATATGACAACTTCGGTAATGTAGTAGATCAGATCGAATATAAGAACCGGATTCCAGTTGCCACAGCTAAAACGCTTAAAGCCGTTGCGAACGCGTTGGTGAAAGTGGCTGACCTTACCGTAGATCTGCACACTCGCTATGTCTATGATCACGAGAATCGTTTGACACTAAAGGTGAATGCGCTAGGCAGCGCAATTGCCTACCGATACGACAATTTCGGTAATTTGCATAAACAAATTCGCTATGCTCGTCCAGTTGATAATTTTGCCGACCTAGGAAACCTAGGTTCGGATGTGAATGATGAACTCAGCCTCATGTTCTACTCCCAAGATAAGCGCTTAGCTTATCAAGTCGAGGCGAGTGGCGCTGTCAAATCCTTTGAATACAATGCGAATGGATCGTTACAGCAAGTACGGGTACTTCAATCGGTGTTGGCCCGCCCTAACGAATCAAATGCGCCGGAAAATATAGAAGCGCTCCAAGCGCAATTAAAGTTAAGTAGTGTTGAAGATTTACTCGAACGTAATGTTTATGACGCGGCAGGTCGACTGATTTATAGAGTCGGCAGCCAAGGCGAAGTGACCGCGCTTGAATACGACGGCAATGGCAATGTGACGACCCGCGTCAGCTATGCCAATCGAATTCCAACGGAGACTGCTCTGACAGCAGAATCTCTTCAAGCTGCAGTCACGCTGATACAAGACAGTACACGCGATAACCAGAATCGTTACAGCTACGATATTCACAATCGTTTGCGTTACGAAGGAGACGCGACCGGTCATGTGACCGAATATACCTACGATAACACCGGAAACGTCACTAAAAAAGTGCGATATTTTAATATCGTTTCCGCGTCGGCACCTTTAAGTTCTGTGAGTGGCATTAGTGGAACTTACAATGTCGACGATGTCAGGGTGATGATTTACGACACCAATAATCGTCTCGTCTATCAAATCGATACTTTTGGTGTTGTGAGTGAACGCATTTACGATGCCTGGGGTGATGTCATTCAAACGAAAGTACATACCACGAAGATTGGAATATATTATTCGGGTAGTGCGATACCAAGTCTAGCGACCATCAAAGCGAGCATCAGCAACGCAAGTAGCGACTACCAAAGCCGCAGCGTGTACGACGCAGCGGGACGTGAGATCTACCGCATCAATGGAATGGGCGCGGTGGTTGAA
>JAHFQV010000017.1:36776-51103 GCA_023259175.1 Oxalobacteraceae bacterium | reverse complement strand
GAACCAAGGGGTCGTGGGTTCGATTCCTGCCAGCCGCACCAAACATAAAAAAAGCCTAGATGAAAGTCTAGGCTTTTTTTTTGCGCTTAGGTTTAAGGGCTATAAATTTGGTCGGTGCAAGAGTTGTCATCCCATTTTATTTTTGCCGTAAAATTTCGGATCGCAAATTCCACTTTTTGATAATATCCAGCGCTGAATTCTGAATCTTGGGCGTGATATGGTCTACGGTGTTGGTTTCCACGTCGTCGCTGATGGTTTGCAATAAGCGGTCGAGCAACCGCACATCGGGTAAGATCGTCCCAAGAAATAAAATCTTGTCCTGATATTGGATTAAGAGGCTGGGGAAGTTTTCAATATCGAGATCGTCAAGTAGGCTCGCTTGATCTTCGATGTCTATCCAAACGAAACATTTTTCAGGGTGCTTGGTTCGTAGTGCGTCAAAAGTAGTGCGGTAATTTTTGCAGGTGTCGCACCAGGCAGCGCAGAGGCAGGCGACCAAAAAAGGGCTTCGTTCGATTTGCGGTTTAAGTTCAGATAATTGATCGCTGGCTGGGATAGAGGTTTTCATGCGAGGGATTGTATCGCAAAATGAGAGTGGATACAGCCGCATTGGCAAGGTAAAATGAGCATATGACGACACTACTAGCCATTGAAACTTCGACTGAACTCGCTTCGGTTGCCTTGATACACGCGGGTCAACTATGGAGCCATGAACTCGATGGCGTGCAAACCCATTCTGCTAATTTGATTCCCGCCATCGAAAGCATCCTGAAAAGTGCCGAGCTTGATTTGTCGGAGCTTCAAGCATTGGCTTTCGGCTGCGGGCCGGGCGCATTTACTGGCGTTCGTACCGCTTGTGGTGTAGTGCAAGGTTTAGCCTTTGGCCTTGGTATTCCCGTTTTGCCTGTGACTGGACTTGAGGCCATGGCTTTGGCTTTGGTAGATCAACAAACTCGCGATAATCCAGACAAGAAATTGCATGTCCTCACTGTGCTTGATGCGAGAATGGGGGAGGTGTATTGGGCGCATTTTTGCGTGGAGTCGGGGCAAACCTCGGTGCTCAGTCCACCGGCATTGTCCTCGCTCGATGGTGTGCTTAATTATTTGAAAGCTTCGATACAGTCGATCGATCATCTTGCCTTGGGAACTGGGGTGGAAGCGATGCTGGATTTGAGTGCTTGGTCGCCTTGTTTAGTGCTACCTCATGCCCGCCAAATTCTGCAAGCTGGGCTACGTGATTTCAAGCTGGGCAAAGCTGTTTCGGCGCAGCACGCGCAACCGCTCTACCTGAGAAATAAGATTGCGCTGACGACGCAAGAGCGGCAGCTGCAGAAACTGGCGAATCAGCATGCCTAAGTTGGAAACAAATAGGACTGAAATAGTGGGCGCTAAGGATGCGGTGAGCCTCATGGATTACCACCTATGTCGGCTCACGATTGCTGACTTGGATGAAATTTGTGTGATTGAGGACGCTGTTTATACGCATCCTTGGACGCGCGGAAATTTCTTAGATTCTTTGTATAGTCAACATGAAGCTTGGGGATTGCGCCGTTTGGATGGGCGATTGATTGGCTATTTTTTTGCCATGTTAGTCCTTGATGAACTCCACTTGCTCACCATTGCGGTCGCTCAAAACGAGCAAGGTAAGGCGTGGGGTCTACAATTACTTAAACATCTTTTTGAATTGGCGCGTCGCAAGGAGTGCGTCTCAATTTTGTTGGAGGTCAGGGTGAGCAATCAACGTGCGATTCATATTTATCAGCGTTTTGGATTTGTACAAGTGGGTCGCCGCAAAGCCTACTATCCGGCACATCAAGGTGTTCGTGAGGATGCCTTGCTGCTGCAGTTGATACTGCCACAGCATGAAGGTGGACAATGATGGATCAGCGTAATTATTTTTTGCAAAATTTGGGCATTGGTGAAATTTGGCAGTGTCGTTCAAATTCCACATCATCGGCTCAGACGCAGGAACAGGCTATCCCCGCCATCGGTTTAAGGCAAGCTGAACTATGGGTGATCTCCGCATCAGCGGGCAGTCCGTCGAAACCTGAGTCGAACAGAGGGTCTAGCAGTGAGTCGAACAATGAGGCCGAAAAACTAGTCGCTAATATGCTCGCATCGATGTCGCTGGCGCATGCGATACGCGTAATACGCACAGCTTTACCCTTAGCTGAAGCTGAGTTTGAGCAAGCCTGCGCGCGAGCCGTTTTGTTTTATGGGAATTGGGAAGAAAACGCTTTGAAAGAAGCAAAAGAGCGATTCATGGAGCAATGCAATGCGCACCAAATTTTCCATACTGATATTGGTTCAATTGAAACGATGATTGAACGGCCGATGCTGAAACGGCAGGTCTGGGAAAAACTCTGTAACTTGCGTGCCGCGCTCTCAATAAACCCAGTTCCTAACCGTTAGAGTCAGATAATAAACCGGATTTTTGTATTCGCTGTTGATCGCTTCGAAGTTTGACAAAGTTTTGAATTGCTTAAGGATAGTAATTATGAACACCTTCCAGCACGCATTTCATCAGCAGTGGGGTACGCTCAAAGATAGACATGTGCGTGCATTGGCTTGGGTGTTAACTTCCCCCAACTTGCTTGAGGACTCTTCTGGTGTTTGGCTTGATCAATTGGATCATTTGCGCTTGCCGCAATTTGGCCATTTGTTTGAGTGGTTGCATGCATTGGATGAGCATCCCAGCATTTTGCATGAAGCCCTCAAGCTGCATAAATTTTTGCGCTTGGGTCATTACGCCGAAAATCTATTGGCGTATTTCTATAGCCATACCGGCTTGTTGTATAGCCACGGTTTGCAAGTGCATAGTCCTGAGGGTGAAACTTTGGGCGAGTTCGACTATTTGTTATTCGATGAATTCGGCTTGCAGCACGTCGAATTGGCCACCAAATTTTATCTTTTTTGCCCTACCGAATCGACCAAAATGAAGCCCAGTATTTTTCAATATTTGGGACCGCAACTCAACGATAACTTGGGCGCAAAGATGCAAAAAATCATGCAGAAGCAATTAACTTTGCCACAGCATGAAGCCGCTCGAAAATTAGTTGCGCAGAAAATTGTTTCGTCCAAGGCAGTGGTCAAAGGCTGGCTTTTTTATCGTAGTACGCAAGTGATGCAAGCGGCTATTACCGGTATCGCAAAAGATCATTGCATGGGGTTTTGGTGGACACTAGAGGAATTTGAACAATTGGCGGTGCACTACGCCATGCCACTTGATCGCCTACAGTGGTTAGCTCCTGCGCAAACCGAGCTCGATGAGGTACTCGATAAATCGATGATGATGGAATATTTGCAGCGGCATTTTCATGGCGATAACGCGCCCGTGATGGTGGCCGTTATGCGTAAAAACGGTGACTGCATGCAAGAATTTTGTCGCGGTTTTGTCGTCCCTAACGACTGGCCCTATCGCGCACAACGGGTCGAGCAAGGACGCGGCGCAATGGCTTTCGCGGTTTAGGCCGAGTTCTCTTACTGTATTTTTATCTCAATGCGATTTTTCTTCACCGATCAGCGCGACCGAGTCTAAGACGCGCTGATTGGCTTGGTGTTTGAGCATAACGGCATACATGGTGCCTGCTACAAACAAACCGAAGCTGATTATGATGAAGAAAATATTGATCTTAAAATATTCCATTAAAGCGTACATGCTCACGATCAATAGGATGGAGACGTTTTCATTGAAATTTTGCACGGCGATGGAATGTCCCGCACTCATCAACACATGCCCACGATGTTGGAGTAATGCATTCATGGGTACCACAAAATAACCGGCCAAGCCGCCGATAAACATCAGTAACACACAGCCGAGCGCGTAATGCGTGACGAAGGCCATGCTCGCGACGCATAGACCCATAAGTATCCCTAAAGGCATTACAGACAAAGACTTTTTCAGCGGAACAAAGTGTGCAGCGCAAATCGCACCAATCGCAATCCCGACTAAGAAAACACCTAACAACTGCGTGCCGTCACTCAAACTTAAGTTTAAGTTGATTTCCGCCCAGCGGATAACGATGAGTTGCAGGCTTGCCCCCGCACCCCAAAAGAGGGTTGTGACGGAAAGGGATACTTGTCCTAATTTGTCTTTCCAAAGTGCGTAGGAACAGTGTCCAAAATCTTTGGCAAGTTGGATTGGCATGTACTCGGGTTCTTTATATTTAACCCCAGTATTTGGGATCCGTAAATTAAATATCCCAGCGATTACATAGCATCCCGTAATGACGACGAGCGCAGATTTTGCAGCAGTATCAATGCCAAAATCAATGATAGGAAAATGTATCGCCATGAGCATGCTTGAGACCTTGGCGCTGACCAATTGTCCGCCTAGCGTAAATCCAAGAATGATGGAGCCTATGGTTAATCCCTCAATCCAGCCGTTGGCTTCGACTAATTTTTCAGGCGGGAGTAGTTCGGTCAAGATGCCGTATTTTGCGGGCGAATAAGCGGCAGCACCAAAGCCCACAATGCCATAGGCAATGACAGGGTGAACGTTGAAAAACATCAGCGAACATCCGGTTATTTTGATGAGGTTGGTGACAAACATGACCTCGCCCTTGGGCCGGGAATCCGCGAAAGCGCCAACGAAAGCGGCGAGTAAAACATAGGATAGTGCGAAGCTCCACTTGAGTAGTGGATTCATCCATGAGGGCGCATGTATTTGCGTCAGAATTGCCATCGCTGCGATAAACAGCGCATTGTCGGCCAGCGAAGAAAAAAACTGTGCCGCCATAATTGTGTAAAAACCGCGTTTCATGCCTTGTCTTAACCTGTACCTTAATGTCGCAGGGATGCTTTATACCATGAAAACTCAGGCTTCCTTACAAATTAAGCTAAGTAAAATCAGGAACACTGTGTAAAATATCAGTAAATTTTGGTGCTTGGCTGGGTACTTAACTGTGTGCTGAACTGAGTCCCGAACTGAGTACTTAACATTGGCGTATAAACTCGAATGGCAAAACAAAAAACAAATTACAGCTGCACCGAATGTGGTGGTATCCAGAGTAAATGGGCGGGACAATGTCCAGCCTGCCAACAATGGAATACGCTCGTCGAATCCTTGGTTGAAGAAAATAGCAATCGATTTTCGAAACAATTTCATGCGCTTGCGCCGACCGCGCCCGTCCTGCAATTATCAGAGATTAATGCCGAAGAACTTCCTCGTTTTAGTACCGGGATAGAAGAATTTGATCGGGTCTTGGGTGGCGGTTTAGTTTCGGGCGGCGTGGTTTTAATTGGCGGTGATCCGGGCATAGGGAAATCAACGCTCTTATTGCAGGCACTTGCCAAACTGGCGCAAGTGAAAAATGTTTTGTACGTGAGCGGTGAAGAGTCGGGTGCGCAGATTGCCCTGCGTGCCAATCGCTTGGGGATCGATGCCCGCAATTTGGCACTACAGGCGGAAATTCAACTCGAAAAAATTATCCACACCCTGGCCGAACGAAAGCCTGAAGTGGTCGTCATCGATTCGATTCAGACGATTTATTCTGATGCCTTAAGTTCTGCGCCCGGTTCAGTTGCCCAAGTACGGGAATGCGCAGCGCAATTAACCCGTATCGCAAAAAGCATGAACATCACCATGATTTTAGTCGGGCATGTGACCAAAGAAGGTGCATTGGCAGGGCCGAGGGTACTTGAACATATTGTTGATACAGTTCTTTATTTCGAAGGCGATACTCATTCGAGTTTTCGTTTGGTGCGCGCGATCAAAAATCGCTTTGGTGCGGTCAATGAACTAGGCGTATTTGCCATGTCCGAGCGCGGACTGAAAGGGGTGTCAAATCCCTCGGCCTTATTTTTGTCGCAGCACGATACCCAGGTGGCAGGCTCTTGCGTGATGGTGACGCAAGAGGGGACACGTCCACTTCTAGTCGAAATTCAAGCATTGGTGGATAGCTCACATGCACCGAACGCGCGACGCTTGTCGGTAGGCTTAGAGCAAAATCGTTTGGCGATGTTACTCGCCGTTTTGCATCGCCACGCAGGGGTCGCCGCATTTGATCAAGATGTCTTTATTAATGCGGTGGGTGGCGTGAAAATTACCGAGCCAGCCGCGGATTTGGCGGTACTGTTGGCGATCAATTCCTCGATGCGCAATAAGCCCTTGCCGCGTGGTTTGGTAGTATTTGGCGAAGTGGGATTGGCGGGTGAAATTCGACCCGCGCCGCGCGGACAAGAGCGTCTGCGCGAAGCGGCTAAGCTCGGTTTTTCGATTGCGATGGTGCCGAAATCGAACGCGCCCAAACAGAAAATAGAAGGCCTGCAAATTGTCGCGGTCGATAGAATAGACGAGGCTTTGAATAAAATTCGCGACCTACTGCTTGATTAGCCTCGGATTTTCTATGCTACTTATTTTTGTTCTTATCCTTATGTTTAGGCGCTAATACCGTTGCTAATGCTTTTGGTAGGGTGTCGGGGAAGTCGCGACTAAAATGGAGTCCACGGCTTTCGCGACGTGATAAAGCGCTATTGACAATGAGTGAGGCGACCTCGACTAAATTGCGCAGCTCCAAAAGGTTATTTGAAATCCGGAAATGGGCGTAATACTCGTCAATTTCCTCTTTGAGTAATTTGATCCTATGCTTCGCTCTTTCTAGGCGTTTGGTGGTGCGCACGATGCCCACGTAATTCCACATGAAGCGACGTAACTCGTCCCAGTTATTAGCAATCACAACTTCTTCATCCGCGTCCGAGACACGGCTCTCATCCCAAGCGGGTAATTCTGGGAGTGTGCTCGCAATTTGTTGCGCGATATGTTGTGCCGCAGCTTTGCCCACCACTAAACACTCCAGAAGCGAATTGCTCGCGAGGCGATTGGCTCCGTGCAGGCCGGTATAAGCGGTTTCACCGACCGCATACAAGCCGGGTAAATCGGTGCGACCAACGGTGTCGGTGACCACGCCACCACAGGTAAAATGCACAGCAGGAACGACCGGAATTGCTTGCTTGGTGATGTCAATGCCGAGCTCTAAACAACGGGCGTAAATGGTTGGAAAATGTTCTTTTAGGAATTCAGGTGTTTGATGGCTGATGTCCAGTTCAACGTAATCCAAGCCACGTTTTTTCATTTCAAAGTCAATCGCGCGCGCGACCACGTCGCGCGGCGCTAATTCAGCGCGCTTGTCGTGGTTCAGCATAAAACGCGTACCTGCGGCCGATCCCGCCTCAGCGGGCAATTTTAATATGCCACCTTCGCCGCGTACTGCTTCCGTAATCAAAAACGATTTTGCATACGGGTGATATAGGCAGGTTGGATGAAATTGCATGAATTCCATATTCGCGACGCGGCAGCCCGCACGCCAAGCCATCGCAATCCCATCACCCGTAGCGGTATCGGGATTGGTGGTGTACAGGTACACCTTGCCTGCGCCACCGGTCGCCATCACTGTATGCTGTGCCGCGAAGGTGTGTACTGTGCCGGTTTTAACGTCTTGCACATACAAGCCGAGGCAACGTGGTGAGACACTATCGTCACCAATTTTATGGGAGGTGATGACATCAATTGCATAGTGATGTTCAAACAGATGGATATTCGGATGCTTGCGCACTAGCTGCTCTAAAGTCAATTGAACGGCGTTGCCGGTGGCATCGGCGGCGTGGATGATGCGACGTTGGCTGTGGCCGCCTTCGCGAGTTAAATGAAATCCGAGTTCAGCCTCATGATCCTTGGTGAAGGGGACACCCTGTTCGATCAACCAGTCGATGGCAGCACGACCTTGCTCGATGATGGTGCGAGTTGCGCTTTCATCGCATAAGCCAGCACCGGCGATGATGGTGTCGGTGATGTGTTGTTCGTGGCTGTCTTGCGAATCGAGCACGGCCGCGATACCGCCTTGCGCCCAGCTGCTTGCGCCGTCGAGTAGCATACGTTTCGAGACAATCGCTACTTGGCGTGTTTGCGCCAAATGTAAGGCAACCGACAGACCAGCTAAGCCGCTACCGACGATGACGACATCAAATTTCTTCATGAAAAAATCCTGAGTTTGTACTGCACATACCCCATCTTAAGGCTCGAAGAAGGGCAGCGGTGGATCAATTTATGCGGAATATGCGGAATTTTTTCCGTAAAACCTTATTGCATTAGCGCGTTTTTTATTCCCGCATTATTTTCGCTTTATTTCAAACAGATTGCGGCAGCGCCTGTTAATTTTCCTTGGACGGTATTTTATACTGCTTCTTTCTATACACCAAAAAATCACCCAAACTACTTGACACAAGCCTAATGCGCTTGATCTAATACCGCATGCAGAAATATCGTGTGTCCATTGAATATCAAACACGGGACAGACTTTCGCAACAGATGAACTTAACATCGGCGTATCTATTTTTTGAGGGGAGTATCAGTGAATAAAACAGAATTGATCGATCATATTGCAAAGAGTGCGGATTTGTCCAAGGCCGCATCCGCGCGTGCCTTAGATGCTTTGATCGCCGCAGTGAAGACCACCTTGAAGAAAAATGGTACGGTCACCTTGGTTGGGTTTGGCACGTTTTCGGTTGGCAAACGTGCGGCACGTACAGGCCGCAATCCACGTACTGGCGAAGCAATTAAAATTAAGTCTGCCAAAGTGCCAAAATTTAAGCCTGGCAAAGCGCTGAAAGATGCGGTAAACTAACGCGTTCGACGCTATCGATGGTTTTGCGATGGCGTGGTTTGTTAGGAGTGGGGCGCTTAGCTCAGTTGGTAGAGCGGAGCCCTTACAAGGCTTAGGTCGGGAGTTCGAGCCTCTCAGCGCCCACCAACTCTAATAGACAAAAGAAGACGAATTTAGGAGTGGTAGTTCAGTTGGTTAGAATACCGGCCTGTCACGCCGGGGGTCGCGGGTTCGAGCCCCGTCCGCTCCGCCAACATCTCTAAGGCGAACAATGCGAGGCGAACAATGTGTTCGCCTTTTTCATATTTTGTAGTGCATTATCATTCATTGATCGGTAGAACATGTTTGAGTATATCCGTACCCATAATCGCTTAATGCAAGGCTTGCTATTGCTGCTGATTTTTCCGTCCTTTGTGTTTTTTGGGGTGAGCAGTTTGCGCGATAGTGTCTCGAATAATTCTGTGGCCTCGGTCGCGGGACAGTCCATTTCTCAACAAGAATTTGATCAGGCTTTACGTGGAAAACTCGATCAAATTCGTCAGCAATATGGGCCGGATTTTGATGCGCAATTGCTCAATACGCCTGAGCAACGTAAAAATATTTTGGATGATTTGGTCTTGCGCAAAGTCTTGACGAATGAAGTTAATCAAGTGCATTTAGGTGTGAGTGATCTGGCCTTGAAAAAGAATCTAGACGAAATTTTGCAGATATCTGATCAAATGCCAAATTATAAGGACACCTACCGCAGCATGATTAAACAGCGCGGGATGAGTGTAAATGGCTTTGAAGATGCGGTGAGTCAGGACATGAAGGTGATGCAACTGGTGAATGGCGTGCAGAACTCAGCGCTTACCTCAAAAACAGTTTTGGAAAGAATCGCTCTCATTACCGAACAAGAGCGTGAAGTTCAAACCTTGAGCTTTAAATCCAAAGACTTCGCCAATGCAGCCAAGCCGACTGAAGCGATGGAAAAAGCTTACTACGAAAAAAATAAGGCGCAATTTGAAGTGCCGGAACAAATTAGCGCCGAATACGTGATGTTGAGCGCCGATAGTTTGGCAGAACAAGTGACTGTGAGTGATGCAGAAGTCGCTGCCTTATATGAAAAAAATCGCGAAAAGAAACTCTACAGCACTGAAGAACAACGCAGTGCCAGCCATATTCTTTTGAGCTTGCAAAAAGATGCCAGCGCAGCAGAAACTAAGGCCGTTAAAGACAAGGCGGAAAGTCTATTAGCCCAGCTTAAAAAGAATCCAGAGTCTTTTGCAAAACTCGCTACAGAAAATTCGCAAGACCCAGGCTCAGCCGCAAAAGCGGGCGACTTGGGCTTTTTCGGCCGCACTACCATGGTTAAACCCTTTGCCGATACTGCGTTCACTTTAAAGAAGGGTGAGATTAGTGGTTTGGTTCAGACCGATTATGGTTTGCATATTATCCGTTTGAATGAGATTAAAGCCGCTGGCGATAAGAGCTTAGACGAAGTTAAACCGGAGTTAATGGCCGAGCTTAAGAAACAAAAAGCGTCTAAAGCTTATTCTGAAGCCGCTGAGATTTTTACTAGCATGGTGTACGAACAGCCCGATAGTTTGAAGCCGGTTGCAGATAAATTGAAACTGAAAATTGAAAGACTGGATAATCTACATCGCCTGCCCAATCCTGCTTTGCCAAAAACGATGATCGCCAACAATGAGAAATTTTTGAAAGCGATATTTTCTGATGAAGCCGCTGTGAAGAAACATAATACCGATGCGACGGAAATCGCGCCGACGACTTTAGTTTCTGCACGGGTACTCGAACACAAAGCGGCGACCGTGAAAAAATTTGAAGATGTGCGTTCGCTCATTACCATCAGCTTGATTCAATCGCAGGCACAAAGCTTGGCGCAGAGCGCGGGCGAAGCCAAATTGAAGGCCTTAAAAGCGGCCGATAGTGCAGAGGGATTTTCTACTGCACAAACCATTACACGGACGAAGAAAGTCGACATTCCGAATGAACTTTTGATGGCCGCTTTGAAAGCTGACGTGCAAAAGTTACCGGCTTTTGTCGGCGTCAAAGTTGCAGATGGATTTGAAATTGTGCGTATCGGCAAAGTGAGTCCAGGCACACCTGACAAAACACGTCGCGATGGAGATGCACGCCAGATTAATAACATCGTTGCGAACCACGATGTCAGCGTGTTTCTCGAGGCGGTGAAACAAAGGACGAAAGTCGTTGTCAACGAGGCGCAGTTAAACGCAAAACGCCCTGATAACGCAAGCCCCTAAGTCCTAAGCGCATCAGTCTTACAAAGAAAACTAAAAAATCCCGGCCAGTTTAACTGACCGGGATTTTTTTTGAGGCTGTGGTTTTAAGCTCATTTTCCTGCAAAGCTTCTCGCACTTGATTTGTATCAAGCTGCCACTTAGCTGCACTTGTTATGCTCACGACTATCCTCTAATTCGTCGGGCGAACAAATGACTATCAACATAGAAAATAATTACAACTATCGCGTCGTGCGGCAGTTTTCCGTGATGGCCGTGGTGTGGGGCGTGATCGGTATGCTGGTCGGTGTTGTGATCGCAACGCAGTTGGCTTGGCCGGAATTTTTAACAGGAATTCCCTGGCTTAGTTATGGACGTTTGCGCCCTTTGCATACCAACGGTGTGATTTTCGCGTTTGGTGGTTGCGCTTTGATGGCGACTTCATTTTATGTGGTACAGCGCACTTGTCATGCCCGCCTATTTTCCGACGCTTTAGCAGAATTTGTATTTTGGGGTTGGCAATTGGTGATCGTTGCCGCGGTCATTAGTTTGCCACTCGGGTATACCCAAGGTAAAGAGTATGCCGAACTAGAATGGCCTATCGATATCTTGATTGCGATTGTCTGGGTCGCGTATGGGGTGGTGTTTTTTGGCACCCTCATGAAGCGCAAGATCGCACATATCTACGTTGCCAATTGGTTTTTTGGTGCCTTCATCGTCGCTGTTGCGGTACTACATATTGTCAATAGTGCGGCAATACCTGTGAGCTTTATGAAGTCTTACTCCGCTTACGCTGGCGTGCAAGACGCGATGATTCAATGGTGGTATGGACACAATGCGGTCGGCTTCTTCTTAACTGCAGGTTTTTTGGGAATGATGTATTACTTCATCCCTAAGCAAATTGCGCGTCCGGTTTATTCGTATCGCCTGTCCATTGTTCATTTCTGGGCGCTGATTTTTACCTATATGTGGGCGGGTCCCCATCATCTGCATTACACCGCCTTACCTGATTGGGCGCAATCGATAGGGATGCTGTTTTCCTTGATACTGTTGGCACCGTCTTGGGGTGGGATGGTCAATGGTGTGATGACATTATCCGGTGCATGGAGCAAATTACGTACCGATCCGATTTTACGTTTCTTGATTGTTTCACTTTCGTTTTATGGCATGTCTACTTTCGAGGGACCCATGATGGCGATTAAAACAGTCAACGCCTTGTCGCACTATACCGATTGGACGGTGGGTCATGTGCATTCTGGGGCGCTGGGTTGGGTCGGTTTTATTTCCATCGGTAGTTTGTACTACCTCGTGCCACGCCTCTTTGGACAAAGCCGTATGGCGAGCGAGCGTTTGATAGAAGTGCATTTTTGGATGGCGACCATAGGCATCGTTTTGTACATTGCCGCGATGTGGATCGCTGGGGTCATGCAAGGATTGATGTGGCGTGCAGTGAATGAAGACGGAACCTTAACCTATACCTTCGTTGAGGCGGTGAAGGCGACGTTTCCTTACTACGTGATTCGTTTAAGTGGCGGCCTCTTGTATTTCGGTGGAATGCTGCTGATGGCATGGAATGTATTTAAAACGATGAAGATGAGTCAGCCCGTCAATACTGCAATTCCAGCATTGCCACGAACAATGGCGCCTGCCTCACTCACTAACTAACTAATTTAAATTGCTTATTTAATTCAAATAATTCGGAGTTTTTTTATGCGCCAATTTACCCACGATTTGGTTGAACGCAATATCGGCCTTATGTTGGTCTTAGTTATTTTGACGATTAGTGTCGGTGGTTTAGTTGAAATTGTTCCGCTCTTTTTTCAAAAATCAACGACCCAAGCGGTGCAGGGCATGCAACCGTATTCGGCTTTGCAATTGCTCGGTCGCGACGTGTATTTGCGTGAAGGTTGCTACGGTTGTCACTCGCAAATGATACGTCCCTTCCGCGCGGAGACGGAACGCTATGGACATTATTCCGTCGCCGGAGAGTCTGTTTACGATCATCCTTTTCAATGGGGTAGTAAGCGGACTGGGCCCGATCTGGCGCGGGTCGGTGGACGCTATAGCGATAACTGGCATCGCGATCACTTGACCGACCCTAGGTCAGTGGTTCCGGAATCGAATATGCCCGCCTATCCTTGGTTGTTAACAGCACAAGTCGATGCCAGCTCCGCTGCTACCAAATTGCGGGCCATGAAAATGCTCGGTGTGCCTTACACGGATGCGCAAATTGCCAGCGCAGCACAGGATGTCGAAGGCAAGAAAGAAATGGATGCCTTGATTGCCTATTTACAGGTCTTGGGAACTTCAATCAAAAATAAAAATTAAACAGATAACGCAAATGCGCTTCTGAATTAATTTTAAGAAGGATGAAAAGATGAATTTTACTTTATTGAGTTGCCTCATGACCGTATTGAGCCTACTGGTATTTGTCGGAATTTTGGTGTGGGCGTTTCGGGCAAGTAATCGAGCGCGTTTCGAAGAATGTGGTCGGCAATTGATGAACGCCGATAGCGAGATGGGGGAATAGACATGGCTGATTTTATCAATGCGTGGTGGGGTCCGCTAATCGCAGTCGTCACTTTGCTTAGCATGATTGCCTGTGCAGTTTTGCTGTGGTCGCAGTCACACATTAAAGTCAAGAAAGCCGCAGATGGAAAGCCGCTGCCAGTGGAAACGACGGGGCATGTTTGGGACGAAGATTTGATGGAAGAAAATAATCCGCTTCCGCGTTGGTGGATGTGGCTGTTTTACTTGACCATCCTATTTAGTTTGGCCTATCTCTTTGCGTATCCAGGGCTAGGCGCTCGTCAAGGGAATCTGGGATGGAGTCAAGTCAGTGCTTACGACAAAGAAGTGAAAGACGCGGATCAGCAATACGGTGCCTTATTCGAACAATATTTGACGACGGATGTAAAGCAACTCGCAGCCAATCCACAGGCGCGTGAAATTGGGCAGCGTTTGTTTCTAAACACCTGTGCGCAATGTCACGGTTCCGATGCGCAAGGTGGTAAGGGCTATCCTAATTTGACGGATAAAGATTGGCTACATGGTGGCGATCCAGAGGCGATTAAAACCACGATACGTGAAGGGCGACATGGCCTAATGCCACCGATGGCCGCCGCGGTAGGCAGTGATGACGATGTGCGCAATCTTGCGCATTATGTGATGAGCTTATCCGGTTCTTCTCACGACCCGATTAAGGCAAGTATTGGCAAGTCAAAATTCGCCGTTTGTGCGGCTTGTCATGGTGCCGATGGTAAAGGAAATCAAGCTCTAGGGACACCTAATCTCAGCGACAAAATTTGGTTGTATGGGGGTGGTGTGGAAACCGTAATGGAGACCGTGCAAAAGGGGCGCGAAAACCAAATGCCAGCGCATAAAAATATTTTGTCAGAAGCCAAAATTCATGTGTTAACCGCCTATGTTTGGGGGCTGTCAAATGTGAATTGGGACAAGGTGAATTGGGACAAGGTGAATTGGGACA
>JAHFQV010000017.1:0-36676 GCA_023259175.1 Oxalobacteraceae bacterium | reverse complement strand
GTGAATTGGGACAAGGTGAATTGGGACAAGGTGAATTGGGACAGCCAAGCCAATGCAGTGCCTAAAGCTACAGGTGCGCAGTAGGCATTTTAGTTGGCGCTGAGGATTAACAAAAAGAGTTTATGAAAAATCGGACTGTCATTCCCATTCGCCCAGTTGCAGAGGGCGAAGAGATAGTAATTTCTCTGTTTGAGGAAAGTAAAAAGATTTATCCGCGTGCGCAGAAGGGTTGGTTTAATCAATGGCGTTGGCGTTTGGTGTTGATCACGCAAGCGCTGTTTTATCTGACTGTGTGGTGCAGATGGAATGATAGGCAGGCCGTCCTTTTTGACTTGGTCAATCGCAAATTTTACATTTTCGGTTTGGCTTTGTGGCCGCAGGATTTTATTTATCTCGCGATTCTTTTGGTCGTTTCTGCGCTCGCTCTATTTTTATTTACCGCCATCGCAGGGCGATTATTTTGCGGCTATGCTTGTCCACAAACCGTTTATACCGAAATTTTTATGTGGATAGAAGCGCGCATCGAAGGCGATGCTTGGCAGCGTAAAAAATTGGATGTGGCCGGGCTCAGTTTTCGAAAATTTTTCCTCAAATTTGCTAAACACTTCTGCTGGCTACTTTTTTCGTTCTGGACAGGTTTTACTTTCGTCGCTTACTTTACCCCGGTGCAGCAATTGGGGACGGAAATTCTGCGCAACGCCTTAGGGCCTTGGGAAAGTTTTTGGTTGATCTTTTATGCCTTGGCCACATACGGCAACGCAGGGTTTTTACGCGAACAAGTCTGCAAGAGCATGTGTCCATATGCACGCTTTCAAAGTGCGATGTTTGATAGAGACACCTTAATCGTCACCTATGATCAGGATCGTGGCGAGCCACGCGGTTCACGTAGTAAAAAAAGTGATCCTACGAGTTTGGGATTGGGCTCCTGCGTAGACTGTAGTATTTGTGTCCAAGTCTGTCCGACTGGCATCGATATTCGTCAAGGCTTGCAGTATGAATGCATCGCCTGTGGTGCATGTATAGATGCCTGCGATCAGGTGATGGATAAGCTCGCTTATCCGCGCGGCTTGATACGCTATACCACCGAAAATGCGCTCACGCTAAAACTTGATAGCAAGGCGATCCGGCGTCGCATGGTGCGACCCAGAGTATTAATTTACCTTGCCCTACTAACGGTGATATCGCTGCTTTCCGTCTTCGTCCTTGTGACGCGCGTTTCTGTCAAACTCGATGTGCTAAGAGATCGCACTATGCCTAAGATCGATGAGTACGGCAATATCGAAAACGTCTATCGACTACAGATTATGAATACGCAAGAAAAAGCGCATGTATTTACGGTTCAGGTGAAGGGGATCGTCGGCGCTGAAATTGTGAATGCGACCCAGCTCGAAATTCGCGCTAGTAGCCACGCCAGTTTTCCGGTGCGCGTCAGGATACCCCGTGGTGCCGCGCCGGCTGGCTCGAATCGAATTCGGTTTGTCGTTGAGGATGAGACGAAAGAAAAAAATAGTGTGACCGAACGGGCCGTTTTTTTAGTACCCAGATAGGAGTTTTATATGCAGGACGAAATCGTGGTCGCGCCGGACGCGGCATTGGGATGGCATTCACTTGTTCCAAATCAAAATGCGTCGACTGAAATCTGGTACAAAGAGGCATGGGTATGGTTCGTGATTGCGGGGCCTTCATTGGTAGTCATCGCATGTCTGTGGACGGCCTATTTGGCGATACATGGCGCGGATCAGGTGGTGGCAAAGGATTATTATCGCCAGGGTTTGATGATCAATACGGATTTGCAAAGAGATGCGCGCGCGCAGCAAATGCAATTGAAAGGCGCGCTGCACTGGAACTTAGATTCATCAAAAATCAGCCTCCAACTAAGCGCAAATGCGCGTTTGCCACAGCAAGTTCGATTAAGCCTAGCTGGTTCTGGCGCAGATTCGGGTGGGGTGGAAGAACTGGTTCGACGCTTGGTTTTGCAACAGGGTTCACCCGGCATTTATGAAGTGGATTTGAGTGCTAGTTTGGGGCAGCTTGAATTTGAAAAACTCAATCAAGTCAAACTCTTGCACCTCAAATTAGAAACCGATGAATGGCGTTTGACGAAGGACTGGCAAGCAAAAGATCGTGCGCGTTTGAATTTACCATAAGGCTTTTTCGGGACTAGTCTCGATATAAGCGAAGCAAAATGAGGGGATACTAGTTTGAGTAATTCAGAAAATTTACCAGAAAATATTTCACTCAAAACCCGTTTGATGGTTGTTTTGTGGCCGGCTTTCTTAGTCGCATGCTTAGCGACGGGCGTCTTTTTTAGTCTATTTGATCCTTTGGAAATGATTGTTTTGGATGAGCGATTGCAGTTGCACGCTTTGGGTGCCTATACCATCGGTTTTCTATTATTTTGGTTGTTGGCCGCGATGTCTAGCTTACTGACCAGCTTGTTATTGCAAAAGGTAGATTGAGTATGGAACTTTGTCGCGTTCAGGAGAATATGAAGCTCGATATTTCGGAGGAATTAATTCGTCGGTTTGATGTGTCGGGCCCGCGTTATACCTCGTATCCGACTGCCGATCGATTTCACCCGCAATTTACCGAGGCACACTATCGCAGCTGTCTGGCGCAACGCGGCAGCGGTTTGGAAGAGCGCGAAAAGGCAGCGCTTTCCTTGTATATCCACATTCCATTTTGTGCGTCGCTGTGCTACTACTGCGCTTGCAATAAAGTGATTACTAAGCATCGTGAACAATCGGCCACTTACTTGCAATATCTCGACAAGGAGTTGCAACTGGTTTTGCAGAACTTGCCGCAACGTGAAAAAATATCACAACTACATTTGGGGGGCGGGACACCGACTTTTTTGAGTCTAGAAGAAATGCGCGGCTTGATGAATAATCTGCGCACCCATTTTGATTTTGCCGACGATGCTGAAATCTCCATTGAAATTGATCCCCGCACGGTGCAGGAAAATAGTTTGCATGAATTAGCCGCATTAGGGTTTAACCGTGCCAGTCTTGGGGTGCAGGATTTTGATACGGATGTGCAAAAAGCGGTGAACCGAATACAGTCCTTCGCGATGGTTGAAAATTGTATGAATGGCTGCCGCGAAGCGGGACTGGGGTCCGTCAATTTTGATTTGATTTACGGCTTACCCAAGCAAAATCTGGGCAGTTTCGCGAAAACTTTAGAGCAAGTGATTTCCTTAGCCCCGGCACGTATTGCGCTTTACAATTATGCGCATTTACCCACTCGTTTTAAGTCGCAAAGACGAATTGATGCGTATGAATTGCCGAGCGCCGATCAGCGCCTACAAATATTTTTAATGTCCTTGCGCCGTCTGCAAGAGGCGGGTTATGTGTATATCGGTTTAGATCACTTTTCTCGTTCAGATGATAGTTTGGCACAGGCGAGTTTGGATCATAGTTTGCATAGAAATTTTCAAGGGTATACCACACGTTCCGAATGCGATTTGATTGCTTTGGGTGTCTCAGCAATCGGAAAAATTGCTGATGCTTATGTGCAAAATACGCGTGATTTACCTGCCTATTACAGTGCTTTGGATGCGGGAAATTTGCCCGTGGAGAAGGGCTATCATTTGCAAAAAGACGATGTGCTTAGGGGCGAATTGATCATGCAATTGATGTGCGCACGAGACTTAATATTTTCTGATTTTGAAGAGGCCTATGGGATCGATTTTAAAACTTACTTCGCGCTTGAAATGCGCATCATGGCAAGCTATGCCGATGCGGGCTTGGTGGAGTTGAAGGAAGACCGTCTTGTCGTTACTCGCAAGGGACGATTTTTCGTGCGTGCTTTGAGCATGGTTTTCGACACATTTTTGCAGCAAAAAACCGAAGCGCAATATTCGAAACTCATCTGATGCTGAATTTCGCCTTACTATTCGCAGCCGCGAGTGCCGGATTATTGGGCGGTATCCATTGCCTTGGGATGTGTGGCGGCGTATCGACCCTGCTGAGCGCGCAAGTTGCTGATTCTGTGGTTGACTCCGTGACTAAGCGTGCTGTGCTTATTCCCATCCATCCGCAAATCACGTCAACGCCATCGCATCAGCTCCGCAATCAAATCGCTTTGCATGCTGGACGCTTGACGACCTATATGATCATCGGGGCATTTTTCGGCGCAGCGGGCGGGTCTTTGCGTTGGTGGTTTTTGGCGGGTCGTTTTACTCTGTTTAGTCAAGTTTGGCATGTGATAGGTAGCCTTTTATTATGTGGTTTAAGCCTGCGCATTTTGGGGCAAAGTATGGGGCTGCCCAAATTTTTACCTAGCTTGCTAGTGAGATTTCTATCCACATTTTATTCAGACCTGTATGCCAAAGTGTCAGGCATCGCTGGAAAATTTCACCAAGCTCCATTTCTAGTCGGGGGCGTGTGGGGCGCATTGCCTTGTGGTTTGTCGTTTGCAGTTGCGCCATTTGCGATGCTGTCCGGTTCATTTTGGTCAGGTGCAGTGTTGATGTTGGTGTTCGGTTTGTGTGCCTTACCACATCTGGTATTGGGACAGTTTATGTTGCAGCGATCTCCATCCGGTTTCCAAACGAAGGTGGGTGTTTGGATTTCTTATGGCTCGGCTTTATTGATGTTGGCAATGGGTTTGATGGGCTTATTTTATTTCGACGCGACATCAGCACCTGCTTGGCTGTGCCTTACACCGAGATAGGAATTTGAATGTATAGGCCGGTGCCGATTCCAAGTTTGCTCTGAATCTCAAAATCGCCATGCAATGCCTTGATGCGTTCACGCATACCGACCAGACCAAAGGAGCGGAGTTTTTGCATCGCGCCTTCTTCTATGCCACGTCCGTTGTCTTGTATCGTGAGCGATAAGGTGTCGGCGCTACGTTTTAAATTGATTTCGACTCGGCTCGCCTTTGCGTGACGAGCGACATTCGTTAAGGACTCTTGGACGACGCGAAAAATTGCCGTGCTTTTTTCATCGTCGAGTATTAGGTCGGCTTCATCGGCCATCAAATCACAGGCGATTTGATGGCGCATCATAAAATCTTTGCTCAAGGTTTGTAGTGCGAAATAAAGCCCACCCTCATCTAAAGAACGTGGCCTTAGATCACTGGCAATGCGACGTAAGGTCGTGATAGCGTTGAGGAGTAATTGATCCATACTCGCCAAGGTCGATGTGCCTTTGTTGCTCAGCGCTTGCTCCCTCTGCATAAGCGAAATATCCATACGCAAAGCGGCAAGCAATTGCCCTAAATCGTCATGTAATTCTCTGGCGATGTGTTTGCGTTCTTCTTCGCGTATGTTTTGCAGGGCACTGGATAATTGACTCAATTGTGTGTGGTAAAGCGCCATTTGTTCTTCGGACGCTTTTCGTTTTGAAACGTCACGAAAAATGACTGTATAAAAACTTTGCCCATTTTCGTTCAGGCTAGAGATCGACGCTTCAATCGGAAATTCGTGACCCAAGGCATGTAAGCCCGTGACGTAATAATCCTTAAAGTTGCCACCCATGCGGCGTTTGCTCACACCCGTTTGGGCAAATTCTTTGACATGCGCGCTATGGGCGTGACGATGCCGCATCGGGATAATGAGGTCGAGCGTAGCACCGAGTAATTGTTCTACTTGATATCCGAAAGTCTGTGCTGCGGCAGGATTGGCAAGGATGATTTTGAACTCGCTATCGATGGTGACGATGCCATCCATCGCAGTGTCGATTACGCCGATTAAACGCTTTTTGTCGCTTCTGAGTTGTTCAAGTCCTGGCTCAAGTGCTTGCGCATAAATAGGGTCGCTCATTTAATGCGCCATCAATACTGGTAAATTCATTTTTGTGAGTATCGTTTTACTGACGCCGCCCATCAGCATTTCTCTAAAACGGCTATGCCCATAAGCGCCCATGACCAATAAATCAGCGCTTAATTCCTGACATGCTTGGAGGATAGCGTTGCCGATGATCGTTGGTGTGTTACGAATTTCAATTTCAACTTTAATGTCATGACGCGCTAAAAAAAGTGCAAAATCGGCGCCGGGTTCTTCGCCGTGGGTCTCTGCTTGCTCATTTGGATTGATGATCAAGAGATGGACGGTAGTACATTTTTTCAAGAGCGGTAAAGCATCGAGCGCGGCGCGCGCTGCTTCGCGACTGCCATCCCAAGCGACTACCGCATTTTTTCCGAATCGGGTGACGGACCTAGAGTGTGGGATCAATAAAACAGGACGACCACTTTGTAGAATAATGGATTCAGGAAAATCGCTGGCGGTCGCCAGTGAGGCTAGGTTGGGATTTGTTTGTCCAATAATGATCAGGTCGGCATAACGCGCCCGTAAACCCATGCCACCACAGATTTCATCTTGCGCGAACTGTATTTCGTAGCTCAGCTCAGTTTGTCCGACCATATTTTTTTCAAAACGCGCGATGGCAAGTTGCGCACGCGTTTGTAATGCGTCTGCGTATTGTGCGTAGTAAGGTGCAACAATGCTAGGGTCGTCGCCACTAAAAAAATAACGTGAAACCCCCGTGACCGCTAATCCGATTAAATGCGCGTGATGGCTTTGTGTGATTTGTGCGGCGATATTGGCGCGCTGGTCGAGCTCTTTATCATCATCAATGTGAACCAAAATAGTCTTGTAATTCATGAGATGCCCTCCTTAAATCGAAAATTAAGCGCTCGCTAATTCCGAATTCCAGTGCGCGCGTAAGGTGTTATTGACGAGTGTGCTAACCGTATCAGCGACTTTTTGTTTGGCTTTATTAGGAGCAAAACGCCTGAGTTTTTTTAAAGCAGGAATATCACATAATTGTATCTCTCTTTGCTCAACCCGTATCAATCCCTGTTCATGTAAAGCAGAAAGGGTGCGGCTCACCGTTTCTAGGGTTAAGCCTAGATAGCTGCCAATTTCCTGACGGGTCATGCGCAAATTGAATTGGCGACTTGAGTAGCCCAATTGCATAAAACGTTCCCCTAGTTTGACAAGAAAGCGCGCCACCTTGGCCTCGGCACTTAATGCACTGAGCATACTGATGAGCGCTTGTTCCCGCACGATTTCTCGGCTCATTAAGCTGTATAAAGCCGTCTCTAATTCCAGGTAAGTATGGGTTAGCTTAGCGAGGGTTTTGTACGGCAGGAGAATGATGTCGCAATCACACAGGGCGATGGCATCGGAGGCATAGTGGAGTGTGTGTATCCCATCGGTACCTAGGACATCGCCTTTCATGGGAAAACTCAATACATGTTCCGTACCATGCTCATCGATATGAACCGTTTTGACAAAGCCCGAATTGATTAAAAAAAGCGTATCAAAATCTTGTCCGGTGCGATATAGACTTTGTCCGGCCTTGATGCGTAGGTGTTGAAAGCGATGGGTATCTTGGTCGGCCCGCGCGGGAACCTCGATCAATAGTAATTCGCATACCTGTCTTAAATTGGACCAGAGGCTGATGTTTTGCCTCGTAATCGTTGCGGACATTGGCGTTTCGCTTTTTGAAACTTCAAGTGTAGGGAGTATCGCTAAGTTTGACATGATAGTCTTTCCGAAAAAATTGCTCGATAAATGAATACGGGATGAGGCGGAATTTCTGCATTAAAAAAATGAGTCAAAATTAGTGCGACAACAATTTATGCCACTGCTCAAGTACCTCTGGGATTTGCTGAAAATCGGTGGATTTATCGAGAAAGCGATCTGCACCTGCGCGCTTGGCAAGTAGGCGATTGGCTTCGCTGGCGTGATTGCTTAAAACGACAACGCGAATGTGTGGATGACTGGCTTTTATTTTCTTGAGTAAGCTCAGGCCATTGCCATCACTCAGTTGCAAATCTAGAATTAAGGCCTCGGTGCGATGGGCTAGAATAGTTTGGTAAGTATCATTTAAGCCTGCGGCGATGCCGACTAAATTGACATCGTCAATTTCCTCTAGCATGCGCGTGAGGCGGTTTTGTATGACGGCTGAGTCTTCGACGATAAATAAGTTCATGGAACGCTTCCTAAGAGATGCGTTCAGTATCGTATTTAAGTCGGATGCTGCCCATCAGCGTTTGCTGATTTGAAGTGTGAGAATTTGGGAGGGTGGACTAGGAATTTTCCTACAAAGACAGCTGCCCACAAACATCGCTCCCAGACGAAGTAGATCAGCGGGCGAGCTAGAGCCTAAAGTAGGTGATGGGTAATGGCGTATTGAATCAGATCAGCCAGTGAATTGAGCCCCATTTTGAGCATGATGCGCGTCTTATGGGTACTGACGGTCTTGACGCTCAGGTGCAGCAATTCGCCGATCTCGGTGATACTCTTGCCTTTGGCTAGATGTAGAAAAACTTCGAATTCTCGATCTGATAAGTTGCTGTGCTGGGCTTGAGCTTGCTGCTGCTTAGGCATCGCCGAAAGAGCCAATTGTTCCGCCACCGCATTGCTGATATAGGGGCGACCAGAGGCGATGCGTCTCAGTGCGCTGACTAATTGCGTGCCTGCGCTTTCTTTGGTGAGGTAGCCGCTTGCGCCAGCGCGAATGGCCCGCACCGCATACTGTTCTTCCTCATGCATAGTCAGAATAAGTATGGGGAGTTTTGGAAATTCGGCCTTGATTTGATGAATCAAATCGACCCCGCTACGTCCCGGCATGGATAAGTCTAACAAGAGCACGTCGAATTTTTCAGTGCGGACTTTGTTTAAGGTGTCATGCCCATCGACGGCCTCTGCAACCACGCAAATATCCTCGACACCATCGAGAATGCGTTTTAAACCTTCACGTAAAATAGTGTGGTCGTCTGCGATCAGGATACGTATCATTTTATCTGTGCTGGCCTTAGCTGATTTCACGAATTTTAAACTGCCGCCCCTTAATTGAGCAGCGACTTAATTGTTCTAAAGCGATGTGTGCAATACGATGGTCGAGCGCGACATAGGTTTGAAATTCAAAGACATTGATTTTGCCCACTTGCTCTTTCTTAAGACCGACATCGCCTGTTAGTGCGCCTAGTAAATCGCCTGGCCTGAGCTTGTCTTTTTTGCCGCCTGCGATACACAGCGTAATCATGGGCGTGGTCAGCGTTTCAGATTCCACGGTCAAAGTACTGAGCTCTTGCCATAAGCCGAGTTGGGCTTGATATTCTTCGATGTTGCGCAGATATTTTTTTTCGTTCGGCGCGATTAAGTTTAAGGCGAGCCCCGATTGACCAGCACGACCGCAACGCCCAATTCGGTGAACGTGTACTTCAGGGTCACGAGAAACATCAACGTTGATCACCGCACCTAAAGCCGGAATATCGATACCGCGTGCGGCGACATCGGTGGCGACTAAAACTAAACAGCTTTGATTTGCAAAGAGCACGAGAATTTCATCGCGATCTCTTTGCTCTAAGTCGCCGTGCAATGCCAAGGCGGTGATGCCTTTTTGTTGTAGCTCGGCGGCCAATTCATCGCAATGAATTTTGGTATTGCAAAAGGCGATGCAGGAGGCGGGACGATAATGAAATAAGAGGGTGCTTACGGCCGTATTCCGGTTCTCTGGCGCGACCTCAAAAAAGAATTGTTCAATCGCGAGACTCTGAGGATTGCTATCCACTTTAATCTCAACGGGATCGCGTAAAAAGCGTTCACTGGCCTGTCGCACATCATTGGCGTAAGTCGCGGAAAACAACCAAGTTTGGCGACGCGGCGAACAGGCGGCGACTATGCCAAGCATGTCTTCATAAAAACCCATGTCTATCATGCGATCGGCTTCATCCAGCACCAAGACTTTGAGTGTGGAAAGATCAATGCTGGCGCGTCCGATATGGTCAAGTATTCGTCCCGGCGTCCCCACGACAATATGCGCACCGCGTTCGAGCGAGGCGATTTGTGGGCGCATAGGATTGCCACCGCAGAGTGAAAGAATTTTGATATTCGGAATGGCGCGTGCAAGGCGGCGTAATTCGTTCGCCACTTGATCGGCTAGTTCGCGGGTTGGGCAGATCACCAAGCCTTGCGTGGCAAAATAGCTGGCCTTGATTTGACTTAAGATGCCTAAGCCAAAGGCTGCCGTTTTTCCACTGCCTGTTTTAGCTTGTGCAATTAAATCACGTTGTTCGAGCATGAGTGGAATACTGACTTCCTGGATAGGTGTCATGAACTGATAGCCTAGGCTATCGAGATTGCTCAACAGGGCAGAATCTAAGGCTAAGGCGGAAAAGGGCAGTGGAGAAGCAGAAGGCATGGGGGGTTTATCTAAAAAAATGATTGTTTCGTTGCCTTGAGCCAGCAAATGTGGAAGTTTAACCTAGAAACGATTGAAGGGACATGAATGTGCATTTTCTTGGCGCTCTACTTAGGCCTGTTTCCTGACAACGATTGGCATGATGAAACCGCGACTTTTTCGCCATGGGCGCGCATTTTTGTGCCAGTATGCAGTAAGCTCGTGTTGAGCGAGCCTTGCCTTCATGCCCAAGCGAACACGCTAGTTTGAGTGAACTTCATTTTACCTAAGCGAATACCTAAGTGAATACCTAAGTGAATACCTAAGTGAATACCTAAGTGAATACCTAAGTGAATACCTAAGTGAATACCTAAGTGAATACCTAAGTGAATACCTAAGTGAATACCATAATGAGTACTGTGATCCTCGAATCCGTGATAACTTGCCCTCAGTGCGGCTTGTCCAAACAGGAAGCCATGCTGACCGATGCCTGCCAGTTTTATTACGAATGTACTCATTGCAAAGCGCTATTGCGCCCTAAGCCTGGCGACTGTTGTGTATTTTGTTCCTTTGGCTCGGTAAAGTGCCCGCCGATTCAACAGCAGAAGGGGTGTTGCTCATAGCCGGTGAGCTAGTCGTCAATCAGCGGTCAATCTCGGTTGAATGTAAGCGACTGTAAAAAATTTGTACGTGTTTTTGCAGGTGAGCGTCCGATTTTTTTATTTTCCATCGTGCGAATTTCCTCAATCTTCTCTAGCGCTGGCCCACTTACACTTGCTCACATTTATTACTAAATCGAACTGCTCGTTTTAATCAAGTCGCGTTTAATCACTCACATTGAAGTTCTCGTGGAGTGATCATGCAAACCTACACTTTATTTAAACCAGCTCTACGCCGATCACTGCGCTCGGTTTTTTTTCAGCGCAAATTTACTTTCATATTTTTTCTCGTTTTCGGCCTCTTGACAGCTTGGGTGATGTTCTCGGTCGAATTGCCCTTGCTCATGGGTTGGAATCCGCTGTGGGAAAATAAGATTGACCCCTATCGGATGATTTTGCATGTGCATGCGGTGGCCGGTAGTATCGCACTCTTGGTGGCACCGATACAGTTTCTTCTGCCCTTGCGGGATTTACGTCCGCGTTTGCATCGCCTGATTGGTCGTGTTTATGCACTTGCAATTGGCATCGCTGCACCTTTGGCCTTTTGGATTGCCTACTTCTATATGTCGCCCGGAGAGCGCGGCGCAGCCTGCATTCAGGCTGTCTTATGGTTTGCGACGACCTTGGCTGCGGTGCTAACTGCAATCCGTGCGCAATTTGCTGCGCACCGCGCTTGGATCATGCGCAGCTACGCTTTGACAGCGAGTTTTGTGTTGAGTCGCCTACTCATTGATGTGCTGCACCTACCCGTCAATCAGGTTTGGGGTGGTGCGACCGGCTTCATTGTGTTCAGCACAGTTTTTGTCTGGCTTTGCGCAGATCTTGTACGGTGCTGGCCACAATTTTCCAGCTTTTTTCGATCTAAATTCGGCGCGCAATTGCGCGGAAATTAGTTGCTGTCAAATGGTGTTCATGGCGTCCTACCGATGAGTGCGCGCCATGCTCATGAGGCGTTCAAACAGGTGTACATCTTGTTCGTTTTTGAGTAATGCACCATGTAAGGGAGGGAGCGACATTTGATGATCAGTGCTGTGCAAAGCGTCTGCCGGAATATCTTCTGCCAGTAGCAGTTTGAGCCAGTCGATCAATTCGGAGGTAGACGGTTTCTTTTTGAGACCGTTGATGTCGCGCAGTCGGAAAAAAACTTGCATCGCATGGTTAAGCAGCTCCTCCTTTAAGTGTGGAAAGTGTACATTCACAATCGCTTGCATCGTTTCTTTGTCGGGGAATTTGATGTAATGAAAGAAGCAGCGGCGTAAAAAAGCGTCGGGCAGTTCTTTTTCATTGTTGGATGTGATGATGACCAAAGGACGGTGAATCGCTTTGACTAACTCCCGTGTTTCATACACATAAAATTCCATGCGATCCAATTCACGCAAAAGATCATTGGGGAATTCAATATCCGCTTTATCGATTTCGTCGATTAAAAGCACGACTTGTTGATCAGCCGTAAATGCTTGCCACAACACGCCTTTGACGATGTAGTTGTGAATATCCTTAACTCGCTCATCACCCAGTTGGGAATCGCGCAAGCGCGAAACGGCATCGTATTCGTACAAACCTTGTTGCGCTTTGGTGGTGGATTTGATGTGCCATTGCAGCAGTGGGCGATTGAGTGCCGTTGCTACTTCTTCGGCCAGCATCGTTTTGCCTGTGCCGGGTTCGCCCTTGATGAGTAAGGGGCGTTGTAATTGCAAAGCGGCGTTGACGGCGAGTTTGAGATCGTCCGTGGCGACATAATTTTCTGCGCCATTAAAACGTTGGGCTGGGTGCTTGCTTGGATTCGTGGTCATTGATCGATTTAATGAGATAAGCTGAGTTGGAAAGGTTTGATCGTGAGTATAAACAAAAAACCTCCGCTTTGTTTCGCGCTTAATGGGTCGCCTTCGCGGTGCTGACGCTGTGGTGCTAGCCCGGTATGAAAGCAAATTAAAATAAGTTAGGACTTACTCAAAATTGCGCTGGCAAGGCGAACGTAACAACGCCAGCGTCTGTTTTGCGTAAGTCCTATAAGTAAAAAAATGGGAAAGTGCGGTGTTCACACCATTATCTTATCCGGATGTGCAGGAAAATTGCGCAAAAAAAAGGTTTATCGGCTAAAATGCTAGTTCGCTCCCGGCTATTCTTGGCTCATTGAGTCTTGATGCGGGGATGCTGGTAAAATCGTCGAAGTTTGAATTGGTTTCGCGACTTGATAGTGAGGTATGTCGGATGCGAAACGAGCGTGGTTTTACGCAAGCCTTCCTTGTTTATTCTCTTAGCTAATATGAAAAAATTATTTGCTTTACTCGCTTTGGCGAGCGTCGCGCAGCTTGCTGTGTCGGCAGAAGTCGTTGGCAACGCTGACAATGCGAAACACAAAGTCGCCATGTGCATAGGCTGTCACGCCATTCCTGGTTATAAAGCGACCTACCCTATGGTGTATTCGGTGCCGATGATAGGCGGTCAAAATGCGAAATACCTTGAAGACGCATTGAAGGCTTATCGTAAAGGTGATCGCGCCAATCCGTCTATGCGCGGGATTGCAGGTAGCTTGAGTGATCAAGATATTGCAGACTTGGCAGCGTACTATTCCAAGCAAACGCCAGCGCAAAAATAAGGCGGATAAATGATGAATATGATGAATATGATGAATAAAAATACTTTACTCGCCGTGTTGCTGACTTTGACGGCCGCCGGTGCGTCGGCGAATAACAACAAAGTTGAAATTGGAAAAGCAGCGGTAGAGAAATGCGTTGCTTGTCACGGCGCGAATTTCAATGAAACCTTAGATTCAAGCTATCCTAAGCTCGCAGGTCAGCACAAAGATTATTTGATACAAGCGCTCAAAGCGTATCAACGTGGCGTGAAGGGAACTGCGGGTCGTAATAATGCGATTATGGCTGGGCAAGTTCAGGACTTGAGCAATGAGCAAATTGAAGCCATCGCTACTTATTTGAATAGCTTACCGACCACTTTGGTCGTGAAAAAATAAGCAATTTTTAAGTCGTTTTGTTTGGAATGCCTAGAAATAAAAAAACCACGCCTAGACGTGGTTTTTTTATTTTCGTGCACGCCGATTGAGCGCCTCAATGTAAGCTTGCCCATCAGGTGGCATGTTTGATCTTTGTGAATTCCAAATCATCTCGCCCAAACACTCCATCATCGCGTGATGTGCTTCATGAATCGAATTTTTTTGATGAGCCAAGGCTTCGTAGGCGACACGCACGCCGATTGGTTGATTGATCGTGATTTGTTCGGCAATCGTTAAATGCATAGAGAGATGCAAAAAAGGATTGGTCTTGCCCGCATCAACTCGGTAATCGGCGACTAAGGCTCTTTCCACGTCGCTTAAATCCTCAGCGTATTCGGGATGTTGAGAAATCCAATCAGCGGCGATTGTTTCTAAAGGCGTGAGTAATTCTTTAGCCTGATATTTGCGAAAGGTTTCGCAAAAAAAACGGCGCACATCTTGTTGGCTGGGGTTAAACATAAAAATTTGCGTTGGGTGTAGCACGAAAGACCTGCATTTTACTGTGCTTTTCGTCTTTCTAAGGGAGAATTCTGAAATTCGCCATGCCCATGGTTTGACATCAGATCGAAGCAAAAAAAGCGCTCAAGATAGCCAGACAGGATGCTGCTTACCTGTGTTGAGCGGTTTATGGTTTTTCTATTCATGCAATCACCCTACGTGTCGCGCAGGTGTTGAGGTCTTTGCTTTGGAATTCAGTTATCATGCTGGTTTCTATATCGTCATTTTAAAATCATGCTAAATCAAGACCAGCTCGACCTGCTTTTTAGTCAGGCACGTACCCATAATGAATGGTTAGACCGTCCCGTAACGGACGCGCAATTGCAGTCAATTTATGACAGCATGAAATGGGGTGCAACCTCGGCCAATTGTTCGCCAGCGCGCATGGTGTTTGTCCGCACACCCGAGGCTAAAGAAAAATTATTGCAATGTATGTCACCGGGCAATGTTGAAAAAACCAAGACGGCACCCGTGACCGTCATCATTGGTATGGATTTCGCATTCTATGAAAAATTGGCGCAACTCTTTCCCCATGCACCCGATGCACGTAGCTGGTTTGAAGGCAATCAAAGTGTCGTTGATGCGACCACGTTTAGAAATTCAAGTTTGCAAGGCGCCTATTTGATGCTGGCGGCTCGCGCTCACGGTTTGGATTGCGGTCCCATGTCGGGTTTTGACGCGGATAAAGTAAATGCAAATTTCTTCGCAGGCACGCAAGTGAAGGTGAATTTTATCTGCAACCTAGGCTACGGCGATGCCACGAAATTATTCCCACGTTCACCACGTTTATCATTTGATGAGGCTTGTCAAATTTTGTGATTTGACGATTCTCCAGCAAGATTTTTCCTGGGAACATGGACATCGACCTGTGCAAAAAAATGTACCCGATGCGACCATGTCCCAGAATTTCCAACTTCTGTCACCACTGTAGTAATGCGCTAAGTCCGAATCGCAGTCTTATGAAGTAGACTGCAGCGCAGTCAGAGCGATCAATTTAATCCTTGAAAAACACTTTCTTCAAGATAGCGCCAACGCCGCGTCCGACAAGATAGAAAATGCCCGCATTTATGGCGATGCCGTAAAAAAAACTATAGCCTGAGTTGTTCAGCCAGGGCAGCGCGAATAAAATCAAGCCGACACCGCCTTCGCCAGAATTTCCTACATTTGAGGCGGGAATAACAACCCATAAGACGAAGGCACCGACGATGAGGGCAAAGAAGCCAGTTAGGAAGATTGCACCCATATGAGATACGAGCCAACGCATAATCGGAACCCTCATGTGATTTAACTTTCGAAAAGAAAATATAACCAACAGTCGTAAGAAAGTCAATTTGATTTAAAACGAATAAAACCGTTATGAATAGACGGGATTGGATAGAACTTACTTCCATTTATCCAGATTAAAGATGCAGTATAAGCATTCAAACAAAAACATTAGCTGTCAAAGTAGAAGTTGCTAGATCAAATGAGTGAACGCAAATGTTATCAATGTGGATGCTATTCGCCTGAAAATTCGCTGGCCTGGTTAGCGTGACCTTATTTCAATGAGTTTGCTTGATATAGTATTGGTAATTCGATTGGCAGGCTGTTTGCTAAGATAAAGGACAACTCTTGTAATGCGTGATTCGCCAGCACTAAAGATATTTATGCCTAACCAGAAAGCCAAAAAAAATCCCACCCATGTCCGTTCTATCGCCGTTTCTAGCATAGACAACAGCTGCCTAGGCATTTGCCGGAGGCGGAGTTTTTGTTTTGAATTCGCATAGGTCGGCGATCATACAGTTCCAGCATTGCGGTTTGCGTGCGATGCAGGTGTAGCGACCATGTAGTATTAACCAATGATGGGCATCGAGTTTGAATTCATTGGGGACGACTTTCAGTAATTTTTGCTCGACTAGCTCTACGTTTTTACCCGGCGCCAATCCGGTGCGGTTTGACACGCGAAAGATATGAGTGTCGACCGCAATGGTGGGTTCGCCAAAGGCCGTATTGAGAACCACATTTGCAGTTTTGCGGCCAACTCCGGGAAGGGCTTCGAGTGCCTCTCGGTTGTGGGGGACTTGTCCGCCATGTTGTTCGATCAAAATTTGACAAGTCGCTATCGTGTTTTTGGCCTTCGTGCGGTACAGGCCTATGGTTTGAATATAGGGAATTAGGCCCTCTACACCGAGCGCAAAAATGGTCTCGGGCGTATTCGCAATTGCGTAAAGCCCGAGTGTCGCTTTGTTCACGGAGATGTCGGTCGCCTGTGCGGACAGCAAGACCGCGATCAGTAATTCGAATGGGCTGGTATAGCGTAGTTCAGTCGTGGGGTGAGGGTTTTGTTTGCGCAAGCGTACAAAAATTTCCTGACGTTTTTCTTTGTTCATGGGTGCCGTTAGGGAAATGAGGTTTTATTTTGCTTTATTTTGGGCGCGTGCAATCGCTTCGGCGATGATCATTCGCTTGCGTGTTTGTTCTTGTACTTGCGCAGAGTCTAAGGCTGCCCTTGTTTCGGCGTTTAAGAGCTTGAGTTTTTCTTCGGCTTTGGCAAGTAGGCGTGCATCGTTTTCATTTTTTTCTCGAAGTAAGCGTTTTTCGCGGGTTTCGTAACGACTGCGTGCCGCCTGCGCTTGATCGCCTGACCATGCCGCCCAACCCGTTGTTTCTTGTCCCGTTTCTATCATGGCTATGCAATCAACCGGGCAGGGTGCGAGGCATAGATCGCATCCTGTGCACAGGTCGGGAATGACCGTATGCATTTTTTTCGCCATACCCATAATGGCATCGACCGGACAGGCTTGTATGCATAAGGTGCAGCCGATGCAGCGTGCTGCGTCTATCAGGGCAAGCGGGCGACGACGTTCGCGTCCATGATCCGTATTGAGTGGAATTTCTTCGCGATTTAAAAGAAGAGCGAGTCGCCTTACCCCTTCTTGCCCACCTGGCGGACATTGGTTGTGCGGGGCTTGTTCGGTCGCGATGGCTTGTGCGTAGTCGCGACATGAGGGATAGCCGCATTTGGTGCATTGCGTTTGCGGCAAAAGGAGATTAATTTGATCGGCGAGGGTGGACGGCACGGGGAAATGGGAGCTGGTAAATTGAACTTTTGAGTGTAAGTTCGGAATTATCCCCGCAATTGTGACGACCGACAAATTTTCTTTCATTCCACAATTTGGTTTGCCTGTGCCGGGTTTTTTACGCGATCTCTTTGGCACCATGTTGCGCTTGACAGTCATGCGCGGTATCGAAGATACTTTGGCGATATTGATACATTTGAGCTTACTTTGACCTATTTGACTCGGCGCTTTCTGTTGATAATTCTCTTGCTGATCGCATTGCCCTTTCAAGGCTTTGCGCAGGCGAGTAGGATCGTTTGTGATCCAGGACATCTTGGACACGCGGGAGCGGTCGAACAAAATATTCATGTCGAACATGTCGAACATGCCGAAGGTGCCGAAGGTACATATCATGGTCACGATGGTCACGATGCTGATCATCATTCAAACGAGGGTGTCGCCCAACTCTCCCCGGGGAGCGCTCAGACGCTTCCTCATCTCGACGACAAGTGTAATCACTGTTCTCCGTGCTGTACTGGAACGGCGATATTTTCGCAGCCTGTCGCATTAATTCTTCCAACAGTCATGGCACAGGATTTTCCTGCTGTGGCTTGGGCCGAAGACTCAATTACACCGAGTCGCCTCGACCGTCCTCCTCGCTTTTCTTTCGTATAAGATCAGCCGCTTCCTAGACTAGGCTAGTCTAAAGTTACGTGCTGCTGTTTTTTCGAGTCTGTGTTAACTTGGGTCTTTCCTTTGTGGTTTGTCATTGCGTTGTTTGAGTGCCGACCGTGTATAGGGGTCATAGTGCGCGTTCTTCTGCGACTATGCTGCGATAGGAAAATCTCATTTAGATGCTCACATCGAGCTGCCTCGAAAAGTACCATCTCAATTTTTATGGGAAAAATTGTATGAAAAAAAACGCGCCAGTGGGTTTGGCACTGTTAGGTGTAATCGCCACCTTAGTTTCCACCTTAATTTCCACCATAATCGTCACTTTATTGGTCGGCTGTACTTCGTTTAGTCCAGACGGCGGATTCGATCCTGTTTCTAAGCTTGCGCGTGAGCGTATCGGCAAAGAGCTGATTTGGTCCAAATCGGAGACAGATCAAAATACGATAGCAGCACGGGTGAGTGAGCTATTGCGCAAACCACTTAGCGTTGACGATAGTGTGCAAATCGCTTTGCTCAATAACCGCGGTTTGCAGGCGGATTTTGCTGAGTTGGCGATTAGTGAATCCGACTTAGTGCAAGCAGGTCGCATCACAAATCCTAGCTTTCGCCTGATGCGAGCCAAGCAAAATGGAAATTTGGGGAGTGACTATAAAATTGAGCAAGCGATTAGTCTGAATATTTTCTCGCTGGTGACCATGCCGCAAAGGATGAGCATAGAGCGCCGTCAGTTTGAGCAGACACAAGCGCGGGTCAGTCTTGCGATGTTGCGCTTGGCTGCCGAAACGCGCAAGGCTTATTTCAATGCAGTCGCAGCCGAAGAATCGCTGCGTTATGCCAATCAGATTCGTTCTGCTGCTGAGGCTGGCGCGGAGTTGGCGCGTCGTATGCAGCAAGTGGGGAATTTTAATAAGTTACAGCAAGCCCGTGAGCAAGCTTTTTACGCCGAAGCGATGTTAGGTGTGCTGCGTGCCGAACAAAGTTCATTGGCGCATCGTGAGCACTTAACGCGCTTACTCGGCCTGTCCGGTGACCAGATTAAATTTGAATTGCCCGAGCGCTTGCCCGACTTACCAGAAGCGGTCATCGCCTTAAACAAGCTTGAGCAAATGGCGCTCAACGAGCGCATCGATGTAAAAATGGCGCGCTTGCAAACAGAAGCTTTGTCGAAAAATCTGGGTCTTAGCAAGGCGACTCGTTTTATCAATGTCTTAGAGATGGGTCTTACACGAAGCCGCGAAGGTGCATCGGATGCCGCATTTCAGAATGGCTATGAAGTGTCCCTGGAATTGCCCTTGTTTGATTGGGGTAGTGCTAAGGTCGCAAAAGCTGAGGCACGCTACATGCAGTCCTTAAATATCACAGCGCAGACGGCTATTAATGCCCGTAGTGAAGTCAACGAAGCGTATCAGGCCTATCGCTCCAGCTTTGAGATTGCACGGCATTATCGCGACGAAATTGTGCCGCTCAAAAAGCGTATTAGCGAAGAAAATTTGTTGCGCTATAACGGTATGTTCATTGGTGTATTTGAGTTGTTAGCCGATGCACGTACACAAATTGTGAGTGTCAATAGCGCAATCGAAGCCTTACGTGATTTTTGGATTGCGCAAGCCGATTTGGAAATGGCGATGATAGGGAAGCCCAACTTGGCGAGCACCAAGCGTGGCATGCCTGTAACGGATAGCGATTGAAGCCTAGAGAGAGAATTAAATCATGAATTCAAGAAGAAATTTTTTGTTGGGTGCAGGCACCGCCGCAGTGGCGGCGACATCGGTAAGTAAAGTGGCGATGGCGGCTTTGCCTGAAATTGTGAGTCAAATCTCGCCCGATACCATGCAGCCCTTAATACCCAATTCCGGCCGTCCCTATAACCCGGTCGTCACGCTCAATGGTTGGACACTGCCTTGGCGCATGAACAAAGGGGTTAAAGAGTTTCACTTGGTGGCTGAACCGGTGGTGCGCGAAATGGCACCGGGGATGAAAGCCCATTTGTGGGGCTATAACGGACAGAGTCCGGGGCCGACGATAGAGGTCGTTGAGGGCGATCGTGTGCGCATTTTTGTGACCAATCGTCTACCTGAGCACACCAGCGTGCATTGGCATGGGCAGCGCTTGCCGAATGGTATGGATGGCGTATCTGGTTTGACCCAAAAATCGATCCAGCCTGGAAAAACCTTTGTCTACGAGTTTGTGGCGCGCCGAGCTGGCAGTTTTATGTATCATCCTCATGCCGACGAAATGACGCAGATGGCCATGGGCATGATGGGTTTTTGGGTAACGCATCCCAAGGCAAAGCATCCCTTGATCGATGAGGTTAATCGTGATTTTTGTTTTCTGCTCAATGCCTACGACGTTGACCCGGGTAGTTATACGCCTAAGATAATGACGATGTTGGACTTTAATCTGTGGAGTTGGAATAGCCGCATTTTTCCGGGCATTGATACCCTCAACGTGCGTCAACACGACAAGGTACGCATCCGCATTGGAAATTTGACGATGACAAATCATCCGATTCATCTGCATGGTCACGAATTTTCCGTAACCGGCACCGATGGTGGGCCGATTCCGAAAAGCGCTCGTTGGCCAGAAGTGACGACTGACGTCGCGGTAGGTCAAATGCGGCAAATTGAGTTTGTTGCGGATGAAGAAGGTGATTGGGCATTTCACTGCCATAAGAGTCATCACACCATGAATGCGATGGGACATGATGTGCCAACGATGTTGGGGGTTGATCACCAAGGTATTCTTGAGAAAATTAACAATTTGGTGCCGGATTATATGGCTATGGGCGAACGTGGGATGGCGGAAATGGGTGAGATGGAAATGCCTTTGCCGGATAACACAATACCGATGATGACCGGCCAGGGGCCGTTTGGCGGTATCGAAATGGGCGGCATGTTTAGTGTGCTAAAGGTGAGGAAAAACCAAAAGCCGGGCGACTATAAAGACCCGGGCTGGTTTAAACATCCGCCCCATACGACTGCTTTTGAATATGGTGGGGCGCTCACAGAACCCGTTCGTGCACCGATGGGGAATGAGAAAGCGGCTCAAGCCGAAGCCCAGAAAACGCAGAAAACGCCGTCGATTGAACTTCAAGTTCGTAAGCCTATGAAACACATTCATTGAATCGTCTCCAATATTTTACCTAGAAGGAAAGTCATGAAATCGAAAATTATTTTTAAATCTAGCTCCGTTTTATTGTTGTGTGCCTTGGCATTGGCAAGCGCATCTGCATTTGCTCACGATAAGGGACATGGCGCTCATGCCGATGCGCAGAAAATCGGGGTCGCGGGGCTTGCTGCCAGGGTCTCACGGACCGTGGATGTGGATATGAGTGACGCGATGCGTTTCACCCCAGCGTCCGTGTTAGTGAAACAGGGTGAGACGATACGCTTTGTTGTAAAGAATTCGGGGAAATTGAAACATGAATTTGTATTGGGTGGTGCCAAAGAGCTGAAGGAGCATTACGAGTTGATGAAGAAATTCCCTGAGATGGAGCACTCTGATCCAAATATGGTCACGGTCGCGTCAGGGCAGGCAGGTGAGGTGATTTGGCAATTTACACAGGCCGGAGAAATCGCCTTCGCTTGCCTACAGCCGGGCCATTATGATGCAGGAATGAAGGGTATGGTGAACGTCGCCAAGGGCAAAAAAGCCGAAAAGGCGAAAGCAGCAGTGCAGACACCCGATGAGCACGCTAGTCATCAACATTAAGCGTTTTTTTTAGGGTCTAAGGAGGTAATCATGAGAAATAAATTTTATACGGCGCTAGTGATGGGCGCATGGCTAGCTTGGGGTTTAAGTAGCGTTGGCGCTGCGCAGTCAACGAACAAGGACATCGCCGTCCAAGGTGCCGACAAGACTGGTGATGCGCCAGTTGACGAAATGAGCGACGCGGAGGTCAAGAAAATCGACAAGGAGCTCGGTAAAATCACGCTCAAGCACGGGGAAATTAAGAGTTTGGGTATGCCAAGCATGACCATGGTGTTTTACGTCAATGACAAAACTTTGCTCGATCAGGTGCAAGCGGGTGAAAAAATTAAGTTCAAAGTCATACGTGAAAACGGGAAAATGCTCGTAACGATGATTCAGAAAAGCAAGTGAAATTTTGTAGGTATTTACCTTATATTTTGAGAGGAATTTTGTGAAAAATTATCAACTACTACTGGCATTTGTCTTTGCTGTTTTGAGTAACTTGGCATTCGCGACCGAACCCAAGGATGCGCTTGCCGCATTTCACGCTGCAATGCGTTCAGGTGATCAAGCGGGCGTACTTGCTCAATTAGCCCCCGATGCAGTTATTTACGAGTCAGGCTATGTCGAACGCTCTAAGGATGAATATGCAAGTCACCATCTGGGCGAGGACATCGCTTTTGCGAAAACAAGTACCCGTAAGCTTTTGCAGCAAAGCGTGCAAATGGATGCGAACTTGGCCTCGATCTGGGGAGAAATCGAAACGACCAGTAATACCAAAATGGGCGTTTTTCGCTCTTTGGCTACCGAAACTGTCTTATTCAAACGCGTCAAGGACACTTGGCTGATCACGCATATTCATTGGTCATCACGAAAAATGAAATAAGCCAATGCGATCCGAGGGGTAATTCCAAAGTATTTGCCTCTCGGATTGCGAGAGAACGCCAATTGCGCTATAATTCTAGGGTTTAGCTTATTCAAATTTCGTCGTAGCGCATATCCAAAAAATCCTTCTATATTTTGATTGTTTCGTGTTCCAAGGATGGCGTTTCGACCAGTCCTAGGGCACACGACGAATCAAAATTTTGGCGCGTAGCGACGGTAACATACAGGAGTTGCCCTTGCTGCCCATTCCGCAGTCCTTAAATCCCAATCCCGAATCCATCGCTATTCTTGCCCTCGCTGACGGCACGATTTTTACTGGCGTGTCGATTGGTGCCTCTGGTCACACTATTGGCGAAGTCGTTTTTAATACCTCCATGACCGGTTACCAGGAGATTTTGACTGATCCTAGTTATCGCTCCCAAATCGTTACTTTAACTTATCCGCATATCGGCAACACCGGCATCAATGCTGAAGATGTGGAATCCACGCAAATTCATGCTGCAGGCTTAATCATCAAAGACTTGCCGCTGATGGTGTCAAATTTCCGTTCAGAGCAAAGTTTGGCGGATTATTTAAAGTCGCAAAATATTGTCGCCATCGCTGGCATTGATACGCGCAAATTGACCCGTATTTTGCGTGAAAAAGGTGCGCAAGGCGGCGCAATTTTGGTCGGGCAGGATGCTGCAAAAGCGCTAGCGTTGGCGCGTTCTTTTCCCGGCTTGTCCGGTATGGACTTGGCCAAAGTCGTTTCGGTTTCTGCGCCTTATGAATGGACCGAGTCCGAGTGGGCTTTAGGTTCAGGTTACGGTCAATTGCAAGCGCCGCAGTTTCATGTGGTGGCGTTTGATTTTGGTGTCAAGCGCAATATTTTGCGCATGCTCAGTGCGCGTGCTTGTAAGGTCACTGTCTTGCCTGCGCAATCAAGTGCGGCTGAGGTGCTGGCTTTAAATCCAGATGGCGTGTTTTTGTCGAATGGCCCAGGGGATCCTGAGCCTTGCGATTACGCGATTGCAGCAGCTAAGGAATTGATCGAAAAAGGTATTCCAACTTTTGGTATCTGCTTAGGACATCAAATTATGGCCTTGGCATCGGGTGCTAAAACCTTGAAGATGAAGTTCGGCCATCATGGTGCGAATCATCCTGTGCAGGATTTAGACAGTAAGCAGGTTTTGATTACTTCACAAAATCACGGTTTTGCGGTGGATGCGCAGTCTTTGCCAGCCAATTGTCGTGTGACGCATGTTTCGCTGTTCGACGGTTCCCTGCAGGGTTTTGCGCGTACCGATCAACCCGCGTTCTGCTTCCAAGGTCACCCAGAGGCGTCTCCGGGTCCTAACGATATTGCTTATCTCTTTGATCGATTTGTGCAGTTGATGACGACGGCTCAGTTGGCGAAAAAACGTGGAGAACAGTAAGAATGCCTAAGCGTAATGACATAAAAAGTATTTTGATTATCGGCGCAGGTCCGATTGTGATTGGTCAGGCCTGCGAGTTCGATTACTCCGGCGCGCAAGCCTGTAAGGCCTTGCGTGAAGAGGGCTATAAAGTTATTTTGGTCAATAGCAATCCAGCGACCATCATGACCGACCCAGAAATGGCGGACGTGACTTATATCGAGCCGATTACTTGGCAGGTGCTGGAACGTATTATCGACAAAGAACGCCCTGATGCAATTTTGCCGACCATGGGTGGGCAAACCGCCTTAAATTGCGCGCTTGATTTGCATCATCATGGCGTGCTTGAAAAATACAAATGCGAATTGATTGGTGCTTCGCCTGAAGCGATTGATAAGGCGGAAGATCGTTCTAAATTTAAAGAAGCGATGACCAAAATTGGTTTGGGCTCGGCACGTTCTGGCGTAGCGCACACCATGGATGAGTCATGGGAAGTTCAAAAGAATCTCGGTTTCCCAGTCATCATTCGCCCCTCATTTACCATGGGCGGAACCGGTGGCGGTATCGCTTATAACGAAGAAGAATTCGAAACGATTTGCAAACGCGGCTTGGAAGCTTCGCCGACCAGTGAATTATTGATCGAAGAATCTTTGATCGGTTGGAAAGAATACGAAATGGAAGTGGTTCGCGATAAAGCAGATAACTGCATTATCGTCTGTTCCATCGAGAATTTAGACCCGATGGGCGTCCATACTGGCGACTCAATTACGGTCGCACCGGCGCAAACTTTGACGGACAAAGAATATCAAATCATGCGTAATGCCTCATTGGCGGTGCTGCGTGAAATTGGTGTTGATACCGGTGGTTCAAACGTGCAGTTTTCTGTCAATCCTGCCGACGGTCGGATGATTGTGATTGAAATGAATCCGCGTGTCTCGCGCTCATCGGCCTTGGCCTCTAAAGCCACTGGATTTCCGATTGCAAAAATCGCGGCCAAATTGGCCGTTGGATTTACTTTAGATGAGTTGCGCAATGAGATTACGGGCGGCGCGACACCTGCTTCTTTCGAGCCCTCCATTGATTATGTCGTTACCAAAATCCCGCGTTTTGCATTTGAAAAATTCCCGCAAGCCGATAATCGTTTAACGACGCAAATGAAATCAGTGGGCGAAGTGATGGCCATTGGTCGCACTTTCCAAGAATCCTTCCAAAAAGCCTTGCGTGGCTTGGAAGTGGGCGTGGACGGTATGAACGAAAAAACCACGGACCGTGAGATTCTAGAAAAAGAATTGGGCGCGCCAGGGCCGGATCGTATTTGGTACGTAGGGGATGCCTTTGCCCAAGGATTTAGTCTAGAAGAAGTCCATCAACATACCCATATCGACCCTTGGTTTCTCGCGCAAATCAAAGACCTCATTGACATTGAGCTTTGGTTAGAAACCCAGTCGCTCGCTCAAATCAATCAAGAGATTTTGTTGCGTTTGAAGAAAAAGGGGTTTGCCGATCGACGCTTGGCTAAGTTGTTGAAAACGACTGATACCGCGGTGCGTGAAAAACGTAAGGCACTCAATATTCGCCCTGTCTACAAACGGGTGGATACCTGTGCGGGCGAATTTGCGACGAAGACGGCTTATATGTATTCCACCTATGAAGATGAGTGTGAATCAGCGCCAACTGACAAGAAGAAAATTATCGTGTTGGGCGGTGGCCCTAATCGCATCGGTCAGGGGATAGAATTCGATTACTGTTGCGTACATGCGGCTTTCGCGATGCGAGAAGACGGCTACGAAACCATTATGGTTAACTGTAATCCAGAAACCGTGTCCACCGATTACGATACATCAGACCGTTTGTATTTCGAACCATTGACGCTGGAAGATGTATTGGAAATTGTCGACCTTGAAAAACCGGTAGGCGTGATTGTGCAATATGGTGGGCAAACGCCTTTGAAATTGGCTTTGGAATTGGAAGCCAATGGTGTGCCTATCATTGGTACTTCGCCCGACATGATCGATGCCGCAGAAGATCGTGAACGTTTCCAGAAAATGCTCTATGAATTGGGTCTGCGCCAACCGCCTAACCGCACTGCGCGTACTGAAGTGGAAGCGCTGGCTTTAGCGCAGGAAATCGGTTATCCCTTGGTGGTGCGGCCGTCCTATGTTCTAGGCGGTCGTGCGATGGAAATTGTGCACGAACAGCGTGATTTGGAGCGCTATATGCGTGAAGCGGTGAAGGTGTCGCATGATTCCCCCGTGTTATTAGATCGCTTTTTGAACGATGCGATTGAAGTCGATGTTGATTGCTTATCGGATGGGGCTCGCACCTTCATCGGTGGTGTGATGGAGCATATTGAACAAGCCGGTGTACACTCAGGTGATTCCGCTTGCTCTTTGCCGCCTTACTCTTTAAAACAAGCGACGATTGATGAATTAAAACGTCAGACCAGCTTAATGGCCAAAGGTTTGAATGTGGTTGGTTTGATGAATGTGCAGTTTGCGATTCAACAAAAAGATGGCGAAGATGTCGTCTATGTTCTGGAAGTAAATCCCCGCGCATCACGCACGGTACCTTACGTTTCTAAGGTTACTGGACTACAGTTGGCGAAAATCGCGGCGCGCTGCATGGTGGGCCAATCGCTCGATTCGCAAGGAATTTACAAAGAAGTTGTGCCGCATTATTTTAGTGTCAAAGAAGCGGTTTTCCCCTTTGTTAAATTCCCTGGCGTGGATACCATTTTGGGACCTGAAATGAAGTCGACAGGCGAGGTGATGGGGGTCGGCAAGACCTTTGGCGAAGCTTTCGTCAAGTCGCAAATGGGGGCCGGTATTCGTTTGCCTAAGTCGGGTAAAATTTTCCTAACGGTGAAAAATGCCGACAAGCCACGCGCCATCAATATCGCAAAAGATTTGATTAAAATGGGCTTTAACTTGGTCGCCACCAAAGGTACTTCTGCAGCGATCAACGCTGCCGGTATTCCTTGTGCTTCGGTAAATAAGGTCGCTGAAGGTCGCCCACACGTCGTCGATATGCTTAAAAATCGTGAAGTGGTCTTGGTGATTAATACGGTCGAAGAAAAACGCAATGCCATTACCGATTCACGTATGATACGGGTGGCGGCTTTGGCGTCCGGTGCGACGACTTATACCACCATTGCAGGTGCTGAAGCGGCCGTCGAAGGAATGCGCCATTTAGATGAATTACATGTCTATGATTTACAGGGTTTGCATAAGTCTTTACACTAAGCCCGACTTGTCCTTCAACATTATTCAGCATAGCTAAGCGTATGCTAGCCTCGCCGCAGAGGTACAGGAAAAATACAGGTGGTTTGAATCTGTATTAAGCTGTACTTCTGCGCTTCGTTTTTTTATTTTTATTTGTTAAATTGATTGAGCCTTATGAGTACAGTCCCCCTCACTAAGTTCGGTGCAGAATTACTTAAACAAGAATTGCACCGTTTAAAAACAAAAGACCGCCCCGATGTCATTAACGCGATCGCGGAAGCCCGTGCGCAAGGCGATTTGTCGGAAAATGCGGAATACGATGCAGCCAAAGAGCGTCAGAGTTTTATTGAGGGCCGTATTGCTGAGCTCGAAGGTAAGATGAGTGCGGCGCAGATCATTGACCCAACCGAGTTAGATGCAGAAGGCCGAGTCGTTTTTGCGTCAACGGTGCAATTGGAAGACTTGGAAAATGGGCAGAAAGTCACCTATCAAATCGTCGGTGAAGATGAGGCAGATTTGAAGTTGAGTAAGGTTTCAATTACTTCGCCGATTGCACGTGCCTTGATTGGTAAATATGCCGGGGATGTCGTGGGTGTGCAAGCACCAGCGGGCGTTCGCGAGTATGAGATTTTAGACGTGCTCTACGTTTGACTGTAGTTAGCCAAGTCATTTCTGAAGTGTCAGGAATGACTTGGATTCAAAACTTAGGTTTTGCTGGTTTTCTTAACGCTGGATTGTCGCGGTTTTGCGCGTTTGATGTTGCCACCTTGGGTGACGCGTTCATTGCCTTTGACTAAAACCTTAGAAACAGTTGGTTTTTTTGTGCCGCTTGCACTAGGCTTAACGATAGTAACTTCACGCAGACCTTTTCCGCGTTTCACAAATTTCGTTTCTTGTACGCCGTCGAGTTTAGGACGGTAGATGACCAGTAATTTGCCTATGTGTTGTACTGGTTCCGCACTTAATTGGGTACAGATTGTTTCGTATAGGCCGATGCGCACTTCGCGATCATCGCCAAATACGCGCACTTTGATCAGCCCGTGAGAATTAAGGCTAGCGTCAATTTCTTTGATGACTGAGGGTGTAAGTCCCGCTTCACCGATAATGACGATAGGCTTGAGGCCATGTGCCTCTGCACGTAACTCACTGCGTTCGGCCGGTGTGAGTTTAGATTTTGGTTTGGTCGCGACGTTTGACATAGTAATTCCTTTAAAAGCAGTATTTTACGCCAATGGCCAAGAATAAATTCAATCAAAATTGGGTTCACGATCATATTAATGATCCTTATGTGAAATTAGCACAGAAAGAGGGCTATCGTTCCCGTGCAGTTTATAAATTAAAAGAGATTGATGAAACTGAAAAGCTCATCAAGTCTGGACAGATTATTGTTGATTTAGGTGCCACACCGGGCGGCTGGTCTCAATACGCCCGCAATAAGTTATCTGGAAAAGAAGGCGGGGGCATACTAGGCGAAATCTATGCCTTAGACTTATTGCCGATGGCACCAATCGCCGATGTTCAATTTATTCAAGGCGATTTTCGTGAGCAGGAAGTTTTGTCGCAGCTCGAGTTGCATTTGCAGGGAAAAAAAGTCGATCTTGTTTTATCCGACATGGCGCCTAATCTTTCGGGAAATTCAACCGTAGATGCAGCTAGGGTGGAGTACATCATAGAATTGGCGGTGGATTTTGCCAAATCTCACCTTAAACCCAACGGCGCTTTGCTGGTGAAATGTTTTCATGGTCCTGGCTATCAACATTTAGTCGAATTATTCAAATCGGAATTTAAGACAGTCGCCAACAAGAAACCTAAGGCGAGCAAGGATAAATCGAGTGAGATTTTTCTACTCGGGAAGTCGCTTAAATTGGACTGATACACCGAAATACACCGAAATACATCGAAAAAATGTTAAATCGTAAAATTGATTCAATTTTGCCCTTGATTATTGTCAATGCAGGCAGCATATCGCAGGGTAGACTGAGTCTTCGCTCTGTTCCAATCTGCCGTATTTCTTTTTGATGCCGTACAATGCATGCTGATGTCGTTTTGAGCCGTCAATGCAAAGTTTATCGCAGCTTATTTTTGGTTGTGACTTTTTGTGCAGTGATTGCACCTAAGGAGTTTTTGTGAATAATTCAATGTTAACCAAAGTAGCTATGTGGGCCGCTGTGTTCTTGGTCGTCATCGTGCTTTTTAATAAGTTTGATGCCAAGAGTTTAGGCAGTGAAGTCGGGAAAATGACCTATTCACAATTTCTTGACGAGGTCAAAGCCAAGCGCATCAAAGAGGCTTTGCTCGATGACAGCACCCGCACTATCGTCGCAACGACGGTCGATGATAAGAAAATTAAAGTTCAAGGGACTTTGCTTGATCGCGGCTTAGTGCGCGATTTAGTCGATAACGGTGTGAAATTTGATAGTAAGCCTGCTGAAGAGCCATCAGTACTCGGACAGATTTTGATGTCTTGGGGTCCGATGTTGTTGTTGTTAGGGGTGTGGATTTTCTTTATGCGTCAAATGCAGGGTGGTGGTAAAGGCGGCGCTTTCTCCTTTGGGAAATCAAAAGCACGTATGCTTGACGATACCAATAACCATGTCACTTTTGCTGATGTGGCAGGCTGCGATGAAGCCAAAGAAGAAGTGAGCGAGATCGTTGACTTTTTACGTGACCCGAGCAAATTTCAAAAGTTGGGCGGCCGCATTCCTCGCGGCGTGCTCATGGTCGGCCCACCAGGTACCGGTAAAACCTTATTGGCGCGTGCCATTGCCGGCGAGGCCAAAGTGCCATTTTTCACGATTTCCGGTTCCGATTTCGTAGAAATGTTTGTCGGTGTTGGCGCTTCGCGGGTTCGCGATATGTTCGACAATGCGAAAAAGCATTCGCCCTGTATTATTTTTATCGACGAGATCGATGCGGTGGGTCGTCATCGCGGCGCAGGTATGGGCGGCGGCAATGACGAACGCGAACAAACTTTGAACCAAATGCTCGTTGAGATGGATGGATTTGAGCCGAATTCTGGCGTGATCGTGGTTGCCGCGACTAACCGTGCGGATGTGCTTGATAAAGCCTTATTGCGCCCAGGTCGTTTTGATCGTCAAGTGACTGTGAGTTTGCCGGACATTCGCGGTCGTGAGCAAATTCTGAATGTGCATATGCGTAAGGTGCCCATCGCACCGGATGTGCGTGCTGATTTGTTAGCACGCGGCACGCCTGGTTTTTCGGGTGCGGACTTGGCCAATCTGGTCAATGAGTCTGCATTGTTTGCAGCGCGTCGCAATAAGCGTTTGGTTGAAATGCAGGACTTTGAAGACGCTAAAGATAAAATTTACATGGGACCTGAGCGTAAATCCATGGTCATGCGTGAAGACGAGCGTAAAAATACTGCCTACCACGAGTCAGGCCATGCGGTCGTTGCGAAACTATTGCCTAAGGCGGATCCTGTTCACAAAGTAACGATCATGCCGCGTGGCTGGGCTTTGGGCGTGACTTGGCAATTGCCTGAGCATGATCATTTGAGCGGATACAAAGATAAGATGTTGGAAGAAATCGCGATACTTTTTGGCGGTCGTATTGCTGAAGAAATCTTTGTCGGTCAAATGTCTACCGGTGCCTCCAACGATTTTTCACGCGCAACGAAATTGGCGCGATCGATGGTCACCCGTTTTGGTATGTCCGATAGCATGGGCGTGATGGTGTATGAAGATAGTCAGCAAGAGGGTTATTTTGGGATGGCTTCGAAAACCATTTCGGAAGCCACACAGCAAAAAGTCGATGCGGAAATTCGTAATATCTTAGATCAACAATACACTTTGGCACGTCAGCTTTTAGAGCAAAACCGCGATAAAGTGGAAGCGATGACTAAAGCTCTGTTGGAATGGGAAACGATAGATGCGGATCAGATTAACGACATCATGAATGGTGAAGAACCTAAACCGCCTAAATCGATGACCGCAACACGCAAACCGAATGATGCGAGTTCGGGCGGAATTTCACCTAACGCCACCGCGCCTGCTTGATGGTTTAGGAATCACTTGAGATTTGCATGAACTAATTGAGGGTGAGATTTTTCTCACCCTTATTTTTTACAAATAAAATTTTACGGCACAGAAATGATACCGAAATTTTTTGATTGTGGACGATATCGGTTTCCAACTTTGATCCACGGAAAAAATACGCGTGCACGGCCCCTAGTGATGGGTATTTTAAACGTCACACCCGATTCTTTTTCTGATGGCGGGCAGTTTTCGGCGCTGGATGCTGCGCTCTCGCGCGCCGAGCAAATGATAGAAGAAGGGGTCGATATTATTGATATCGGCGGTGAGTCGAGTCGCCCAGGTGCGACCCCTTTGTCTTTGGAAGAAGAGTTGCAAAGAGTGATTCCCTTGGTCTATGCGCTAAGGGATTGCGGTCGCGCTATTTCAGTCGATACCTATAAGCCGCAAGTGATGCGTGAAGCGATCTTGGCCGGCGCCGATATGATTAACGATATACACGGCTTTGCCACGCAAGAAGCGCGCACTATTGTGGCTGATTCGGATGTCGCTTGCTGCATTATGCATATGCAAAATTCTCCGATGGATATGCAGCGTGAACCGCACTACGAAAATGTAGTCGACGAGGTGAGTCTTTTTTTACGTGAGCGCAGTGCGCAATTGATGGCAGCAGGCCTTGATGCAGAACGCATTTGTATCGATCCTGGATTTGGATTTGGAAAAAACTATGAGCATAATTGTCAGCTCATGCGTTCCATTGCCGCATTAGAACAGCAAATTGGACTGCCTATACTGATAGGTGTATCGCGAAAATCCATGATAGGACAATTGACGGGAAAGACTGTGGAGCACAGAATGGCAGGCAGCCTCGCCGCGGCGCTGTATGCCGCCACACAGGGCGCACGTATCGTGCGGGTGCATGATGTGGCTGAAACACTTGATGCGCTTAAGGTGTGGCAGACATTGAGTGATTGCGATACAGACAAAAATGTTTAGACGCTGTTAGGTAAGGTGGCTAATAAAAACAAAGAAAAAACAAGGAAAGCAGAATGGCACGAAAATATTTTGGAACCGATGGTATCCGTGGCAAAGTAGGTGTTAGCCCAATCACGCCCGATTTTGTGATGCGCTTGGGTTACGCGGCGGGGAAGGTTTTGGCGAAATCAGAACTCGGTAGCACGAATAAACCGACGGTTTTAATTGGTAAAGACACCCGTATTTCAGGCTATATGTTAGAGGCCGCTATGGAAGCAGGTTTTGCGGCGGCGGGTGTGGATGTGATGCTTTCCGGCCCTATGCCTACGCCAGCAATCGCCTATTTGACGCGCGCTTTGCGCTTGTCTGCTGGCGTCGTTATTTCGGCTTCGCATAATCCTTACGACGACAATGGGATTAAGTTTTTCTCCTCGCAAGGGAGCAAATTGGGGGACGAAGTTGAATTGGCCATTGAGGCTGAACTTGAACGCGAAATGCAGTGCGTGAGTTCAGATAAATTAGGAAAGGCGAAACGACTCAGTGACGCTCATGGGCGCTATATCGAATTTTGCAAAAGCACCTATCCCAATGAACTTGATTTACGCGGCCTAAAAATTGTCGTCGATTGCGCGAACGGTGCGGCCTATGACATCGCCCCCCATGTTTTTCATGAGCTAGGAGCGGAGGTCATTGCGATTGCAAATCAACCGAATGGCTTTAACATCAATGATAAAGTCGGGGCGACTGCGCCTGATGCTTTAACTTTGGCAGTACGTGCCAATCATGCGGACCTAGGTATCGCCTTGGATGGTGATGCTGATCGACTGATCATGGTCGACAAAAATGGCAAAGTCATCGATGGCGATCAGCTCCTCTATCTCATGGTATTAGATCGCCTAAGTCAAGCTCCGGTGGCGGGCGTAGTCGGCACCTTAATGACGAATATGGCTGTTGAATTGGCCTTGCAAAAAAAGGGCATTGCATTTGCGCGCGCTAAAGTGGGTGACCGTTATGTGCTGGAATTGATGCAGCAAAACGGCTGGGTTTTGGGGGGCGAAGGATCGGGGCATTTGTTGTGCTTGGATAAGCATACGACGGGCGATGGCATCGTTTCGGCTTTGCAGGTTTTATCCGCACTCAAACGACAAGGGAAAAACTTAGACCAATGTTTTGACGACCTAGAATTATTTCCACAAGTACTCATCAATGTAAGGGTTAAAGCGGGCTACGATTGGCAGGCCAATACCCGTTTGATGGAAGAGAAAAAGCAGGTGGAAGCTGAGCTGGCGGGACAGGGACGGGTCTTGATTCGTGCTTCTGGAACCGAGCCATTAATACGCGTGATGCTTGAAACTTCGGACGCGACACTGGCACAAACTTTAGCGCGGCGTTTGGCTGATTGCATTTAATTTCAATATGCTCGAAAGAGCGTTCGATTTCATCAAATAATCTAAGAGAAAATCTAGCGTGATTTGGCCTATATTGAATTGAAGTGGCTTGAAGTTCAGAGGGATACCCTGTAACATTCAGCCTGCTGATTTTTGGTGTTATTTTTTATTTTTCAGCATTTGCGTCGGTAGCTCAGTTGGATAGAGCAATGCCCTTCTAAGGCATGGGTCGGGGGTTCGAACCCCTCCCGACGCACCAATCCCCACCGCCTTCATCGGCTTGTTATAAATTCTCTTTACAAGCTCTTGCAATAAAAATCGGTTTTTTCTTGCGCGCGTCTTTGCTTGTTATTGGCCTTTGCTTGGCTGCGCGGCGAAGTGCTGCCCGCATCTTCTTTTGCCCATTTTAAACGTAGCTTTTGCGAGTCACATTGGTGTTTGCGCGCTGCATAATGCTTCGCAGCCGATAGTCGCTTGGCTTCGTCTTTGGCTTCAGCACGGTGACGTATCGCTAGTAATTTTCCAGTTTCTTTGGCGCGCTTTGCATTTTCTTTTTGACTGAGTTCAACTTGTTCAGCTGATGGATGTGATGCCTTGATCTTGATTGGCTTAATCGACGGGTCTGCACACGCGGTTTGACTATAGACCGTCTTGCCCTGTAGCTTGCAGGGATAGGCTAGGGTTTCTTCTGCGCCGATTGGGGCAGTGCAAGTGAACGCGAAAAAAATAAGGATGGGCAAGCGGCATAATCTCATTTCAGTCTTCCGTAAAAATTTTTCCGGGATTCATCATGTTGTGTGGGTCGAGCGCCCGTTTGATTGAGCGCATCATTTGTATTTCCGTTGCGGACTTGTAACGCCTGAGTTCTTCTTTTTTTAAGCATCCAATACCGTGTTCCGCTGAAAATGTTCCGCCGTAGCTGTGGGTGATGTCGTGTACGATTTGATTGATGCGCGATTGATGGAGGAAAAATGCGGTGGCATCCTGGCCTAGTGGTGCCGACACATTGAAATGCAAATTGCCGTCCCCCATATGCCCGAAATTGACTAAGCGGCAGTTTGGAAATTCAAGTGCGAGTGCTTTTTCGGCGCAGGCGACAAAATCGGGAATTTGAGAAATCGGCAAACCGATATCGTGCTTGATGTTGCCACCTGCTTTCGCTTGTGCCTCGGATATGGCTTCGCGTATTGCCCAAAATTGTTGAGCTTGCCCATTTGAAGATGCGATTACTGCGTCACGAATTATGCCCAGCTCGTAGGCTGAATGTATCAACTTGTCGCATTGCAATTGCGCTTGGCTTGCTGCCTCGTGCGAAGAAAATTCAAGCAAAGCGAAGTAGGGCGCACCTTCTTTAAATACTCTTTGATACTGAGGGAAATGTCGATGCACTAAATCGACGCTGAGGGCGTTCATAATCTCAAAAGCGCTGAGGCTGCTGAAATAATTTTCTCTCGCCAAGCTAAATAGTTGAAGCGCTGATGCGACATCGTCTAACACCACCCAAGCGCAGGCTTGGGAGTGTACTTTCGGAAAAAGTTTAAGAACCGCCGCGGTGATAATGCCTAATGTGCCTTCCGCACCAATCATTAAATTTTTTAAATCGTAGCCTGTATTATCCTTGCGTAGTCCGCGTAAGCCATTCCAGATATCGCCTTGTGGTGTCACCACTTCCAAGCCTAAACACAGCTCACGCGCGTTGCCGTAACGGAGCACGGCGGTACCGCCAGCGTTAGTCGATAAATTTCCACCCAGCGTGCAACTTCCTTCGGAGGCTAGCGAGAGTGGAAAAAATGTATCGGCTTCGAGTGCGGCTTGCTGTACTTGTTGTAGCAGACATCCAGCCTCGACCGTGATGCTGTGGTTGTGAACATCAATTGCGCGGATTTGGTTGAGGCGTTTGAGCGAGAGGATGACCGCATGCGAAGTAACTACGGCAGGCACAGCACTGTCCGCACTACCGACATTTTTTTCACAGTTAGGAATACTACCCAATACCAAACCTGTGTTTCCGCCCTGCGGGGTGATTGCGACTCGATATTGAAGACAGAGGCGTACCAGTTGCGCGACTTGTTCAGTGCAATGGGGACGTAAAACAGCGAGCGCACTTCCCTGACTACGGCCACGTCTATCTTGTAGAAATGGCGCTTGATCTTGTACCTGGGTCAGTACATTTTCCTCGCCTATCGCTGCTTCGCATTGCTTTAGAAAATGATCCATTCGTGTCCCAGTCGATCTTGCCTTAGTCGGTGGAGGTGGCGTCGTTTTCTTTGGCTTCTAATAGTTTTTTCTCGGCACGTGCTTGTTTTTTGTAAGGGCGTACAAATAAAATTGCGGCGAAAAAAAAGACTAGGCTGAGGCCAATTTCTAGTAGCGCTAAACGACGTGAAAGTAGTTCCGAATCCCCCATCGCACGCACAACACCTTCGGTAAAATAAATCAGTATAAACATCGCCGCCCATTGCAATGTATAGATATTTTTAGCTAGCACACCGCGCAAAGGGAAGAGTAAAGGTAACACTTTGAGCGCAAAAATAAAACTGCCTGGCTTGTAAGGAACTAAAATAATTTCCCACGCCAATCCTAAAATAATGAGCCCGATTAAACTGGCTGCTGCGCTGCGGTGAAGTAGCTTGACCTTATTCATTTCTGATTCATTGTTTTAATAAAAGAGCGGTTTCGGCCAAACGTTTGCCCAGTGCAAGCGTGAGCTGACGAGTGTCATTGCTTAAGATTTTTTTTCCGTCGAGACCCGACCAATGTGTTGCACCATAGGGACTACCGCCGGATTCAGTCGACATCAATTGTGGCTGTGTATAAGGCAGTCCAAGCAAGAGCATGCCGTGATGCATTAAGGGTAGCATCATGCTCAGTAGGGTCGATTCTTGGCCGCCGTGTAGGCTGCCAGTAGAGGTGAATACGCAAGCGGGTTTTCCGACCAAGCTTCCCGAAACCCAGTCGGCAGCGGTGCCGTCCCAAAAATATTTCATCGCGGCCGCCATATTGCCAAAACGTGTTGGTGACCCAAGTGCGAGCCCGGCACACTCCTGTAGGTCCTGCAATTCAACATAGGGCGCACCCTCGGAAGGAATCGCTGGCGCGAGTGCCTGGGTCA
>JAHFQV010000101.1 GCA_023259175.1 Oxalobacteraceae bacterium | reverse complement strand
CTGATGTTTTGTACTCCCTTGTTTGCGCAAGACGCTGCCCGATTGAGTTTGGAGCAAATAATGGCGCATCCCGATTGGATAGGAATTGCGCCTGAACGCCCCTATTTTAGTCAAGATGGGCAAAGCATTTATTTTATGCGCAAGGCCGCCGGTAGTGAATTGCGCGACTTGTATCGGGTCGGTGTGAATGGAGGTGCAGCGAAGAAATTGAGTATCGCCGAAACGGTCGTTGCACAAACTGAACAGCGTTTTGTGAGTGCTGATGCTAAGCAAACGGCTTGGCTGCGAGCTGGGAATTTGTTTGTACTGAAAGAAGCTAAGCTTGAACAAATCACGCGCACGGGCGATTTATCGGGTCTCTTAGGATTTGTCGGCAACGATACGCTTGCCTTTCGCAATGAAGGGAAGGTGAATTTATTTAATTTGCGTACCGCACAGCAGACTTTATTGGTCAATCTTAAGACGGAAGATGATCCGCAATTAAAAAAGGAGAGCCCCGATTATTTGACTGTAGATCAGTCGCGTTTGTTTGAGATTATTCAAAAACGTGAAAAAAATAAACGCGAGCAGGAAGCGCGTCAAAGAGAAATGCAGGCGCAAGAAGCGAGTGCGCCGAGCCCGATTTATTTGGGCAAAGGGCGTGAGATTCGAAGCTTGAGCCTGTCGCCGGATGCACGCTTTTTGGTAGTGACGACGGTGCTTCCAAAACGTGATGGTCGCTCCGATAAAATGGCGCATTATGTTAGCGCCGATGGCTACGTCAAAATCGAAGACGTGCGCAGCAAAGTTGGTACTGATCAGGGTAGTGATGAGCTATTGTATTTAATCGATGTGTCAGCCCATCTAGCGCACAAAATCACACTTGATCAATTACCGGGTGTAAATGAGGATACGCTTTGGGCCTTAAGAATTGAAGCGGCAAAACGGGCAGGAAAGCCGGAACCGAAAGCAGGCGTGCCACGCCCGGTTTATTTGGGTTTTCGTGGTGTGCAGTGGAATACAAAAGCAGCGCGTGTCGCATTGAGTTTGTTTAGCGCCGACAATAAAGATCGTTGGATCGTGGATGTCGATTTGAATGCAAATTCGAATCTCAGTTTGACTGAGAAAGAGGCGCAAAAAATCACACCTCAATTCAGACATCGTTTAACAGATCAAGCCTGGGTCAATGACAATGACTTCAATGAATTTGCTTGGACTGCGGACGGTCAAGCGCTGTGGTATTTGTCAGAAGAAAGTGCGTATAGCCAGCTTTATGTGCAGCGTGATGGCCGCGCGCAGGCCTTGACGAAAGGGGCTTTTGAAGTCAGTCATGTGACCCCGAGTGACGACGGAAAATGGTTTTACTACCGTGCCAATAAAAAGCAGCCCGGGATTTATGAAGTCTACCGTGTCAGTAGTGATGGCGTGCACGATGAAGCGCTGACCGACATGGGGGGCGTTTTGGATTATGAGCTGTCGCCAAAACAGGATCGCTTATTGCTCAATTTTTCGTCGGTGACGCGTCAGCCGGATTTGTTTGTGCAAGCGGCGAAACCGCAAAGCAAAGCGCTACGTTTAACCGAGTCAACGTCCCCGGAGTTTGCAAGGATTCATTGGATAGAGCCGGAGATCGTTGCGATTCCTTCTAAGCATGGTGCTGCGCCGATTTATTCCAGAATTTATCGCGATAATCGCTCGACCACAGGTGCGGCAAAACCGGCGGTGATGTTTGTGCATGGCGCAGGTTATTTGCAGGCCGCGCATCATGGCTGGTCAAATTATTTCCGTGAAATGATGTTCCATAATTTGCTGGTGCAAGAAGGTTACGTGGTGATCGACATGGACTATCGTGCTTCGGCAGGCTATGGTCGCGATTGGCGTACCGCGATTTATCAGCGCATGGGAACGCCTGAGCTAGAAGATTATTTGGATGGCTTAGATTGGTTGGTCGAGAATGCCCATGTTGATCGCAATCGTGTGGGAATTTATGGCGGCTCCTATGGTGGTTTTATGACCTTCATGGCGATGTTTAAATCTGATGCTTTTGCTGCGGGCGCAGCGCTGCGACCTGTGGCCGATTGGGCACATTACAATCACGGTTATACCTCGAATATCCTCAATACACCTGAGCTTGATCCCAAGGCTTATTTACGTAGTTCTCCAATTGAATTTGCCGCAGGCCTTAAGCGTCCACTTTTAATTTGCTCCGGCATTTTAGATGATAATGTCTTTTTTCAAGACAGTGTGCGTATGGTGCAAAAACTCATTGAGTTGAAAAATCCGAATTTTGAATTGGCAGTGTATCCCATAGAGCCACACGGCTTTCGTGAGCCTGAAAGTTGGTTGGATGAGTATCGTCGGATTTTTAAATTGATGGAGCGCGAAGTGAAAGCGCGTCCTGCGCCTGCGCCGAAATGAGTTTAAGCTTCACGCCGTCTTGGCGAACGGAATCGACACGAATTTTGCTTTGTCGCGCAATGTTTTTGTTCGCCATTTTGCATATCTTGACTGGCTTGGGCATGACTTGGTGGGGCGACTCCCTGGTCTTCGAGACCTATCATCAAATGGTCTTGACACAGATTCCCAATGCGGGGCGCACACTTGAACAAGTCTGGTTTAGCTTGTTTGGCGCGACCTTGCAGTTAGTGGGCATGATGCTGTTAGCTTTGATTTATTGCGCACAAAAGTTTCGCAGCGCAAAGCTTTGGACTTTCCTAATTGTGGGACTCTGTCTATGGGCAGCGCAGGACATTTTTCTATCGCTGCGATACGCGCTTTGGCTCAACGTCGTCGTGGATTTAGCAGCTTTGCTCTGGAGTGTGCCCTGTCTTGTTTGCCTAGTTTTGTTTGATCGTGAGCAAAAAAATTAAGGACTTACGCAACATTGCGCGGGCTAGGCGAACTCACCAACGTCAGCGTCTGTTTTACGTAAGTTCTAAATCAGGTTGGAATGCCCTTTTACTTCTTTCTCGCTACAGTGAAAATTTTGGTTTAACGGCGTAAATAAGTGCGTAAATAACTGCGTAAATAACTGCGTAAATAACTGCGTAAAAATATATGAAAATTTTGATCTTGGGTGCTTATGGTATTTTTGGCGGGAGACTGTGTCAGTTGTTGGCCGAGGATACACGACTGGAATTGATTATCGCTGGACGTTCCCTTGCACGTGCTGAGAAATGGATTTTGGGTTTAGCCGATGGCGCGCTCAAGACTGCAATGGCACTCGATCGTCATGTTTTAAGTGCTGACCATCTGCGTGCGCTCAAAGTGGATTTGGTGGTCGATGCGACCGGACCATTCCAACTGTATGACCGTGATCCCTACCATGTGCTGCGCTCTTGTATTGAAGCGAAGGTGAATTATCTCGACTTAGCCGATGCAAGCGATTTTGTGAGAGGTGTCGATCAATTGGATGAGGAAGCCAAGGCTGCAGGGGTTTTTTTGCTGACAGGTGTGAGTAGTTTTCCAGTACTCACAGCCGCCGTGACTCGTAGATTGAGCCAGGATTTTACAAGCGTGAAGACGATTTGCGCTGGCATTGCACCGTCACCCTATGCAGTCGTTGGCTTGAACGTATTAAGGGCAATTACGAGCTATGCCGGAAAGCCAGTGCGGCTTAGAACCGGCGGTCAAGATGCGTATGGGATAGGTTTAGTCGATACCCGTGAGGTCGACATTTCAGTTGCCGGTTTGGCACCGCTAGGTCGGGTTCGTTTTTCTTTGGTCGATGTCCCTGATCTTCAGGTCTTACCGCAATTATGGCCGGAAGTGGAAGACGTGTGGGTCGGTGCCGGGCCGGTGCCTGAGTTGTTGCACCGTGTCCTAAATGGTTTGGCTGCGCTGGTACAGCGTGGCATCCTCTCGTCTTTGCTGCCTTTTGCACCCTTATTTCATTTCGTCTGGAATCGCTTGCACTGGGGCAGGCATCGTGGCGGGATGTTTGTGACCGTAACAGGGCAAAATCAAAATGGGGAAGTGCAGGCGCGTACTTGGAATCTAATTGCCGAAGGCGAAGATGGACCCCTCATCCCATCAATGGGAGCGCAAGCGATTATCTTGCGTATGTTGAACGGAAAAATGCCCGTTTCGGGTGCTCGGTGTGCGGCGAGTGACCTTGAATTGTCCGACTACGAGTCATTATTTCAATCAAGATTGATTAAAACCGCGTTTAAATAAGCGTCCAATCAAGTATAAGTTTTCTGCATAGTCGTTTCAATACCCCACCTACCATTCGACGGCTGAGTTCTGCCGATAATCTACTATTGCCGTGTGGAATTATTTTTCCGTGATAAAACGAAGCTGACGGCATTGATAGGCAATGTCGACGGAACTGAACAACGGGAGAACATCATGAAAGCGCTGAAAGCAATTGCAGTGGGAATTATAGCGACCTGTGGCGCATCAGCGGCACTGGCTGCTGGCGTGGATTTGACTAGTCTACGAGGAATTACCATAGGTGGCGGTGTTGGCGGACACGGTGATAAAGCACAAGTGGCCGCTTGGGGTGGTAGTGCGAGCTTGAGCCAAGCGAATGCAATTGCGATTGGAAATGGACGCTGTGCTTTCGACCTGAGTTTTGATATCGCCAATATCGGTAGTGACGCAAGTCCCGCTGGATTTACCGCTTGGTTGGTCGTGACGCGTATAGAAGCGGCGACCATCAATGGCGTACCACAAAATAATGGTAAGCCTGATTTTGCAGAAAATCCCAATGCCTATATCGCTTCAAAAATGGGCGGCTTACAGGTGAATGCAGGTCAAAGCAAAACGATTAGCACTCAGCCTTACCTCCCTGCTGGAAGCTTTAGTATTCAATTGCGGCTAGACCCAGACAACCAGGTTGCAGAATCGAATGAGGCCAATAATAATACCGCCCCGGTTATCGTGCATTTACCTGATTTGTGTGGCGGTGTCGCAGTTAAGCCCGAAACAAGACCAGAAACCAAGCCTGACACTAGACCAGAAACCAAGCCTGACACTAGACCAGAAACCAAGCCTGACACTAGACCAGAAACCAAGCCTGACACAAGACCAGAAACCAAGCCAGAAACCAAGCCAGAAACTAAGCCAGAAACTAAGCCAGAAACCAAGCCAGACACCAAGCCAGAGGGCACGAAAATCGATGTCACTAGCTTGAAAGGCATCACCATTGGCGGTGCGATTGGTGGCGCTGGCGGTAAGTTTGTTCCTTGGGGCGGAAGCGTGGTGATTACTGATGCAGATGCGTTTTTAATTTCGAATGGAAATTGTGCGTATAACGTGGTCTACGATATGGAAAATATGGGGACGGCCGCGACTAATGCTGCATTTAAAAATTCGATGTTTGCAAACGGAAAAGTCGTCGCAATTCAATCTAATTTGTCACTCGCTGCGGGTCAAAGCAAAATGCTACCAACCCAGCCTTACTTACCCAGCGGCAGTTTTGAATTGCGCTTGTATCTCGACTCTGATCAGGTTTTGAGCGAAAGTGAAAAAGCCAATAATGTACGCAGCATCAAAGTCAGTTCAAGTGCAACTTGTGGAAGAACACCGGTCGCAAAAGCTGATTTGGCCAGTGTTCGTGGCATCGCGGTCGGTGGTAAAACCAGTGCTTGGGGTGGCAGTTTGAAACTTGCTCGTGCCGATGCGTTTGGAATTTCAGAAGGCAAATGTGGTTTCAAGGTGTATTACGATACCGCGAATTTGGGCAAAGCAGCTGCGAAGGGTTTTACCAATCAATTCCTGAGTGGTACTGGCGTATTGGCAGAGCAATCGGGTCTTGCCGTAGAAGCCAATAGCAATCAATTGATGAGTACACAGTTTTATCTTAGCCCCGGTAGCAATCTCATTAGCCTTAAACTCGATGCGAAAAATAGTGTTGATGAAGAGAGCGAGTTCAATAATCTGGTGCAAGTGACGGTGTTTGTGGATGGTCAGTGCAAGTAGAGACCGGGTGCAAATGGTGTTCACTTTAAGCTTGGAAAATTAGACTAGCAGAATCAGTTCAGAAAATAAGCGGGCCGCAAAAATAAGCGGCCCGTTTTTTTCGGCGAACTCATTTCTTGTCGGTGTTTTCCAGATTTTTTTCCGTATTTGCTGTGGTGTTTGGCTTTGTTGACCACGCAATGCCTAACCATTTTTCGTAGCGTAATTTCTGTGTTTCATCAGCGGATTCTTGCGCTTTTATTTTTGCTTTTCCGTTGGCTTGCCGAATCGGATTGAGGTTTAATTCTTTGAGTTCATCGCGCCGAAATACGGTGAGTTTGATCGGTAATGTTTGGATCAGCCATAAACGATCCGCGCTGCTTTTATTGTTTAGGCGGATGCCATTGGCGGCAATTAAAGTGTCGCCTGCGACCACACCGGCTTGCCAGGCGGGGCTGTCTCGCTCAACGTCGGAAATGACAGGGAAATCACCACCGTCTTTGGTGTTCCAGCCCGTGAACCAGTTTTCCTTTTGTTCTTCATCTTTGCCCGCTTCGATCGCGTAATTGAGACCTGCGGATTTGAGTAGGTCGATCAGTGGCAATTCGGCGACTCCATCGACGTATTGTGTCCACCAGTCGGCCCAATCCTTACCCGTGACTGTTTTGAGCGCGGCACGGACTTGTTCTTCGCTGTATCCACCTTGGTCGACCGTATGATGTTGGTAAAGATAACGGTGTACGTCTTCAAAGCCTTTTTCGTTTTGTGTTTGTTGGCGTATCAAGATATCCATCACCATGCCGAGTAAATGGCCTTTGCTGTAGATGTTGACCGAAGCATTTTTTGCCCGCTCACCGCCAGCATCAATCCATGCGTTGAAGCTCGATTCGGCGGCGCTTTGCTGGAAGCGGCCGGGTTGATGTTGGTAGGCGTGAATGAGTTTGGCCAGTTCATCCATGTATTCGTCTTTGTTCATCAATCCAGCGCGAAGTGAAACTAAGTCTTCGTAATACGAGGTATTTCCTTCGGCCATCCAGAGTAGGCGTGAATAATTTTCGTGTTGGTAGTCATAAGGCACCATTTCTTTTGGACGATAGGCTTTGACATTCCAGGTGTGGATAAATTCGTGTGCGGCAGTGCGTAGAAATCCTAGGTATTCTTTGTGCGGTGCATAGTTCCAACGCGAATGTTGGATGACAGTGGAATTAAGGTGTTCGGTCGCACCCCCTACGCCATCGGTTGCGTGCACGATGAAAAGGTAACGCTTCTTGAACGGGAATTCACCTAATAATTTTTTTGATTCCGCGACGATTTTTTTCAGATCGTCGTTCATTTTGTTGCCGTCGTAATTGCCCCGTCCCCAAATCGCTAGCGCTATCGTGCGGCCATCGATTTCAAATTGGTGAAATTCATGTAGGCCAGTTTCAATCGGCGAGTCGATCAAAACGTCATAGTTGGGCGCGACGAAACAATGTTCACAGGTGCCTTTTTCTAAGCCTGAGCGTGAGACCCAGGCTGCAGGTGTTTCCAGTTGCACTTGCAGCGCTTGATGGCGAAACGGGGCGGCATACATTAACACGCCACTGGCATCGAGATAGGCATGGGTGTCGTCGATATGCTGAGTACGTTCGCCCAGCGCGTTGGCATAGATTTCGTATTTGATGGTGACGGTGTCGCCCTTTTGGGTTTGCACCCGCCATGTGCCTTTGTCGGTCTTGCTCATCACCAGCGCTTTTCCCTGTCCATTTGTCGCGCTCATTTGCCGTACATTTTTTCCGAGATTTAAGACCTCGTACCGACCCGTGCGCCAGATCGGCATTTGTACATCTAAAGTCTTGCTATGCACGGCAGGAAAATCAATCCGCACTTCCGCCAGATGTTGCGCCGGGTTGCTGATTTTGATTTGATACTGCACGTCGGCAAGTGCAGTTTGTGAAATGGAGGCGTAAAGTGTAGTGACAAGGGCGAGAGCGCCAAGCATGTGGTTTTTCATTGATATCATTGTCAGGTGAATGTGAAAAAAATTATTCTTTTAGTGGGCGAACATCATCGATCAAATTCAGCGCCCTATTTGCCGGAAAAATCTGTCTTGCCTGATTCTGAGTAGCGGCGCTGGTTGAGTAATTTAAGCCGACTAGGATGCGACTTTATCGCGCGCTTGTCAATCTGATTTGAGCGATTGTTTGACGTGTTTGTATGAAGCTAGATCAAGGCGGTAAACCTCTCAATACAGAGGGAAGTAAATGCCTTAACTAGACACTGAGTAATCCAGAAGAAATGATCGTCAAACCATTTTGTTTGCTTTTTCTGGGGGGGCTCTGTGTTTGTGTGTTGAATGGTTTTTTTGCTTCCTGTATGGAATTGAGCTGCTCAATTATTTGGCAGTGTGCGAGGAGGAAATACGCGCATTTACGGAATCTTTGGTGAGAAATTATTTTCGTTTATTTTGCTGATAGCTTACTTATGGACTGATGGTGCCGCTTTTTAATTCTTGCTCGTGTCGCTTAGTCGTCATCGACTGAAAAATATTTAGCTAATTAGTTAAATATGATTTATGATGTGCCTGTTCGTTTTGTCTCGGTTCTTATTTCGTCGAGGAGTACCCATGCAGTCGACTCGTGTTCACCATCCTGTTCGAGGTTTTCCTCGATTTTGCATCGCCAGCGAGCCGGGAAATTCGCCGATCGAAGTGACGCTTATTGCTGAAGTCGGGGGCGGTATGGGCAACAGCATCGTGCACGCCGCATGTGCGCGACAACGAGGGCATTCTGCCTACGAAAATGACTTCGGTGAGGCTTCAGCGCAATTGGGTAGCCCTCATTTTGCGGCTGGTAATCCAAGTAGCTTGTATTCATTTTCGGTCGATGAAAACGGTCATCCATTTCATCGCCATCAGGGAAACCGAATGTTTACGGCCATTTCCGGTAGCTCAGGATCGCAGTTACGCTTCGCCGCGACTGGGTCACTCGACGTTGAGGCCCATCCTCAAGCGTTTATGGATGCCCTACATTTCGTGGATATACCGGCAGACTGTATTTTTACAGTGAGATTTGGACGCAATGTTTGGCATCAATTTGTACCGCAAAAGCTGGCGGCGGGCGATCCGGCCTTGTTCGCAATTTCCTGTCATCCTGATGAACTTACTGGGATAGACGACGAGGCCAGTCGTGCCCAAATTTTAGCGGGAAATGCGTCGATTCCGGCACTCACCACCGTTTTGCCGGAAGCGACGCAAGACTACTTTGAGCTGCGTATGCGAGCCGGTTGGGTGCCTCGATCGACGCAAACGACGGCATTGGCATTTGCGTCAAATGAGCCGCGAGCTGCCTTGGGGCGAGTGTGTCAAAGTGCAGTACCCGTGGGTAGTTTGTTGCAAGCCGTTTTTCCGAACGAAGCCATGCATCACCAAGACAATTTTAATATTGAGCTTCCTTTAGCCTCCTTGAAGCACGAGGATGGTGCAGCGGCGCAGACTATTTTAGCCACGCTCCTGGATGCCTTTCTTCATAGTCCGCCCAAGAGCGTGGGCATGTTGATGCGGATGCGGAACGCCTTGGTCAAGCCCGCGGGTCTGCGTACCTCTGATCTCGGTTGTCCCGTCTCTTCGCTCAGAAATACCGAATCCTCGCACTTGTTTGTTGGACGTTTCCCGGTTCACGCATTTGAAATTTCCGAGGATGGCAAAAGTGCTCAAGTTTTGCTGGGGGCTGATGATAAGCATTTGCGCTTTCGTTCCTGTGTTGCCGTGCATTTGCAAGCTGAGCGGGTGGTCTTGAGTTTAGGCACAAGGGTGCAATGCAAAAATTGGTTTGGCCGTTTTTATATGGCCGCGATTCATCATGTACACCTACTTTACGTCGCGCCAACCATGTTGCGCCATGCCGCTTGTGAATTGAGTCGCACTTCCCTAAGTCTTTCTTAGAGTAGGTTTGTCGTGAGAAGTTTACGAAATCTTAAACAAAGCTACACATAATTGGGCTTGGAGTGCGCTTGAATTGTTCAGCCTAACGCAAATCAGGTAGGATGTCGGTCTTGCAAAGCGAGTGCATAGGCCATCGGCTTCCATCCGTATCATTCTGGATTTAGATCGGCTTCTTCGCTTTGCGCGTGATCAATGTCCGTCGCCTTTGGGTTTGGGATAATCACGGTGGGTACCCAGGATTGTTAAAAATAATTTAGAAACTATCGAGAGAACACTATGGCAAAAGCATCATTTCAATGGGATGATCCGCTATTACTGGCTTCACAATTGACCGACGAAGAACGTATGGTGCAAGAAGCAGCGCGGGTCTATTGTGACGAAAAATTAGCACCACGTATTTTGGATGCTTTTCGCAATGAACGTACCGACCCTGCGATTTTCCGAGAAATGGGCGAGTTGGGCTTGTTGGGCTCCATGATACCCAGTGAATATGGTGGCGCTGGCTTGAATTACGTTTGTTATGGCTTGGTGGCGCGTGAAGTCGAAAGGATAGACTCAGGTTACCGTTCGATGATGAGCGTGCAGTCGTCCTTGGTGATGGTGCCGATTAATGAATTTGGTACAGAGGCACAAAAGCAAAAATATTTGCCTAAATTGGCCACCGGTGAGTGGATAGGCTGCTTCGGTTTGACTGAGCCCAATCACGGTTCAGACCCCGGCAGTATGGTGACGCGGGCTAAGACTGTTGATGGCGGCTATTCTTTGTCCGGCTCCAAAATGTGGATCACAAATAGCCCGATTGCGGACGTCTTTGTGGTGTGGGCGAAGACGGATGATGGCCGGATTCGCGGCTTCATTTTGGAGAAGGGGTGGAAGGGTTTAAGCGCCCCCGCAATTCACGGCAAAGTCGGTTTGCGTGCTTCGATCACAGGCGAAATCGTGATGGATGAAGTGTTCGTTCCCGAAGAAAATTTAATGCCTAAGGTTGAAGGTTTGAAAGGACCATTTACCTGCTTAAATTCGGCGCGTTATGGTATCGCTTGGGGTGCTTTAGGTGCGGCGGAATTTTGTTGGCATACTGCGCGTCAATACACGATGGATCGCATGCAGTTTGGTAGGCCTTTGGCGGCGAATCAATTGGTACAGAAAAAATTGGCGGATATGCAGACCGAAATTAGCTTGGCATTGCAAGGCTGTTTGCGTTTAGGTCGAATGAAAGACGAGGGTACGGCGGCGGTTGAAATCACCTCGATTATGAAGCGTAATTCTTGCGGTAAGTCCTTAGACATCGCCCGCGTTGCACGCGATATGTTGGGGGGGAATGGGATTTCAGATGAATTTGGGATTGCGCGTCATTTGGTCAATTTGGAAGTGGTCAATACTTACGAAGGCACGCACGATATTCACGCTTTGATTTTGGGACGTGCCCAGACTGGCATTGCGGCGTTTTAAATCGACCCTAGGTGGCTAGTTTATAATGGGATGGCGGCTGTTTGCGCGATCCCCTCTTTATCTTATTACTTATTTTTGTCCTAGCACTAAGAGACTTACCGTGACCTTTATTAATCAATTATCTGCTGCTTGGGAAAAAAATCATTCCCTGCTGTGCGTCGGGCTTGATCCTGATGTGAAACAATTTCCGGCTGAGTTGGCAGGGCAATCCGATGCGATTTACAATTTTTGTAAAGCGATTGTTGATGCGACTGCCGATGTGGCGTGTAGCTTTAAACCTCAAATTGCCTACTTCGCCGCTTTGCGTGCTGAGGATCAGTTAGAGGCGATTTGTAGCTATATTAAAAACCAATATCCGCAGATTCCCATTATTCTCGATGCCAAGCGTGGTGACATTGGTGCGACGGCGGAACAATACGCACGCGAGGCTTTCGAGCGTTATGGAGCGCATGCGGTGACGGTCAATCCCTACATGGGGTTTGATTCGGTCGCGCCGTACTTGGAATGGAAAGATCGAGGAGCGATCGTGCTCTGTCGTACTTCCAACGCGGGTGGGTCGGATTTGCAATTTTTAGATGTGGGCGGTAAGCCCTTATACCAGCATGTCGCGCATTTGGTTGCCGACAAATGGAATCTTAATGGGCAATGCGCCTTGGTGGTGGGTGCTACTTTTCCGAATGAAATCGCACAAGTACGCGCTTTGATAGGCGAGATGCCCTTATTGATTCCTGGCGTTGGTGCGCAGGGCGGCGACGTTGAAGCCACCGTACGTGCAGGCAGAACCGCGAACGGCAAGGGCATGATGATCAATTCTTCACGTGCGATTTTGTATGCGAAACCTTTGGGTGAAGAAAACTATGCGCAAGCGGCGCGTCGCGTGGCCGTGGCAACACGCGATGCGATTAATTCGGTTAGCTAAATAGAGCCGCGGCTGAGCACTCTTTGTGAACTCACCGCGGATTGATCGCGCGTGCAAATTGCCATGCGTATCTTTGCTTAAATTTCCTCCACATATTTCAACATTTTGTTCAATGCGTGAACCACGGTTTGTTCGCGCACTTCATGTCGATTACCAGCAAAGACTTTGCGTTCGGTGTGGGTAAAGCCACCTACTTTCCAACCGAAACATACGGTGCCAACTGGTTTGCCAGGAACCGCGCCGCCAGGGCCGGCGATGCCAGTTGTGGAGAG
>JAHFQV010000198.1 GCA_023259175.1 Oxalobacteraceae bacterium | reverse complement strand
AAGATGCCGCGCGTCGCGATTTCACCATCAATGCCATGTACTACGATCCGGCAACACAAACTGTCTTGGATTACCACGGTGGCATCGCCGACATACGCAAAAAAATTCTACGCATCATCGGCGTCCCCGAATTACGCTTTCGCGAAGACCCAGTTCGCATGCTGCGCGTGGTACGCTTTGCGGCCAAGCTCAGTTTTAAAATCGATACCGATACTCGTAAACCCATCGCGGTCATGGCACCGCTCATCGACCATGTTCCGAGTGCACGGGTGTTTGATGAAATGCTCAAATTACTCACCAGTGGTCATGCCATGGCATGCTTGCAGCAATTACGCTCCGAAGGTCTGCATCACGGCCTAATGCCGCTGCTCGACGTGGTACTGGAACAGCCTTTGGGCGAACGCTTCGTGAGCCTCGCGCTGACAAGTACCGACGAACGTGTGCGTCAGGACAAACCTATTTCGCCCGGATTTTTATTTGCCGCGTTGTTATGGCAGCAGGTACTGGAAAAATGGGAAGCCTACAAAGCCGCTGGCGAATTAGCCATTCCCGCGCTTCACTTGGCAGCCGACGATGTACTTGAAACACAAACCGAAGCGCTCGCTTTACAAAGAAAAATTGGCTCAGACATGCGCGACATTTGGGCGATGCAACCGCGTTTCGAAAAACGGGTCGGCAAATCACCATTCAAACTATTAGAACATCCACGCCTAAGAGCCTCCTACGATTTTCTTTTACTGCGCTGTGCAGCGGGTGAAATTGACGCAGAAATTGGCGATTGGTGGACCCAGTTTATCGATGGCGACATGGAACAGCGCGAACACCTGATCGCCGTAAAACCTAAGCAAAACACAGAAGGTGAAGTCAAAAAACGTCGCCCTCGCCGCAGTAAAAATCGTACAGTAAGCCCCGACACGAGCGAGGAATGAAACATCAAGCTTACATCGGCATTGGTGCCAATCTCGGCGACGCGCTCACGACCGTGCGCCTCGCCATCACCCTGCTCGATACGCTACCGCAAACTCGCTTACACCAATCGTCCTCCCTATTTACCACCGCCCCCATTGACTCGGACGGTGGTGACTACATCAATGCCGTCGCACTTATAGCCACAGCTTTAGATGCGCACACCCTACTACAGCATCTACAAGAACTGGAATTGCGCTTTGGACGTGAGCGTCCCTACCGAAATGCACCGCGCACACTCGACCTTGATTTACTTTTGTACGATGTGCAAATCATCGCCAGTCCAAGCTTGACTGTTCCGCATCCAAGGATGACAGAACGGGCTTTCGTGCTCCTACCTTTACTACAAATCACGCCCACTATCTCTATCCCAAAGCTAGGGCTAGCACGAGGCTATTTAGCCAGCGTACAGAACCAAGGCATCAAAAAAATCGATGCCATGACCCGCTAAATTGCCATCCAAACTTTCATCAAGCTATGCAAATTCCCGTAATGCTCCAAACCATAGGTCTCTTAGTCTTAGCCAACCTATTCATGACCTATGCATGGTATGGCCATCTTAAGAATTTGCACGACAAAGCTTGGTACGTTGCCGCACTTGTCAGTTGGGGAATCGCGCTGTTTGAACCGAGAATTTCCATTAGGGTTTGAGATGATGACGGATGAGTTTGCGAGACAGTTTTGTGTGATTTTATTTTCTCATAGCGTGCTATGGGAAAATAAAATCATGCGAAAATGGGCGCAAAATCGCCGTCAGCACTCAAAAAGCACCGAAGGTGCGCCTAATGGAAAATCTCGGTTGTATACTTACTCCAAGTGCCCGCCAACCGTATCGGTTACACTCAATACAATTTAGCGCAACTCAAAATTTTGCAGGAAGTTTTAACGCTTGTGATCTTTGTTCCCTTTTCGATGCTCTTCATGGGACAGGCTTTCAAGCTAGATTATCTCTGGGCCGGTATATGCTTGGTCGGCGCAGTTTATTTTATTTTTAGAAGTTAGGAGTTCATCATGGCTGGCTATTTACAAGACCGCAAAGCGATCACCTTAAGCACCTTACAAACGATGCGTAACGACGGGAAAAAAATTGCAATGCTGACCTGCTACGACGCAAGTTTCGCCGCAATGATGGACCGCTGCGAAGTCGATGTGCTATTAATTGGCGATTCCTTGGGCATGGTCTGCCAAGGCCACAGCTCCACGCTACCTGTCACCAATGCCGAAATCGCCTATCACACCGCCTGCGTCGCCCGCGGTAACGACAAGGCATTTGTCATCGCCGACATGCCCTTTGGCAGCTACCCCACGCCGGAACTCGCGTTTGCCAACGCGGTGCAATTGATACAAGCAGGTGCGCAAATGGTAAAAGTTGAAGGCGGCGCGTGGATCGCGCCCATCATTCAATTCTTAACGGAACGTGCCATTCCGGTGTGCGCGCATCTAGGTTTAACGCCGCAATCAGTGCATCAACTTGGCGGCTATAAAGTCCAAGGAAAAACCTTAGCCGCCGCCGATTTACTTAAAACCGACGCACAAAAATTGCAAGCAGCAGGCGCTGCCATGCTGGTACTCGAAGCCATACCCGCCAGTTTAGCCCACGAAGTCACGACCCTGCTGCACATCCCCACCATCGGTATTGGTGCAGGACCGGAATGCTCGGGACAAGTCTTGGTCATGCACGACTTACTAGGCGTATTCCCGGGTCGCAAAGCCCGCTTTGTGAAAAATTTTATGGAAGGCCGTAGCAATATCGACGAAGCCATCAAAGCCTTCGTGGACGAAGTCAGAGCACAAACCTTCCCTGCACAAGAACACTGTTTTTAAGGAGCTACCGTGCTCAATGAACACATCACCGTAGGTCTCGCCCAAATCGCACCCGTATGGCTGAATCGGGAAGCGACCAGCGCAAAAATGATCGACTACATCAAACAAGCCGCGCAGCAAAATTGTCGCCTGGTCTGCTTTGGTGAAACGCTCTTACCCGGTTATCCGTTTTGGCTAGACCTCACCGATGGCGCACGATTTAACGACGCATTACAAAAAGACCTGCACGCTTTTTACGTCAAACAAGCCGTACAAATTGAAGCCGGTGATCTCAATACGATTTGCCTAGCGGCCAAAGAAAATAAAATCGCCGTCATGCTAGGCTGCCTAGAACGACCCAGCCAACGCAGTGGCTATAGCGTCTACTGCGCTTGTGTCTATATTGATGCGCACGGCGTGATTGGTTCTGTCCATCGCAAACTCATGCCCACCTACGAAGAACGACTCACTTGGGCCGCAGGCGATGGTCACGGTTTGCGTACCCATCGTCTCGATGGCTTTACCGTAGGCGGCTTAAATTGCTGGGAAAACTGGATGCCCCTTTCACGCGCCGCACTCTATGCGCAAGGTGAAGATTTACACGTCGGCATTTGGCCTGGAAATCTACGCAACACGCAAGACTTAACACGCTTCATCGCTAAGGAGGGGCGCAGTTTTAGCATCGCCGTTTCTGGGCTCATGCGCCGCCAAGATTTTCCGCAAGACACCCCGCATCTCGAGCAAATTTTAGCCCGCTGCCCGGAAGTCTTGGCTAACGGTGGCTCTTGTATCGCTGGACCTGACGGCGAATGGATTATCGCCCCCGTAGTCGATCAAGAATGTCTCTTGGTCGCGACGCTAGATCGCAATCAAGTCAGACGCGAACGACAAAATTTCGATGTCACGGGCCATTATTCAAGGCCGGACGTGACGCGTTTGGTAGTCAATCGTCAGCGCCAAAGCTTAGTGCAATTTGAGGGTGAAGAGGA
>JAHFQV010000100.1 GCA_023259175.1 Oxalobacteraceae bacterium | reverse complement strand
TTATTTTTCTTCAACATCATTGCATCCCCCCAGTCACTTGCTGCAGGCGATTTAATGCATCGTACACACGCGTCACCTGACGACTTAAATTGCCTGAGGCATCTTTAACTTCTTCTTTCAGACGATTGCCCATGTTGTCTAAGGTGTAGTTGATGCTATTGCCTAGGCTATCGCTGACAGCCGTAAGTCGGTGGGCTGCATCGTAGGTGTAGTGGATTTGACTATTGTCTGGCAAAGTCACTTGGGTCATTTGACCTACGCCGTCGTAGCTGTAATTAGTCGCTTCACTGATACCGTCGGCCACAACAGTGCGACTGAGTAACCAGCCTCTGACGTGGTAACTTAAATTGGTGGTGACACCATTCGGATCAACAATGGTACCGACATGCCCGTGCGGGTCGTAGTTACTTAAGTTCGTCACATGTCCTGCCGGATTTGTAACAGTTGTCAAATTTCCTTGATTGTCGTAGGTATAGACAGTTTGATCGAACACGTCACTTCTTGGACCCGTACTCGTTAATACTTGGCCTACAGCATTATAAGTATAACTCCATATACGCTGCGTACCGACGGTTGTAGCCGCAGCCCCTTGGCTGCCATTAACATCAGTTGTGGCTTGAATGGTCTTCATCAATACGTTCCCAGTGGCATCGTAAACGTAATTGGTACGAAGTAGTGGCTCGTTAATTTGCACTGGAAGCCGGAAATTAGAATGCCACTGAGTCGTCGTCTTTTTAGCTTCCGGGAATCCGCTGGCTTCTGTTCTACTGGTTTCTAGGCTACGCAGAAGATCATACGAGAATTGCGTCCAAACTCCATTTCTATTTTTCCTCCACAATATATTGCCATTTGCATCATAAGTTTTCTCATCCCACAAGGTTGGTAAATCGCCCCCACCTATTTCACGAGTTCGTGACATATATCGCGCACCATTTATGGTGACAAATTCATGAAGTATGGTAGACCCAAGCGGGGTAACGACAGTATTACGAGCAGGATCGATAACATAACGCTCGACTTCACCCGCGTGCTCTGTAGAAACAGGTCTACCTGCAAAATCATAACCAAATTTAGCGTATTGTGAGAAAACCCCCGGAGTAGTTTCCAATTCAATTTCTGTCAATAAAAATTGGATCCCAGTATAACCATACCTTCGACTCAGGCCATCTGGATAGATGACACGAATTAGCACACCGTCATTATCATATTCGTAAGCATAAACATTGCCGGCAGGATCGGCCACACGCACCATCTCCTTATATTCGTTATAGGAAAATGTTAGGCTTCGGCCAAAACTATCTTCCACTTTGGACAATAAACCTCCTTGATAGGAGAAAATCTGCCTGTATCCATCCACATAGCGAACTTCACGCAAAAACCCTTGCCCATCGTACACTTCCACGTCGTCACTCGGTGTTAGGAGCTCAAATTCGTTAGGCTTGTCATTTAAATCTAATCGACTCGCCCTCAATTTATATTTCGAAATCGAATCGGTCGCCCAATGCACACCATTATCTTTCGACTCAAAATAAAAAAAATAGCCATCCGGTCGGGTCGCATACATCGAGCGACGTGTTAATTCCGCATCAAATACGATCCTAGGATACATTCCAAATGCAGAGAGATTTACAAATACTGATAGGGGTGATGTGTGCTGAGAGCCGAAAATATTACTACCACTCACCTGCCATGGCTCACCAATTCCCTTCTCAAAGCGAGATTTATGAAACTGCGGCAAATTCCCCATACCGTAAAGCCTTTTTGAGAAATTATGACGCCATCCTATGCCAATAGCCTCCATACCGTGTCCCGACGCCGAGACACTCGAAAAATATCGCGTAAATCCCAATCGCGAGGATTCGGAAATATCAACATCACTCTGAATTTTCTCATTGGCTCCCACATCTATTGGATTCCCATATCGACAAAGCTGACACGGCGGTGGCGGGATAAATATCGAACAATATGGCTCTCTTGTAACCGTATCGAAAAAAAGCGGCCCCTTAATACAAGTCGCAGAATATGGAAATGCGGAATTTCCACTTTTTAAATAACGGGGCCCCGTCGGCGTATCTTTCCGGCACCACACGAAAATTGCCGGCTTAATATCACTTGATTGAAGTTGTGCATATTCAATATGATCGAATTTCCAACCTTCACTATAAGAAATATAGTCCGTTTCACAATAAACTTGACCCAATGTTTCCGCACTAGCAAATCGTGCAGTACTCATCAGCCAACCCTGTACCGCAGGCATCCTAATTTCGTCTTGAGCATAAACTTGCGAGACAGCAAGCGCCGACAGCATCAGAAACATAAGCGCCATAACTGTCCTAGCAGTTTTATGAAAAAATAGAGTAAGGCTTAAGTGATGTCGCAATTTCAAATCTCCCAATTACCAAAATAAACACATTTACAAATACACATCAAAACAAGCTAAAATAAAGGCCGTCTCTTAAATAGAAAACACCAATTTTAACATGAATTTCAAAACATGCAACGCTATCTTTTGAGCATTTTTAAATGTGCATATGTTAAATGACTTTTTTAATGTAAGGCCATTCCACTATTCGATCGATCAATCAATCAATCAAAAACACCCAAAACTGATAGCTAGCTTGATTTTCCAATTGCTTTAACTCGATAGGGAAATTAGCCACCTTGATTGGCACGCCATTGGAAAGGCTATGCACGCCAACAATGCCGCTACCGTCCGCACTGTAGATCAGTCCCCACTCAGCCTGCTTTGTTATCGGGTCAACATATATTTTACGTAAATGACGGCGAGGCAAGCTTGATCGTGTGTCTTTGAGTAGGTCTTGCAGGGATGTCGGCAAACGCTTTCCATGCGGCGGGGTGGCATTTGCATAACTCACGAGCGCCGCTCTCAATTGCAAGCCTATCCAGAGCAGTTCTTCTTCTGCTTCGCGTTTTTGGATCGCTTCGCCCAGACGTAGCGAGGCCGTCGCCGCGAGTGCCAATAGCGCTAGCACGATGAGCAGGCTTAGATAAGCGAGTCCTTTGATTTTTTTATTGAATCGCATGCGATTTATTGTTTATTCACTTAGGCATCGTGGCGCATGCTTAGAGATCAGAAAATGGCGTACCGTCTGTTTTACTGCCTTGTGCGCCGCTTTTGATGTCCGCAACCAAGCCATCTCTACCGTCCACCGGCGCAATGATGTTCCATGTCGTTACACTTTCCGTAATAGGATCAAACGGAATCTGTTTAAGATATCTTTGTTCGACCAACTCGTCCAAAGTTCTAGGGTAACGTCCCTTGTCACCTAGGAATCGATCGATTGACTCCCTAGTCGCACGCAAATTTTCAACTAATACGGTCTCTTTGCCTTTATCAATACTTTGAAAATAGCGCGGTAGAGAAATCGTCATCAATAGTGCGACGATCGCAAGGACGACAAGCAATTCAATCAAGGTAAAACCCAATTTTCTATTTGAATTCATTGCATGATTTGTGATTGAGTTTGAGTTTGAGCGTATTTGCAAGCCGCTTGAAATTTACCAAAATTTGTATGCGATGCCGTTTAAGCCGATATTTTTATCTTTACTATAAACGTCATACACATCAGCGCCCTCTTTCGGGTCATTGGCTTCACTGGCATAAGATCGTAGCCCCCAGGTATCCGCATCATCAATGGCGTTATCAGGGTTGAAGGGGTCGCGCGCGATTCGTCTTAGGAAAAATATTTTTTGTCGATTTGGACTGCGTTGATCAATGACGCCTTCGACCAAAATACCAAGCTTAGGGGGGTAGCCACTCGCACCGATCACGCGTGCAATCCGACCTTCGTCGCTAGCCTTTTTATATTGGTCAATAGCTGATCGAATTTCAATTAATGCGCTATGCAAAAGTTTTTCATTCTTTCGCTGCGCATAAAGCTGAGTCAAAGGCACCGTGACGGTTGCCAGCAAACCCAGGATAGCTAAACTAATGAGTAATTCGATTAGCGTAAAACCAGCGATTCTACGTAGGTTCATGGCTGAATTTCAATACTAATGGGTTGAATCACAGGGACAGCAAGCGGTCGCCCTGCCAATCCGAAAGCTTCTATGGATAACATTTGTATCGGAGTCGCTTCAACTGGTGCGATTGCACGCAACACTAAAGTAAGGTAACCCCCTGGGCTTGTAGCCCCGCCTAAAGTCCGCACATTGTTAATATTGACAATGCCTTTAGGATCAATCTGCTGCGTAAAATTGGTTTGTGCTCCGCCTTGCTTCAGAAATATCCCTTCGCTGACACTCACTACTTGTAGTACTTGGGGATTAAATCCAAGCTTAATCGGCATGCTGGTAATGGCCTGATCTGATTGCGCAATCAATTGCAATGAGAAGGTGTCGCCAATTTTAATCTGTCTCGGCCCTTGCCACTGCAATTGCGGCGCGCCAGTAATGGCATTGACTGCCCCCACACCTATGCCTGCGCCAGCATTACTCGGTGGATTGGATGCATTATTTCCACTCCCTGCTTTTTCATTTAAATTTGATCCTAGCGGCTCAGGTTTGGTCGTTTCTGTCAAGTTAGAAAAGCCTGAACTCGCAGGATAATTTGAGGTATCGAGCTGATCTCCACGAACACGTAAACTAGATTCCGTACCCGATGAAAAAGTTCTGATACTGTTTTCTGGCACCTGAATATTACGAATAAGGTGCGGTGTGATCGACAGAATAATTTCCGTTTTTTGATTGTCATTCACTTGACTTCCGAACAAGCGGCCAACGATCGGTAGCTCTCCAATTAAAGGAATTTTGTTCGCAGACTGGCGCTCTTCGTCATTGATTAAACCCGCAAGAATTTGAGTCTCACCATTTTTTAAACGCAAAGCAGTCACCGCATTGCGTGTGCCGATTTGATAGGCAATCGAACCTGATTGTGTTTTGGATTGATTGGTAATACTGCTGACTTCTAACGCGACCTTAATGCCGACATCGTTGTCCAAGTAAACCGTGGGTTCAACATCAAGCTTCAAGCCCACTTCGATATAGTTAATCGATTCAGAAACAAATCCTGTCGAGGTGGCCGTCGTCGTAATATTAGGCACACGCTCACCAATTAGGATGTGTGCTTTCTCATGGTTCTTGGCGCGAATTCTCGGGTTTGCGAGTAATTTGGCATCACCATCTTCCTTTCTTGCTTTAATGGTGGCAGGCCCAATGCCCGCACCTAGCGTAGTACCATTGATGTTATGGCGCAGGCTTTCCAAGTTAAGTGTCGCACCTTGTGTTGCAGAAAGTGGCGTCAAACTAAGGCTGTTTGGCCACTGTATGCCCAAGTCCAATAAGCGTGAACGCTTTACCTCGAGTATTTCGACTTCTAACATCACTTCGGGCTCTGCAACATCATGTACTGCGATCAATTTTTCGGCCAGCCGTATCGCCTCTGGCGTATCACGCATAATGAGTAAATTAAGCTTCTCGTCGATCACAATATCACGCGTCTTGACGATTGTTTTGAGCGTATTTTCGACTTTCTTTACATCGGCATTGGTTAAGTAAAAACTTTTGACCATCATTTCTTGGTAATCTTTTTGCTTCGCTGCAGTATTAGGGTAAATCAATATCGTATTTCCATCTAGCACTTGCTGTCCCAATTGATTGGTTAATAATGTAAACTGGATCGCCGATTCGATATTGCTATTTTTTAAAAAAATGGAGGCCTTTTGATCCGTTCTAACTTCCTTGTCGAAGATAAAATTCAAACCTGAATTACGTGAAATGACTTCGAAAATTTGCCTTATTGGCGCATCTCTGAATTCGATATTGATCTTCTTCTTATAACTATTTTGCAGACTTATTTCTTGTTGATTGACTGTTACAGATTCTGTGATGGTACTGAGCAAATTCTTAGTCTTAGCCTTGAGAGCGACAGTGATGCTCTCGTCAGCCAGTATTTCTATCAATAACTTCCGCGCAAGCTTAAGTTCTTGCTGCTCAAGCGCTTTGCTAGCTTCCGTGAATTTGTTGATGAGTTTTTCTTCTGCGGCGAGTCGTGACAATGCGGTTTTGACTACTTCATTTTCGGGCGCCAATCGCAATAATTTTTGATACAAACTTCGTGCTTGATCAAATTGTTCAGATTGCCGTGCTCGCTCTGCATTCTCGAATAAAACATAAACAGCTCGTTCCTGCTCGTGCAAATATGTTTGTCGGAATTCCACATTACTAGGCTCGTTCATAGAAGCAAATTTAAGCTTAGCGATGCCCTCTTCGAATTGATTCTCGATGAGCAGGTTTTTCCCTTCGCGAAAGGCTAGCTGTGCCGCACAACCGACCAATAAAAACACGAGTACAAGCGTACTGACTACTTTTAATACAGGCATTAATCTCAAAAATTTCATTGGTTTAATTTCGCTTCATTTATGTTTTAATTATGCTCAATGAGTCTACTCAGCTAGGCCTATCGATAAGGTCTGCGACTGATCTAAGGGTAAATACGTAATCTTCATGAAAGGCGGTTGAATGGAGTCAACTCGGTAAAGGTTCTCGATGATGGTCTTCTCGTTGACCGTATATACTTTTTCGCCATTCGCCAGATAAACCTCATATACGCCATCTTCAAATTTTTTACCAATAAATTGAAACGGCAATGGCGGTGCCGTTGGCGGCGGCGACGCGGCTGCTGGGATCTTTAAAACTGGAGGCAAGGGATTCCAGTTTTGCAAACCAAACATAGCAAGGCCTTCTTTTCTTCCCGCTGAACTAATGAGCCGCTCACGTACAGCAAGCGTGTCAATCACAATATTTTGATTCAAATCTGAACGCATGTCCGTTTTTAAAGATCGGGGCGATTTACTCGCCGAAACGAGCCCCATAATCGGTGTTTTATCAGCAAAAAATGCCAGATACATCGCCGAAAATAAAACCAATCCAAAGAATGCCTGACGACGATTCATTCAAATTCTTTCTTCAAAAAAATCTCATTTTTCTTACGATAAAAAACTGAAAATTTAACTCGTGCATCAAGCAACTCTTGCGCAATCGATTCCCTCTTAATGCCAAACTCATCCAGAGATGCATTTGGCAACGCGAGCAAGGACTTTTCTACGAAATGGCGCACACTTTGATAATTGCCTTTCACTGGAAATTGCAAATGATAACTAGCAAATTCACCGCTACGATCTTCCGTCAATTTATACTCGCCCATGCGTAATGAAACGCCCTCCTTATTTGCAATATCTATGATTTTTTTGAGATCTTGCTCGAAATACCGCGGCTCACCTAATACGTTTTCAAATGCTTTTAAGTGCTGTTCTAAATCGGAGGCCGGAATTTGTTGAGCGGCCTTGCTCTTGACAGAATATTCGCGTTCCAAATTCTTCAAAAGAGCGTTTTTTTCTGAAAAAATTCGCACGACAACACGATCTACGCAAAAAATAAATATGGAACAAAACAGAGCGATACAAATTAGCGCAAGATTAGCTTTCCCGATTCGTTTTGAACCCAAAAAAAGGTTTCGTTGCCAAGTCTGCCAACTCATTGTTTTACGCCCTCATCCCAACTCACTTCGACGGAAAAACGTATCGGTTTTTTGGGATCTTGCTCATATGTCTCATGTTTCGTGAGAAGAGCGATCCGAAAAAATGGATGCCGCCCTAGTTTTTCGACATATGCAAACATTTCCTCCGTCGTTTTTGCTTCAGCACTAATTTTGACAATTTTTGCCAATGCCTGCGGTTCTAAATTAAGGACAGTGACATCCGTCACCGCACCATCTTCAATCGCATTAAGTATGTCACTCCAAGGTAGATTTAAACTCGCAATAACTTGATTGATGGCGCGTGCTTTTTCTACGGATACAATAGGCATCGCCAATTTTATTTTTTGTTTGACGCTTTGTTGATCGAGCAAATCAAGCTTCATCTGTACCGCTGAAATTTGATTCGTGTACGCTACAGATGACCGATACATATCAATAGTTTTCCAAAAAAACAGTCCGCCCAAACCCAGCACAATGATCAACAGAAAAAAAGCAGCAACGCTGATCTGGCTAAAATATTGAGCAAGAGAGCTTTCTGAGAAATCACTTTGAATAAGGTATCGTTTCATCGTCTTTTAATTATCAATCACTACAACTTCATAGCACGCGGCTTACGGCATTTTTTTCGATAGTGGGTGTACTACTCTTATTGAACTTCAGCCCTTTCCATATAGATGGTATGTCACCATCAATGATAAAAATTTCGGGAGATTTCATGTTCAACATGGTCACTTCTTTTTCCATCCAAGTTTGAAGCCATTCAACATTCGGGTGAGTGGGCAAAAAAATCTGCCGTACATGCGACCACCCATACTTGTCCACTATCGCTAATAAAGCACTCTCTTCACTACAAATTAGAGCCCACCCGCTCACGAGTCGAAAATATTTTTTTGCGTTCCATAATTGGACAAAATTTGACTGTATGCTCAAGAGCCTTTGCCCATTTAAATTCGCATTTTTCTCAAGACACAATTGAAGTTTTTTGGGAATCGCACACACTAAATTTTTACCATTAAATTGAAAGTCAGGTCGCAAACACCAATCACTCACATCGTCTCCGTATAAGATCTCAAAACGCTTACTCGCGGCGGCCATACAGTCGTTAGTACTTCTCGCGTTTTCAGGAAATTGCACTAAAAAATGGCGCACCCAAACGTCAGGTAATATCACATCCAAAAATCGATTTTTATCTTTTTTCGCAACACCACTTTCCCCGAATAATCCTTGCCATTGATGCGTAAAAATCGCCTCATCAAATTGCATCTCACAATTTCTTTCCCACTCCAAAAAATGGGAGTTTATATTCGAAGGATGTGTTCTCAACAAAGGAAAAAAATTTACTTGATACTGCTTTAAATGAAAGCCTTCCCTATTGATTCTCAATTGAGAATTCGAACAAAAGAACTTAATTAGATTAAGCATGTAAAGTAATCCTCTTAATCTCTTCTATTGTGGTCTCACCTTTTTTAACCAAGCCGAGCGCAGCTTCACGTAAGCTGATCGTACCATTGCGTTTAGCCGCTTCTTTTATTTGACGGAGCGGGCGCTTTTCAATAATTAATTCCCTCAGCTCATCATTCAAACTGAGTATCTCAGCAATGGCGCGCCGCCCCTTATACCCGGTTCCTCGACAATCACCACAACCTTGTCCGCGCTTAAATTGATATTCACTCACATCCTGATTTTTAAGGCCGACACTTTCCAACTCTTGTACACTCGGCTTCATCTCAATCGCACATTGCAGGCAATTAAGACGTACTAAGCGCTGCGCCCAGATACCATTGAGTGCGGACACAAAAGCATAAGGATCAATTCCCATATGCGCAAAGCGACCAAATACATCGAATACGTTATTGGCGTGCACAGTCGTGAGTACTAGATGTCCGGTTAGCGCGGATTGAACGGCTATTTCTGCAGTTTCCTGATCTCGAATTTCACCCACCATGATTTTGTCGGGATCATGCCTTAATATAGAGCGAAGCCCTCGTGCAAAAGTTAATCCCTTTTTTTCATTAACAGGAATTTGCAAAACACCCTGCAGCTGATATTCGACTGGATCTTCGATCGTAATGATTTTCTCACGTCCAGTATTAATTTCCGTCAATGCGCCGTAGAGTGTTGTAGTCTTTCCTGAGCCGGTAGGCCCCGTCACTAACAGCATTCCATAAGCCTCTTCTGTCAACTTACGCAAGGTCTGCAATGATGCGGAATCAAAACCTAACGCATCAAGATTTAACGCGCCATGCGCCTCAACCATGGCGCGTTTATCTAAAATACGAATGACGGCATCTTCGCCATGCACACTCGGCATGATCGATAAACGCAAGTCAATTTCCCGTTGATTCACTTCCACACAAAAGCTGCCATCTTGCGGAATACGTCGCTCCGCAATATCCAATTCGGCTAACACCTTCAAGCGCGAAATAACGCGCTCGGCCTCATCAACACTGTTGGTTGATGTAATAAAATCGAGTACTCCATCAATTCTGTATTTGACCGATAAACCACTTGCCGTACTTTCCAAATGTATGTCCGACGCGCCTAACTTCAGCGCATCATACAGTGTCGCATTCACTAATTTTACTGCAGGGCTGGTGGCATCTGAAATGGATGAAAAAGAAAGGACGTTTGAAGATTTTGTGTCACTCTTGATGACTTCTCGATTTGACTTGAAATCGTCTGTCGTTTTTGCCGTTTCCTCCATCTTCGACAAATATGCTTGAATGTCACTCTTCAACGCCAAACAAAATTCCAGTCTCAATTGTGTGCGCGTGCTAATCCAAGTTTGCAAATCAGCGTCAAATAAATCTGGCACTACCGCCAATAATTGTCCATCAGTTTGCCGCAAAATCACACATTGATTTTGCATTGCTTTATTCAAACTCAGCAAATCGAAGGCCGGCGTGCATTCGAACATGTGAGCCGTGTGCATATCTCTCACGCCAAGCAATCGCGCAATTGCGATCGAAACTGTTCTTGGTGTTACCAATGATATGGCTTGTACGGCATCAAACACCGTCACACCATTTTGTTTTGCGTGAGTTCTAGCCTGTTCTAACACCTCAGAATTCAGAGCGAAGGGCATTTTTTTTTGATCTACTTCACTCATGACAAGCCATCCGCCAAATCGAAAATCGGCATATACAACAACAACACAATAGCACCTACAATAATGCCAATAATTGCCATCAAAATAGGTTCGAATCCACGAATAAATCGATCTATCCAACGACCAATTTCGCCCTCATAGAAAGCTGCCGACTGATTCAACATATTTCCAAGTGCACCAGAACGCTCGCCTACAAGGAGCATGCGATATGAAATGGACGTCGTTAAATTGTTTTCAAAAAAGGCCTGAGATAAAATCATGCCCGTTTGAATCTTGGACAAAGCGTTCAAAATAGAGGCTTTCAATTCGGCGTCCACTGTCCTGGAGGCGATACTCAGCGCTTGGCTAATTGGAATACCGCCCTCTAAAAGCATACTTAAAGTTAGATATGCCCGCGTTAAAGCATAAATATGCAGATATGTACCCACACTGGGGAGTCGTCGCAATAAACGAAGGAAGCTCCCACGTCGCCATAATTTGAGCAACATCAAACACAATGCACTGAAACCAAGAATTGCGAAAATAAGAAATTGAGAACTGTGCTGTGCAAGCAAGCTTCCCCAATCCAACATCAATTGCGACATCATGGGCAATTGCCTGCCTGTTCCCTTATACACTTGCGCAAATCGTGGAACAACATAGGTCATCAAAAAAAGCGTCACCCCACTTCCAACAATCAAAAGAATACTGGGGTAAACCAATGCACTTACTAACTTGTTTCGAATCAAATCAACACGCTGTTGATAATCTACATAAGCTTCCAATGACGACACCAAGTTACTCGTACGTTCCGATGCTTGAATAAGGCCAACGTACAGGCTTGGAAAAATCTCACGCTGCTCTTCCAGTGTTTGAGAAAATCGCTTTCCTTCCCGCAATCCCGTGAGTACATGTTTCAAAATCGCTAGAAGGTGTAGATTCTGTTCTTTTTCAATTAAGGCCTCAATGGCTTCAACTAGAGATAGTCCCGCAACCAACAGTGCTCGCAATTCTTGACTAAACAAAAGAAGCGAAAACGTGGGTTTAAAAAAAGAAGCAAACCTTCCGCGCTCATTCACTTGTCCGAAGGTATGCGCTAAGCGTATCTCAGCAATATACAAACCCATCGCTTGAACTTGAAGGCGAGCTTCTTGTTCATCCAAAGCCTCAAGTTGCAGCTCTTGAATACGGTCATTAGCATTGATGGCACGAATAGTGAACTGCATCGATTTTTCTTATTTTAAATTACTCACGTCGGCATCCTCACCTTCCCCACCAAGCTGCCCGTCTTTGCCATAAGACACAATTTCATAATCCTTGCCCTTTAAATTGAGGCGATATTGGTATGGACGCCCCCAAGGGTCATTCGGAATATCCTTTGTTAAATATGGGCCGCTCCACTTAATTTCATTGCGGAGGTTCGTCATCAATCCATTTAGTCCATCTTCATCACTAGGAAAATGTCCTACATCGATACGATAGGCATCTATTGCTTTTTCAAAGGCTGTGATTTGAGCCTTTGCCAAGGTAACTTCAGATTTGCCGATATGCGAAAAATATTTTGGCCCAACGTAGGCTGCTAGTAGTCCAATAATAACAATCACAACCAACAATTCGAGCAAGGTAAATCCTTGCTCAATCATCCAAGCTCTTTGCTTCCTTTTCCTCAAATTGTTGAGCATCGGCATATCTTGAAATTTCTCTATGAATCTAAAGCTGGCTATTATATAGCGATTTATTACTTTAAAATCAATCCTCCAAAGAAAAAATGACTTTAATAACCATCTTTGCTCCTCAAAAAATTAGATATCAGCACGCCCTTCATCACCTCCCCAGCATAGCCGCCACATTATCATGTCCACCCGCTCCAAATAACTGCTCCTTGAGCTTCGCTAATTGATCTCGAACTTTTGCGGCTTGTTCGAATTCGAGATTTTTGGCGTGGTCG
>JAHFQV010000099.1 GCA_023259175.1 Oxalobacteraceae bacterium | reverse complement strand
ACTAAGGGATAGTCTGCATCGGGTGTTTCGGCCGCTGAAATCAGTTGCGCAGGAACGAAGCGCGCCAAGCCCGTTTTGGTGGGGAAATTTTCAGTAAAGACGATGGCTTGCCCCAAGTCGCCTTCATGTAAGCAAGGATAGGTGACGGCATCTTCTTTTTCGAGGCGCTGCCAACTGATACCGGCGATGCTGGGCATGGTGTGTCGCATTTCTTCGAAGACTTCCGAGACATGCGTGTAGTGCCAATCGAGTCCGAGTCCTTGCGCCATTTTTTCGATAATCCAGAGGTCTTGTTTCGCTTCACCTGGCGGCGAAATCGCCTGCCTGCCCAACTGTACAGTGCGATCGGTATTGGTAAAGCTGCCGGTTTTTTCAGGGAAGGCCGAGGCCGGTAAAATGACATCAGCATAGTAAGCCGTCTCGGTGAAGAAAATATCTTGCACCACCAGATGTTCGAGTGCGGCTAAACAAGCACGGGCATGGTTCACATCGGGGTCCGACATGGCGGGATTCTCACCCATGATGTACATGCCTTTGATCTGGCCATGTTCTATCGCGTGCATCACCTCAACCACGGTTAAACCTGGGCGAGTATCGAGCGTATCGGGTGCGAGCTTCCAGGCTTTTTCGAATTTGGCGGTGACACCCGGTTCCGAGACACGCTGGTAATCGGGCAGCATCATTGGAATTAAACCCGCATCGGACGCACCCTGCACATTGTTTTGACCCCGCAGCGGATGCAGGCCTGCACCGGGTTTCCCGATTTGTCCGGTCATCAATGCCAGTGCAATTAAACAGCGTACATTGTCGGTGCCATGAATGTGTTGGGAAATACCCATGCCCCATAAAATCATCGCTGATTTTGCCTTGGCATAGAGCCGCGCAACTTCGCGCAGCGTATCGGCCGCAATGCCACAGATGGGGGCCATTTTTTCTGGGGAATAGTGGGCGACATTGGCTTTGAGTTCTTCAAAGCCCGTCGTTCGCGCCGCGATAAAATCGCTATCGATGAGGTTTTCTTCGATGATGACGTGCATCATGGCGTTGAGCATGGCGACGTCGGTGTCGGGATTAAATTGCAAAAAGCGATGGGCAAGGCGTGCCATGTCGGAACGACGCGGGTCGCAGACGATGAGCTTGCTGCCTTTTTTTACCGCGTTTTTAATCCAAGTGGCACCGACAGGATGATTGACCGTCGGGTTAGCACCGATGACGATAATGACTTCGGCTTGATCGACATCCATCACCGGATTGGACACCGCGCCGGAACCAATACCTTCAAGCAAAGCTGCGACCGACGAGGCGTGACACAAGCGCGTGCAGTGATCGATATTGTTCGTGCCAAAGCCTGTCCTGACCAATTTTTGAAATAGATAGGCTTCTTCATTGCTTCCCTTGGCCGAGCCAAATCCCGCCAAACTTTGCTTACCGACTTGATCCCGCAAGGATTTCAGTTTTCCCGATGCAAATGCGAGTGCCTCCTCCCAGCTTGCTTCGCGAAATACCGCCATCATGTGGGCCGGATCCATTTGCATATCGGCGCGTTTGGGCGCGTCTGCGCGGCGAATCAAGGGGCGGGTTAAGCGCTGCGGGTGATGGGCATAGTCGAAGCCATAGCGGCCTTTTACGCAGAGGCGAGAATGATTAGCTGGGCCATCGCGCCCATTGACGGCGATGATGGCATCGTTTTTGACCGAATAAGTCAGTTGGCAACCCACACCACAATAGGGACAAACCGAGTTGACTGTTTTATCCGGTATTTCTTGCGCAATCGTTGCCGCTGGAAGTAGCGCTCCGGTGGGACAGGCTTGTACGCATTCACCACAGGCTACGCAAGTCGATTCGCCCATTTGCGCATCCATGTCGAAAACAATTTTGGCTTCCGAACCACGAAACGCTAATCCAATCACATCGTTGACCTGGGTTTCACGGCAAGCACGCACGCAACGCGTACACAAAATGCAGGCATCGTGGTTGACCCGAATCGCGGGGTGAGAGCGATCTAATTTTTGCGCAGGGCGGGCATTAAAACGTGATCCCTTAACGCCCATTTTTTGGGACCAAACGGCGAGTTCATTGCGATTCTCCAAAATAGGATTATCTGCGCTCTGCGCATCGCTTTGTAAGAGTTCCAAAACCATTTTTTGAGACCTGACAGCGCGTGGGCTATCACTCCGAATTTCCATGCCATCGCTGGGGTAACGGCAGCACGACGGTGCTAGCGTGCGTTCACCTTTCACTTCAACGACACAGGCTCGGCAATTGCCCGCCGTTGCTAAGCCGTCTTTGTAGCAGAGGTGGGGAATTTCTATGCCCACGCGTTTGGCAATACTGAGCAAACTTTCGTTTGGGCTACAGGCGATTTTTTCGCCATTGAGCTCGATGTGGAGGGTGGAAGTGGCTTGGTTCATTGTGCTTGCTCCATCGCGTTTTTTTGATCATCGACCAATTCCAACTCATGCGGAAAATACTGGATCACGCAATCGATAGGATTGGGTGCGGCTTGCCCCAATCCGCAAATGGAGGCATCACGCATCACGTTGGAGAGTTCTTTGAGTAAGGGGATATCCCATTGTGGTGTTTGAATTAAATCGAGTGCCTTGGCCGTGCCAGAGCGGCAGGGCGTGCATTGACCGCAAGACTCATGCTTGAAAAACGCCATCGTATTGCGCGCTGCATCGATGGCACGATCAAACTGCGAAAGCACGATAATCGCTGCCGAGCCTATGAAGCAGCCATAGGCTTGTAGCGTGTCAAAATCGAGCGGAATATTTGCCATCGACGCTGGTAAAATTCCACCCGATGCCCCGCCCGGCAAATAAGCATACAGCGTGTGGCCTTCTTGCATGCCACCTGCATATTCGTGGATTAATTCCTCTAGCGTGATACCTGCCGGCGCGAGATGTACGCCGGGCTTATTCACCCGACCCGACACCGAAAATGAGCGTAAGCCATGACGGCCATGTCGCCCTTGTTCTTGAAACCAAGCCGCTCCTTTTTGCATGAGTTGGGGAACCCAATACAGGGTCTCGAAATTATGCTCTAAGGTGGGGCGATTAAATAGACCCACTTGTGCGACATAAGGTGGGCGCAAACGCGGCAGGCCACGTTTACCTTCGATGGATTCGATCATGGCTGATTCTTCGCCGCAAATGTAAGCGCCTGCACCGCGCCGTAAATGAATGCGCGGTAAATTCGGCACCGGAGGCGATTGCCGAATTTTTTCCAGTTCGGTTTCCAAAATGGCGCGACAGCCATGATATTCATCGCGCAAATAAATATAAATTTCAGCGATATCGACCGCCCATGCGGCAATTAACATGCCCTCCAAAAAAGTGTGTGGCGAGGCTTCTAAATAAACCCTATCTTTAAATGTGCCAGGCTCGCCTTCATCAATGTTGACCGCCATCAGTCTAGGGCCGCTTTCTTTTGCCACTAAACGCCATTTTCGCCCGGCAGGAAAGCCTGCGCCACCGAGCCCACGTAAGCCGGAATCTTCCATGAGTTTAAATAATTCTTCACACGCTATTTGCCCATCATGACAGGCGCGTAGTTGTTGGTAGCCGCCCGCTGCTTGGTAGTGTGCATAATCGGTATAGGCGGTGATCTGCGCGACCAATTTTTTTTCTGCGAGCGCGCGCCCGACCTGCTCGCTACTGCAAGCTGCTAACGTGTGTTGTTCGAGGCAAGCGGCTGGGGCTTGTTCACATCGACCTATGCAGGGCACGCGCTCAATCTGCAAACTTGTCGCTGGAAAATCGATTTTTAATTGTGCAATGAGTGCATTTGCACCCGCCATCTCGCAAGACAAACTATCGCAGACTCGCAAGCGCGTAATGTGGGTTTGCGCTGCGTTTTCATCGCGTACTTCGAAATGGTGGTAAAAGCTGGCCACTTCAAAAACCTCAGTTTGTGCTAAGCCCATTTCCTGCGCCAAAGCGACTAAATAGGGAATAGGCAAAAAACCGATATGGTCATTGATCTTATGCAGATGTTCGATCAACAAATCTTTTTGTCGCGAAGCCTCACCGAGCAGCGCACGTACTTGTACCAAGACCACTGGATCGGTTTGCCGCCCTTTGCCTTGTTGACGTTTTCTTTTTTGTTGAGCTTCTAGGTCGGGACTGGAGGACAGAGTGCGAACGGGCAGAATTGGGATCATAGTGGCGAGGCTGAAAAGGTGGATGTGCTATATCGATACTGGAAATAACTCGTGGTGATTGATTAAATTTGGGGTTCTCGTGTCAATTTCCGCAGAAGCGTGCGAGCGTAAGCCTGAGTGATATAAGGATTTTAACCGAGTTTTTTCGTTCGGCGCAGCTTAGAACCACCACGGCGCTTTGGCGCGCATTTTTGTACCTACTTGCAAATTGCTCCGAGCTGAGTGCAAAATAGCGCAATACTTAATGCACCAATACGGTGCAAATCAAATATTTTGAACCATGTTGGTGCGTCGATAAAGTAAAAACATTCTTTGCCTTCAGTAACAGGTGAAATAAACCTTTATAAATCAACGGTTTGTAAAAGTGTGAGGACATGCTCTGATTCACCTTGAAGATGGCATAGTTTCTGCTAATATCGTCCTCGTGTTCCTTTTTTTGCTGCATTGCATTTGTTTGGTGCGATTTTTTGTTACGTCATGGTGCAATTCTTAGGCTGTGTCGAACAATAATAGGCTCGAGTCGATGTGGCTTTTAATTTAATTTTTAGCTTTGAGGAGTTTCAAATGGCAATGACAGCGGCAGATGTCCTGAAGATGGCAAAAGACAATGAAGTGAAGTTCGTTGATTTTCGTTTTGCAGATACCCGTGGCAAAGAGCAGCACGTCACCGTTCCAGTTTCGCAATTTGGTATGGATAAATTCGAATCTGGACACGCTTTTGACGGCTCTTCCATCGCAGGTTGGAAAGGTATTGAAGCTTCCGATATGCTGTTGATGCCAGACCCAAGCACGGCTAACATCGATCCATTTATGGAAGAGACGACTTTGTTTATGCAGTGCGATGTGATCGAACCTGCCGATGGCAAAGGTTATGATCGTGATCCACGTTCTATCGCTAAGCGTGCGGAAGCGTATTTGAAAGCCTCCGGTATCGGTGATACGGCTTATTTTGGTCCTGAGCCAGAATTCTTCATTTTCGACAGCGTGCGCTGGAAGATCGATATGTCTGGCTGCTTTGTGAAGATCGATTCTGATGAGGCTTCCTGGACCACAGGTAAAGAACTCGAAGGCGGCAACACCGGCCATCGTCCTACGGTTAAAGGCGGTTATTTCCCAGTTCCTCCGGTCGATAGTTTTCAAGATATGCGCTCAGAAATGTGCTTGATTTTGGAATCCTTGGGCATCCCGGTTGAAGTGCATCACCACGAAGTTGCTGGTGCAGGTCAAAATGAAATCGGTACGAAATTTTCGACTTTGGTTGAACGCGCCGATTGGACACAGAATTTGAAATATGTGGTTTGGAATGTCGCGCATACTTACGGTAAGACCGCGACTTTCATGCCTAAGCCTATCGTTGGCGATAACGGCTCTGGTATGCACGTACATCAATCGATCTGGAAAGATGGTAAAAACCTGTTCGCAGGCGATGGCTATGCAGGTTTGTCTGAATTCGCTTTGTTCTACATCGGCGGCATCATCAAACATGCCCGCGCTTTGAATGCGATTACCAACCCCGGTACAAACTCTTACAAGCGTTTGGTGCCTGGTTATGAAGCGCCGGTTAAATTGGCTTATTCGGCCAAAAATCGTTCCGCTTCTATCCGTATTCCTTACGTTGCTAATCCTAAAGGCCGTCGTGTTGAAGCGCGTTTCCCAGATCCTTTGGCCAATCCTTATCTCTGCTTCGCAGCTTTGATGATGGCTGGTTTGGATGGCGTGCAAAATAAGATACACCCTGGCGATCCAGCATCGAAAGATCTCTACCATTTGCCGCCTGAAGAAGACGCATTGATCCCTACCGTTTGTCATTCTTTGGAACAGGCTTTGGAATCTTTGGATAAAGACCGCGAATTCTTGACCCGTGGTGGCGTGTTCAGCGACAGCATGATCGATGCTTACATTGAATTGAAAATGCAAGACGTTCAACGTATGCGTATGACGACACATCCGGCTGAATTTGATATGTATTATTCCTTGTAAGAGGGAATAAGAAAAAGCGGGAGTCATCCCGCTTTTTGTTTTGCTGGTAAAAGAAGATAGTTCAGAGTAATTGTACAAAATCGCTCCTTAGCATACACTTAGGCGTTCATTCACCATCTTATTGTCCGCTATGAAGCATTTTTTGTTAGCTGTGTTTTTATTGGGCGCTGTGCGTTCGCAAGCCTTGGCGCAATCAGATGTGTATTTGTGCATCGATGCCAATGGTCGAAAAGAATATCGTAATACCGGTCCGGTTAAGGGATGTAAGTTGGTCGATTTGCCGAGAATGATCACCACACCGGCACCGCCCTCAGCCAATAAGTCTGCTGCAGGAAAAACGGCTTCTGCGCCGAATGGTTTTCCCAAGGTTGATGAGGGTACACAACGCTCACGCGACTCGGAAAGTAAGCAAATTTTGCAGGACGAATTAAAGCAAGAGCAATCCAAGCTCGCTGCTTTAAAGAAGGAATATAACGGCGGTGAAGTGGAACGGCACGGCGATGAAGTATTGGCATCAAAGTATATTGATCGCGTCAACAAACTTAAGGATGATGTCGCGCGCGCCGAAAAAAATGTTGATGCACTTAAGCGTGAGATCAGTAATCGGAAATAAGGATTTTGGCGCGCACACAAAAAGGTCGCTGCGGCGGCCTTTTTTTACCGCCTGTTTTTAAACAATCTCGATTTGATCGATTAAACCAAGCTAATGAACCAGTTTTCCGGATTAGATTTACTCGCATCATCAGTGCTTGTGCTTGATCCAGAGGCACGCATCCTCTATGCAAATCCGGCTGCCGAAAATTTACTTGAACGTCCGTTCAAGTTGCTCCAGCACCTCAAGCTGAACGACTTGTTTTTAAACGGCGATGAATTATTGTCCGGATTTGAACAGGCGCTCGCGCGTCAATTTGCCGATAAACGTCAAGACTTAATCCTTGAAAGAAATGGACATGAAGCGCTTCATGTGCACAGTATTGTGACTAGCCTTGACCTTGCGCATGCACCAGTTTTGATCGAATTGCGCGAAAACGTGCAGCAAGTGAAGTTGGATCGTGAAGAACGGATGCAGGATCAGAACAAAGAAAATAAGGAATTGATCCGAAATCTGGCCCACGAAATTAAAAATCCCTTGGGCGGTATTCGTGGTGCTGCGCAATTGTTGGAGCTGGAACTTCCAGAACGGCATGCGAAAGAATTGCGCGAATATACCCAAGTGATTATTAAAGAAGCCGATCGTTTGCAAATTTTGGTGGATCGATTATTGGCACCGAATCGATTGCCACAGGCAATCGCAGATGTGAATATTCATGAGGTCTGCGAGCGTGTTCGCAGTCTCATTGTGGCTGAATTTCCGCGCGGGCTCTCGATTAAACGCGACTATGATTTATCGATTCCAGAATTTCGCGGCGACCAACAGCAGCTCATACAAGTGGTTTTAAATATCGCCCACAATGCTGCGCAAGCCCTGCTCAGTGAAATTGCACATCATCGCGCAGAGATTATTTTTAAGACCCGTGTTGTGCGTCAAATCACGCTTGCGAAAGTGCGCTACAGGCTGGCATTAGATTTGCATATCATTGATAACGGTCCTGGTATTCCCGTTGAAATTCGCGACCGAATTTTTTATCCACTGGTCTCAGGTAGAGATGGTGGAAGCGGCTTGGGGCTCACTTTGGCGCAAGCCTTTATTACACAACATGCCGGTGTCATCGACTGCGAGAGCCGTCCAGGTTGCACCGACTTTAGAATACTCATCCCCTTACCGTGATGAATCAAATTGCGAAAAGCCATATATGACGAAAACAATTTGGATAGTAGATGATGATGAGTCGATCCGTTGGGTTCTTGAAAAAGCGCTCGCACGCGAGGGACTATCCACCCGAAGTTTTACCCATCCGGCAGAGGTGCTCAGCGCACTCTCGGAGGAACTGCCGCAAGTATTGGTTTCCGATATTCGTATGAATGGCAGTTCGGGTTTGAATTTGCTGCAAGAAGTAAAGACGCGTTTGCCAAGCTTGCCGGTCATTATTATGACTGCGTTTTCTGATTTGGATTCTGCGGTCGCTGCTTTTAAAGGCGGCGCCTTCGAATATCTGGCGAAACCATTTGATTTAAATAAAGCGGTTGAACTCATACGACGTGCCCTAGATGAATCTGCACGCGAGATCTTTGTCGAGCAAACGAGTGAAACGCAAACTGAAATTTTGGGCCATGCCGCTGCGATGCAGGAAGTATTTCGCGCTATCGGACGCTTGTCACAATCGAGTGTGACGGTGCTCATTACCGGTGAGTCGGGGAGTGGAAAAGAGTTGGTGGCGCGTGCCTTGCACCAACACAGTCCGCGTGCATATCAACCCTTTATTGCACTCAATACCGCGGCCATACCCAAGGATTTATTAGAGTCCGAACTATTTGGCCATGAACGTGGCGCTTTTACCGGTGCTCAAAGTGCCAGACGCGGCCGCTTTGAACAAGCCGAAGGCGGTACTCTTTTTCTCGATGAAATTGGCGATATGCCATTTGATCTACAGACGCGTTTGTTGCGGGTTTTATCCGATGGACATTTCTATCGCGTTGGTGGACATCAACCACTCAAAGCCAATGTAAGACTGATCGCCGCGACCCATCAAAATCTAGAAGTGCGTGTGAAGGAAGGCGTGTTTCGCGAGGACTTATTTCATCGCCTTAATGTAATACGACTCCGAGTGCCGAGCTTGCGTGAACGCCGCGAAGACATACCGCTATTGGCCAAACATTTTTTATTGCAAAGTGCGAAGCAGTTAGGCGTTGATGCCAAACGCTTGTCGGACGCTGCCCTGCATTTTGTCGCGCATTTGGATTTTCCTGGCAATGTGCGGCAATTAGAAAATCTGTGTAACTGGATTACAGTGATGGCACCGGGGCAGGTGGTGGAAATCGTCGATTTGCCGAGCGAATTGCAAGAGCCATCCGATAGCGAACTGAGCGTTTCATCGAAATCAAAAGTGCATACCTCGGTTTTGGAGAGTCCTATCCTAGATCAATCCTGGACGCAAATTTTGGAACGCGAAGTGAATCGTTCATTAGCGGAGGGCAGAGCCGAAATCATGAATGTGCTGAGTCGAGAATTTGAAACGACACTGATACGTGCGGCTCTAAAGCACACCCATGGACGTAAAAACGATGCGGCGATACGTTTGGGTATAGGGCGTAACACGATCAGCCGAAAAATCTCCGAATTGGGAATTGAAGGGGCGAAAGACGAATAAAAGGACAATGGATGTGACAAATGAATTGAGCTGTCGTTTTTTTGTACTTCGAAATCGAGTGAAAATATTCCCCTAAAGCATTTCTCGGAGTATTATTTTCCTAAACGTAAAATCAAATTGCACTTGCGCACATGAATTAATTGGATAGGACAAAAGCGTTCCTTGCTTGCCCTTAATCTCATTTTTGATGCTGTAATAACAAGGGGATTTTTATGAATTTCGATAGCCTGTTTCAGCAACAAAGTGCATTGCCTACCATTCCTAAAGTGGTGCAGGAAGTCATCGACAGCTTTAATAATGAAGATGTATCCATAGAGGAAATTGCAAGAAAATTGGCGGCAGATCAAGTCCTGAGTGCCAAGCTTTTACGTCTCGCCAATTCCTCCTACTATCACTCGTCAAGAAGCATCGGCACCGTCGACGATGCTGTATTGATGCTAGGATTTATGACGGTGCGTACCCTAGTGATCAGCAGTGGATTAACCGGTGGATTTAAAGCGATGCCTGGGGTGGATCTTAAACAATTCTGGCGCTTTAGCATGTATACCGCGGTCATCGCAAAGTGGATCGCGAAGCAGGTGCACGGCAACTCCGATGTCGCCTTCACCGTGGGTTTGATGCACGCCATTGGACAACTGGTCATGCATGCAGCGATGCCTGAGCAGACGCTTGCCATCGATAAGATTGCCGGCCCCTTAGACGCGCGCAGGGTTAGTGTCGAGCAAACATCGTTTGGCTATGATTTTTCAGATGTTGGTGCGGAATTGGCGCGACGCTGGCGCTTTCCGGATAATTTTGGGGTTGCCATCAAGGGATTTCCCGACCCGCTTAATGCTGCGAAGTTTGATTTGATGTCGGGCGTGATTCATGTGGCTGTCTGGCGCGCACGCGCCGAAGAAAATGCCTATTCAGACGAAGAGAAGGAAGCGACAATCCCGATTGATGTGCTGAAAAAAATGGGCTTGAAAAAAGAAGCCGTCTTAGTCGATATGCCGCCGATTTCAGAGCTGGCTGCGGGTCTGGAAGACTTGGTTGATTGAGTGCCGCGCTCGGTATTCACTGAAATTTTAGCTGAATAGGTGATCCGATTCCTTGCGATCACCTATTTTTCAGACGGATATCTAGGATTATTGATCGCCAGCGCCACCGCTTCGGCGACCCGTATTCCATCGATGGCGGCAGATAAAATTCCGCCTGCATAGCCAGCACCTTCACCCGCCGGGTACAAGCCTTGGGTATTGATACTCTCCAAGGTGTCGTCTTTGCGCTTAATGCGAATCGGGGACGAGGTGCGTGTTTCAATTCCGGTTAAGATGCCGTCGGAAAGTGAAAAGCCTTTAATTTGCCGATCAAACTGGGGAATCGCTTCGCGTATCGCTTCAATTGCAAACGCAGGCAGTGCGTCCGCCAAATTGCATAATTGAATACCGGGTTTGTAGGAAGGAACGACTTCGCCTAATTCTGTTGAAGCGCGATTAGCAAGAAAGTCGCCAATCAACTGCCCGGGAGCATTGTAATTGCTGCCGCCTAGCGTAAAGGCAAGGCTTTCAAGTTGGCGCTGAAAATCAATGCCTGCTAAAGGATGGCCTGGATAATCTTCCGGTGAAATTCCAACCACAATTGCACTATTCGCGTTACGTTCATTGCGCGAATATTGACTCATTCCATTGGTGACAACCCGCCCTTCCTCCGAGGTCGCGGCAACTACCGTTCCGCCTGGACACATACAAAAGCTGTAAACGGAGCGACCGTTGCTAGCGTGATGCACCAATTTGTAATCGGCCGCGCCAAGAATTTTGTTGCCTGCATTCGCGCCAAACCGAGCCTTGTCTATGATGGATTGTGGGTGTTCAATGCGAAAGCCAATTGAAAATGGCTTTGCCTCGACGTAAACGCCTTTTTCGTAGACCAAAGAAAACGTATCGCGCGCGCTATGACCTATCGCCAACACCACATGCTGGCTTGAGATTTTTTCCGTATTGTTGACCGTCACGCTGCGAATGGCCTGATCGACGATCTCAATATCAGTTACTTTCTGCTCGAAACGAATTTCGCCACCGAGAGCGACAATTTTCTCGCGCATTTGCTCTATCATTTTAACCAAGCGGAAAGTGCCTATATGCGGTTTGTTCACGTATAAAATTTCCTCGGGCGCACCGGATTCTACAAATTCAGTCAAAACCTTGCGACCGTAGTGCAGAGGGTCTTTGACTTGGCTGTACAGTTTGCCATCCGAAAAAGTGCCTGCACCTCCCTCGCCAAATTGAACATTAGACTCGGGCTGCAATACCCGTTTGCGCCACAAACCCCAAGTGTCTTTGGTGCGTTCACGCACTGCTTTGCCGCGCTCTAAAACGATAGGTCTAAATCCCATTTGCGCTAAAACTAAAGCAGCAAAAAGCCCGCATGGGCCAAATCCGATCACTAGGGGGCGGGATTCTAAATCCTGTTTTGCGCGAGTGACAAACTTATAGGCCATGTCGGGTGTGGGGCCTAGCTTACTTTGTCCCTGAATATCTTTCGCGCGATGCAAAACACTGGCCTCGTCGCGCACTTTCACATCGACTGCATAAATTAAAACAATCGCGGATTTTTTGCGCGCATCATAGCTGCGCTTAAAAATTGTAAAGCTCAGCAGGTCGGCAGCCGAAATCTGCAAACGCTTAATGATCGCGGTAGAAAGTTCGGCTTCTGCATGATCGAGCGGAAGTTGTATGTCGGTGAGGCGTAACATAAATAGGAAAGTCTAATGAGGCAAACGCCTATTCTAACTGTTGCCACCCAAATCCCTCAAATAATTCGGACTTGCAAAAGCTATCCAAACTTTGCTATTATTCGCCTCCCGCTAAAACGGGAAGCAAGAAATGCCAGCCGAGTTAGATGAAAAACTGCGACCCCATCTCTAGATGAGTCAAGCGTGCACCCAGTTGCAAAACAGGTGAAACGCACAAGACGAAAAAGAGCAAGCGAAACAGGGGGTTGACGGAAATTTGAAAGTGCTGCATAATCTCGTTTCTCTGCTGCTGACGAACAAAACGATTCGAAGCAAAACGAAAAAGCGAATAGCTGAAGTAGAATAGGCAGGAAGAATTAAAGAAGATCTTTAACAATTAACAGTCAATAAATGTGGGCACTTGATAGTGAAGGCGACTAACGCTGATATGCGAATATCCTTGTTAGGAAACTTAAAAAATAT
>JAHFQV010000016.1:7380-52159 GCA_023259175.1 Oxalobacteraceae bacterium | reverse complement strand
TAGCTCGCCATTGATGAAGAGCACTTTGCCTTTGCGCTGCGCTGGCTTGTTTTTGTTGATGATGAGAATACTGGCGGGAATGCCGGTGCCGTAAAACAAGGCAGCGGGTAAGCCAATCACCGCTTCGAGCAAATCGTCTTTGAGTATGCCCTTGCGAATTTCTTTTTCGCTGGAACCACGGAACAAGACCCCGTGCGGCATGACCACACCGGCCATGCCTTGATTATTTAAGGACGCGATCATGTGCTGCACAAAAGCCAGATCGCCAGAATCTTTGGGTGGTGTGCCGTAAGGGAAGCGACCATAGCCATCGTTATCGGCGCTGTCTTTACCCCATGCGGCAAGGCTGAATGGCGGATTGGCGATGACGCGATCAAAATGCATGAGTTCACCGTTTTGCACATGCTGCGGTTCGCGTATGGTGTCGCCTTTGCGAATATCTGCATTGAATACGCCATGCAAAAACATATTCATCTTGCAGATCGCCCAGGTGTTCAGATTCATCTCTTGCCCGAACAAGGATAAGTTGGCGGGGTTTTCACCATGAGCGACAAGATAGTTACGTGTTTGCACCAACATACCGCCAGAACCCACCGTGGGGTCGTAAATACGCATACCTGCATGCGGTTGCAAGAGCGAGACTAACAAGCGAACGACTTCACTCGGCGTGTAAAATTCGCCGCCTTTCTTACCGGCTGAGTCTGCAAACATTTTGATCAAGTATTCGTAGGCCGTGCCGAGTAAATCGCTGGATTCAAAATCGACATTACGCAAACGGTATTTAGAAAAATGCGAGAGCAAGTCAGCGAGTTTTTTATCCGAGAGCTTGTTCTTGATGTTGAAGTCGATCGAGACCAACACCCCTTCTAAGCTGGTATTGTGTTCTTCAATCGCTTCGGTGGCTTTGTTGAGCTCGGCACCGATATCGTGCTTGAGATCTTTCAACACGTTCCAACGTGCTTTTTCTGGCACAAAGAAGGTGTCGTGATATTCGTCTTCATCCTGCGCCAAGCTTTCCGCCTGCGCCTGCGTTTTACCAATGCTGAGGTAATGCGCAATCACGCGTTCTTGTTCTTCTTCAAAGCTATCGGACAGCCGCTTTAAGAACATCATGCCGAAGATATAGTCTTTGTACTCGGAGGCATCCATATTGCCGCGCAAGATGTCAGCGGCGGTCCATAGGTAGGATTCTAGTTGTTGGAGAGTTAGCTTCGGGGTGAGGGTTTGTGTCGGGGATTGAGACATGTTTGCTTTGTTCTTCTTGGTTTTGAGAATTTCATAGAAGCGCAAAGCATATTGGTTTATGGTAAGGCTGGCAAGCGAGCTTGGGCGAATTTGTGGATTATTTGGGGGAGTTTTATTTGATTGAAATTAAGCTTGATTTTAGCAACGTGTTTTGTTGTAAAGCACGATCAATTTACATGTAAATTACACTCAAATTGCGCTAGGGAAAACCAGGTTCAGCGGTTCGAACATAACGAGATTAATTTAGCGCTCAAACCTGCTCACAGCGACTAGTCAGCACCGTGCAATACACTGAAGATAGCTTGAAGCGCATCTTTTGCGCCAAATGGAATTGCGATATCCCGATGCAAACCCACGTCACTTTCGGAGGGGTTGATACGAATCAGTGGACATTCCAATTCTTCACCAAAATGACGCGCGCTCGGGATTGCAGTGCCTGCCCCTAGTTCGATAACGACAGGCCGCGAAGTTCGCGAATAGTGATCATCTTTTCCAAAACTTCCAACGGGGCTTGTACATGCCACGTCCCGGATTTTTGCGACCAAGGTCCCCATGTGGGATCGTCAAACCGCTGCGATACGGTAACCGTTTTATCTTGATGCCACGTCACATACCAATTATTTTCCGCGTTTTTTTCGAAATAGATTGCCCTAACCAAAAAAGGCGCAGCTTTTAGATATTTCTCAGCCAATGTGAGTAATAAAGCTGATTTTGCGAAAGCGTCTATTTCAGGAACGATTTGTTCGATGTGGCGAATGCCACCTTTGAGTGGTTTTAGCTTTTGAGTTGCAAGCACAGTTACCAAATAATTGACTTGCTCCTCAGAGATAAAATTCTCAATTAACTCAAACCCGACATCCTCGAAGTGCACGATTTAACCCCTTATCTATACTGAATAAAAAATGCCCTTGCACACAAAATCCAGAATGCCCCGTTCTGGATTTACGTTGTTTTATTTGATTAAAATTTAAAGCGGCGAAGGTGCCACTCTTGTCACCCGAGCTCACACTTAAACCCACTAAAGCAACTCCACTCCCAAGCGGCGAACAGCGAGTGCGAATAGTCCGAAACTCAGTAGCGTGATGATGACGCAGCTCAATAAGGAAAGCCAAAATCCTAGGCGCGGAAGTAGAATGGGAAATACCAGAAACATTGGCAATGTTGGCACCACGTACCAAAACGTGTACCACGCATGATTCGCGATTTTTTCTTGCGATTGATTTTCGAGATAAAGCCAGATCAGTGTGAGTACCGTGACCAAAGGTAGCGCAGCGAGCAGACCACCGAGCTTATCGCTACGTTTTGCAAGTTCCGAAACAAGCACGACCACAGCGGCAGTCAAACAATATTTTGTAATGAGCCAAATCATGACTTCTCCTACTCAATATTCACGCGCACAAATGAAAAAGCCCGCTTTTTTAGCGGGCTTTTTCATTGAATAGATTGGGGTGGACGATGGGGCTCGAACCCACGACAACAGGAATCACAATCCTGGACTCTACCAACTGAGCTACGACCACCACTGGCACCTGAGAAGAAGTTTCTCCTAGCAAGTGAGCCTCGCATTATACGAGAGATTTGAGTTTCAAGCAAATGTTTTCGTAGCGAAAAAAACCCGCATTGAACCTGATGAGAAATCTCGGTTGGAATGCGGGTGAACCTTCACGGGGTCATCAACACCAGCACTACTATAAACATGGGTACCCACACCCCAACTGATTTTTACAATTTCTTACCACTTGCAGTACTTCGCAACACAAGTCGAAAAGCCAAGCGTTCACTATTCTTTTTTTACTTCGCAGCCTCTCCAAGTGCACGCACTTGCGCTTTCACTTCGATTTGCTTGCGTTTTTTATTTTTCATTTCAAAGCTCAACTTTAATACGATGTCTTCGCCGACCGTGAGCGGCCTCTGCAGCCCCATCAACATGATATGCATGCCACCAGGAGCGAACGTCACTACCTGCCCTGCGCTTAAGTGTACGCGTTCAATTTCTTGCATGTGCATCGTGTCATTGACCATGCGCATTTCGTGCATTTCCGCCGACTGCGCAGCCTTCGTTTCTACCGCAACTAAATCAGCCTCTTGGCTCGCCACGATCTGTAAAAAAACGCCAGTTGATTTCTGCTGTAAGACACTGGCACGCGCCCATGCGTCTTTCACTTGAATTTGTGCCTGGGCATTCAAGCAAAACATGATGATGCCCAGCATTACCAGTCCGCGCCGAATCATTTTCTGCATTTTTTCTTCCTTAATTAAAAATTACACTGAAATTTCACTTAGCTACTACAGGATTTACGCCTATCTTTCCCATGGCTTCGATCAAGAGCTGCGTATCCCCTAATGCCAGCTTTTTGGTATCCGATAAAATTTGCCGAAAGCCACGCGCGCCGACCAATCCAAAAGTCAAACCTAGCATGTGGCGTGTAATGCTATTGAGCCTAATCCCTTTTCCTTGCTCGCCCTTGAGTGCGAGTTGAGCTTGGATATACGGCAGCATCACCGCCACGACTTCTTCTCGGGTTCTAGGGGTGCTAGCATCACCGTAATAACGCGCATCGAAGTGACTCATCAAAAATGGGTTGTGATAGGCTTCTCGCCCTAACATCACACCATCGACATACTGTAAATGGGTATCGATTTCTTCCAATGTTTTTATGCCGCCGTTGATGATAATTTCCAATTGAGGAAAATCGCGTTTTAATTGGTAGGCATAGTCATATTTGAGTGCTGGAATTTCGCGATTTTCTCTAGGCGACAAACCTTTTAGGATGGCATTTCTAGCGTGCACAACGAAAGTATTGCAACCTGCTAGTGCGATTTCGCCCACGAAGTCACGGACAAAACTATAGGACTCGACATCGTTGATACCAATTCTATGCTTCACTGTCACATCAATTTCTACCGCATCGCGCATCGCTTTGATACAGTCAGCGACCAAGCTTGTTTCGGCCATCAAACAAGCACCAAACGCCCCCTTCTGTACACGCTCTGAAGGGCAGCCACAATTAAGATTGATCTCGTCGTAACCCCACTGCTGTCCCAATTTTGCGGCAATGGCGAGATCCGCTGGCTCACTTCCACCAAGTTGTAATGCGACAGGATGTTCCTCTGCATTAAAATCAAGATGACGGGCGACATCCCCATGAATTACCGCGCCTGTGGTGACCATTTCGGTATAGAGCCAAGTGTGCTTGCTAATGGCACGATGAAAAAATCGACAGTGCCGATCACTCCAATCCATCATCGGGGCGACAGAAATGCGACGCGACGGAGTAATGAGGGAGGAAGTATCGAAAGAAGTAGCAGAATGTGACATAAAAAAGACGTGGAAATAAATTGCAAGCGCCATTGTACACGCCTATCAAGCATCGCTTCTTCGCAGAAACCCTCCGCCACACTTCGGCGGTGAATACACTGACTCATTTCTTTGCGCAATCTTGAACGATTCGGTTATCCTCTTAGGACTGATACAAACCTAGAAATCTAGCAAGCTACACATTCACTCATCCACACTCACCAACACCTTCACCCAATAAGCACTATGCGCACAATAAATACCGAACATTTTTGGATGCCCTTCACCGCCAACCGTCAATTCAAAGCAAAACCTCGTTTATTAAGTGCGGCGCAAGGTATGTACTACACCAGTGAAGACGGGCGCCAAATTTTAGATGGAACAGCCGGATTATGGTGCGTCAACGCCGGCCACAACCATCCGAAAATCGTGGCGGCAATCCAAGCGCAAGCGGCCACTTTAGATTTTGCGCCGACTTTTCAGATGGCGCATCCTTTGGCCTTTGAAGCCGCAACTGCGCTCGTTGAGATTGCACCTGAAGGTTTAAATCGCGTTTTCTTTTGTAACGATGGCTCGGAAGCCGTTGATACCGCACTCAAAATTGCATTGGCTTATCACAAGGCGCGTGGTGATGCAGGGCGCTTTCGTTTCATAGGGCGTGAACGGGCCTATCATGGTGTTGGATTTGGCGGCATATCGGTCGGCGGAATTGCGGGCAACCGGAAGCAATTTGGTCCCGCATTAAGCGGCATTGATCATCTCAAGCATCCCTTAAATATCGCAATAAATGCCTTTAGCAAAGGGCAGCCGGAATCAGGCGCAGAATTAGCCGACGAACTCGAAGCGCGCATCTTGGCTTTACATGATCCAAGTAGCATTGCCGCGCTCATCGTCGAACCGATTCAAGGCTCCACTGGCGTGATCATTCCTCCCCAAGGCTATCTCATAAGGCTCAGTCAAATCTGTCAAAAATACGGCATCTTACTCATTTTTGATGAAGTCATTACCGGCTTTGGTCGACTAGGTACTGCCTTTGGCGCAGACTATTTTGATGTAACACCCGATATGATCATTTGCGCAAAAGGCCTAAGCAATGCCGCGGTTCCCATGGGCGCGGTATTGGTCAAACAAATGATACACGACGGCCTAATGCAAGCAGCCGCACCCGATCAAATTGAATTTTTCCACGGTTACACCTACAGCGCGCATCCGCTTGCCTGTGCCGCCGCCATTGCGACTTTAGAGGTGTATCGCGAAGAAAAATTATTTGAACGTGCGGCGCAAATGTCGCCTTATTTTGAACAAGCGGCCCATAGCTTACGCGACATTTCCATCGTCAAAGATATTCGCAATTGTGGTTTAGTTTGCGGTATCGAATTAGAGCCACAAACAGGACGATCGACTACCCGTGCTTACGACGTATTTGAGAAATGCTTTTGGGAGAAAAATGTTTTAATACGCACGACCGGTGACATCATCGCGCTTTCGCCACCGCTCATCATCTCCAAGTCCGAAATTGATCGTTTGTTTAGCGATTTACGTGCCGCACTATTGGAATGCACAAATACTTAAACCTAACTTATGATCCAGAAAAATTTTCCGCCACTCAGTCTTTTCGCGAAGCTTGAACTATTTACCCATTTAGCGAGCATGGAAAAGGCGGGCATTCCAACGCAACTCGCATTTGGCCATTTAACCCTACCCGGAAAAATACAGAGCCGAGTAGAAAATGCACGGCGCTTGCTGAGTCGCGGCAAAGACATTGCCAACGCCGGAAAGAGTAGCGGTCTCTTTGACGCTTTGGAATGCCGACTAGTCCAAGCCGCTACGCAAGCTGGCAGTCCCGCATTAAGTTACCGGCGCCTAGCCGATCTCTATACTGAGAAATACCGCTTACAACAAGCCCTACGCGCCCGCCTTCGCTTGCCGATTTTCATGCTCATTATTTCGCTATTCCTGCGCCAACTTCCCGCCTTAGCCAGCGGGGCCATCAGCGCAGCACACTATTTTTTAAGTGTGATTGGCCCACTTATTTTTCTGTACGCGCTCTACCTAGCCATCGCCCACTACAAACAATCTTTAGACGCGCAAACGACCGTGCGGCAGCCGAATATTTTGGACGATATTTTGTTGCGCCTGCCAATTTTTGGCCCCATGAATTTGCGCAATAATGCACGTTATTTTTACGAAGCGCTGGGCATGTTACTCGAAGCAGGCATGCCGATGTTCGAGGCTCTGCCGCTCGCAAGTGCCTGTGTCGCCAACGCGAAAGTGCGGATGGAGTTCGAAAAAATACGCCCTCGCATGCAAGCGGGCGAGGTGCTCTCAAGCGCTTTGGTTGATTGCATTTATCGAGGACAAACCCATATTGTCGAATGGGTGCGCACCGGAGAAGTCAGTGGCACGCTTCCCGATATGTTATGGCGCTATTGCGAAACCGAGCGACAAGCCTATTCCCTTTTTCAAGAACAACTGGCCGCTTGGCTGCCACGCGTCGCCTATTCGCTAGTCGCGATTTGGGTGGTCTATGGTATTTTTACGAGCAATGCGTTTATGCCGCAAGTACCGACTGATTTGTAGTCGTAGCCTACAACATCCGCGCCAACAAAGCCTTATCCTGATGGGAGCCCAAAGGGATGCGCACTTGGTGTCCGGCTCCCCCGATCACTTCAATCGGCTCATTGTGCTTATTACGCAAAGCACTGAGCTTCACGATTTCATTGCCTGAGGGATGGATGATTTCAATTTGATCGCCGACCGCAAAACGATTTTTTACTTCGACTTGCGCCCAACCATCCTGCACGGACAAAACTTTACCGACATACTGGCTGCGATGCGCTTTCGACACACCTTCCATATAGTTTTGATGCTCTTGCGTGTGATGACGCTGATAAAAACCATCGGTATAACCGCGATTAGCTAAACCATTTAATTCACCCCAAAGCTGCTCGTTAAAAGGCCGGCCTGCCACCGCATCATCAATCGCGCGACGATAGGCTTGTGCGGTGCGCGCGACGTAATACTCAGATTTAGTACGCCCTTCAACTTTCAAAGAATCCACGCCGATTTTCGCCAAGCGCTCGACATGCTCGATAGCCCGCAAATCTTTAGAATTCATGATGTAAGTGCCGTGCTCGTCTTCAAGTATCGGCATGAAATTTCCGGGGCGTCCGGCTTCTTCTATCAAATACGGGCGCTCCGCTAAAGGGTGGCGCGGCATATCGCCCATGGCAGAAAATGATTGATTGGCGTCTTCTAAGGCCTGCTCAAAATTAAGTTGGATTTTTTCAACACGCGCCAAATCACCGGTCTCGTTTTCGGCAGCATTTTCAATCTTATAATCCCAGCGACAGGAATTGGTACAGGTTCCCTGATTGGGGTCACGATGATTAAAATAACCCGACAACAGGCAACGCCCGGAGTACGCAATACACAGCGCACCATGCACAAACACTTCAAGCTCCATATCTGGACACTCTTGACGTATTTCAGCGATCTCGTCTAGCGATAATTCACGCGAAAGAATAACACGCGTCAATCCCATTTTTTTCCAAAATTTTACATCAGCAAAATTCACCGCATTGGCCTGCACCGACAGATGAACATTCACTTCCGGCCATTTTTCACGCACCATCATAATCAATCCTGGGTCGGCCATAATGAGGGCATCGGGCTTCATCGCGATGACAGGCTCCATATCGCGCAGATAGGTTTTGAGTTTTGAATTATGCGGAAAAATATTACTCGCGACAAAAAATAATTTTCCACGCGCATGCGCATCGGAGATGCCCTGTTGCAGTACATCGAGCGTGGAAAATTCGTTATTACGAGCACGTAAGCTGTAACGAGGCTGTCCGGCATACACGGCATCTGCACCAAAATCAAAAGCAGTGTGCATTTTTTCCAGAGAGCCGGCAGGGAGAAGTAATTCGGGTGTTTTAAGGATGGATGGCATAAGGAAATTAGATGAATCACAAATGAGCGCAGCTCGCAGATGCGCCCGCAAAAAACTGCACGACTAGCTCAAAAACAAATGTGCGCAATTATAAAACGCACGGCAGCTAGCGTAGGTCGATTTGGAATTGGACTTGATCTAGATCAAACCTAGACTCATTTTAAGTTTGAGTATTCTCTTGGCGCAGTGCCGCGATCTCATTAAAGATAAGTGCGCCCAACACCACAGCGCCGCCCACCAAGGTCGCTTGCGCAGGAACTTCGCCGACGAATAGCCAGACCCAAAGTGGGCCGAGCAAAACTTCAAGCAAAGATAAAAGTGAAATTTCAGGTGCGGCAAGCGCCTTCGCAGCCAAGACCATGAGCATGCACGGCAAACCTAATTGAAACACGCCTAATATCGCCAAAATCAATACGTCGTGCAACGAAGCCGACAGCGGCAATGCAAATGGCAGCATCGCCATCGCCGACAATAAAGCGCCGACAAACACGGCCGGAACGAGGTCCACGCCATGCCCGCTTTTTTTCAAAATAATGACATTCGTCGATACTGCAAACGGGACACACATGGCCAAGAGCACACCGATACTACTGCGGGCATCGAGCTTAGAAAAGCCATCAATGAACATCCACACCATGCCCAAAGCGGCGGCGAAAATAGCAATCCAAGTACGCCCAGGGATTTTTTCGTGCAGAAAAAACCAAGCAAAAATCGCTGTCAATAAGGGTGAAAGACTTTCGACGATGAGCGCATTGGCGACCGTTGTCATGGTCAACGCCAACATAAAGCAGGTAAAACTTGCTGCCCACATTAGACTAGAAAAAAATCCTGCCCGCCCCAAAGCACGTACTTGACTCAAGGTGTTTTTACGGTGAATCACCGTAAGCGCAATTAATGCAAAAAATGCGGCAAAAAAGCTACGCCAAAAACTTACTTCAAAACCTTTAGCCGAATTAAGTAAGCGCGACAAAACGCCCGCCGAACTCCACATGGCTGGCGCGATGATCATCAAAAGCAGTGCTTGTTTGTGTGTAACTTGGCGCATTTATTCAACTCCTTAAAACAAAACCCCCGTTTGCAAAGAATGCCAAACGGGGGTTTTGTTGGCATTCAAATGAACGCCGCAAAGGTGGAAGCTTAAGCTTCGCGCGACGCTTTTTTGCGTTCGTGTTCTTTCAAGTAACGTTTACGCAAACGAATACTTTTAGGCGTAATTTCTACCAATTCATCATCGTCAATAAATTCAACCGCATACTCCAAAGACATCTGGATAGGCGGCACCAAGCGCACTGCCTCATCCGTACCGGAAGAACGAACGTTGGTCAATTGCTTGCCCTTAATTGGGTTAACCACCAAGTCATTATCACGAGAATGGATACCGATGATCATGCCTTCATAGACGGGGTCGTTATGACTGACAAACATACGGCCGCGATCTTGCAATTTCCAGATTGCGTAAGCCACTGCAGCGCCATCGTCCTGAGAAATCAAAACACCATTGCGACGACCACCGAGGTCACCTTTGCTATTATCTACTGGCGCGTATTCATCAAAAATATGGCTCATTAAGCCAGTACCGCGAGTCAAGGTCATGAATTCGCCTTGGAAACCGATCAAACCACGCGCAGGAATACGGTACTCCAAACGCACACGACCTTTGCCATCCGGTTGCATGTCTTGCAGATCACCGCGACGGCGACCCAATTCTTCCATCACGCCGCCTTGATTGACTTCTTCTACGTCAACGGACAACATTTCGAAGGGTTCGTGACGTACTCCGTCAACCATTTTAAACACCACTTGCGGACGCGAAACGGCTAATTCATAACCTTCACGACGCATGTTTTCAATCAAAATAGTGAGATGCAATTCGCCACGACCAGATACTTCAAATGTCGTATCGTCACCGGTATCGGTCACGCGCAAAGCCACATTGGCTTTTAATTCGCGATCTAAACGGTCACGGATTTGGCGACTCGTTACGAACTTACCTTCGCGACCTGCCAACGGAGAGTTGTTCACCATAAAATTCATGTTCAAAGTCGGCTCATCGACCTTCAACATCGGCAATGCATCAGGTGTATCGATGGCGCAAATCGTCGTTCCTATGCCCAACTCATCAATCCCGTTCACCAACACGATATCACCTGCGACGGCCTCATCGACCAATACACGTTCCAAGCCTTTAAAATTCAAAACTTGATTGATCCGTGCTTTACGTGGTGTGCCATCTGGACCGTCCATAATGATCACGTCTTGCAGCGCTTTTACGCGACCGCGTGTCACACGACCAATACCAATTTTACCGACGTAGGAATTGTAATCAAGCGAGGAAATTTGCAATTGCAAAGGACCATCTGGATCATCATTACGGACAGGAACGTGTTCAAGTACAGCGTCAAACAAAGGGTCCATATTGCCTGCGCGCGCTTCAGAATCCAAGCTTGCATAACCGTTCAAAGCGGAGGCATACACGACTGGGAAATCTAACTGTTCGTCGTTTGCGCCGAGTTTATCGAACAATTCAAAAGTCTGATTCACAACCCATTCAGTACGTGCACTTGGGCGATCAACTTTATTGACCACAACAATCGGCTTCAAACCCAAAGCCAACGCTTTACGTGTCACAAAGCGGGTTTGTGGCATAGGTCCATCGACCGCATCAACCAACAACAAAACGCTATCAACCATCGACAAAACACGTTCCACTTCACCACCAAAATCAGCATGGCCTGGGGTATCGACGATATTAATATGCGTGTCTTTATATTCAACGGCACAGTTTTTCGCCAAAATAGTAATGCCGCGTTCTTTTTCCAAGTCATTGGAATCCATCACACGGGTGTCAACCTGTTGATTTTCACGGAAAGTGCCAGATTGACGCAGCAATTGATCGACGAGCGTTGTTTTGCCGTGATCAACGTGGGCGATAATGGCGATGTTGCGGATAGCGCGTTTTGTAGTGGACATGTTGTAGCTTTGGGTTGGGATGATTCGAATAACCGACGATTATAACATGTTGCATTGCAAAACTGTCGATCACTTCTGCGAACGCATCGAAAAAGATCGACGAAATTTCAAATAGTTTCAAATAGTTTCAAATACTTAGCAAAACTCAAAAGCAAAACCCTACAGCGCCCTTGAATTCCTCGTTTTCGACCACATTTGTGGCTCACTTTAGAAATGCGCTTTTTATTTTTTACTCTACTTTCTTTTTGAGGCAAGCATGTCAGAAAAACAAACCCTAGGATTCCAGGCAGAAGTTTCCCAATTACTGCAATTGATGATTCATTCGCTTTACTCCAACAAAGAAATATTTTTACGCGAACTCATTTCAAACGCTTCTGACGCCGCCGACAAATTACGGTTCGAAGCAATTAATAACGCCGCCTTATTTGAAAACGACAGCGAACTTAAAATCAAAGTGAGCTTCGATAAAACGGCGCGCACCATTACGATCGCCGACAATGGTATCGGTATGAATCGGGATGATGCGATCAACCATTTAGGAACTATCGCCAAATCGGGCACCAAAGAATTTTTTGCCAAACTCTCCGGCGACCAACAAAAAGACGCGGCCATGATCGGTCAATTTGGTGTCGGTTTTTACTCTGGCTTTATCGTTGCCGACAAAATCACCGTCGAAACACGTCGCGCGGGAACTTCTGCGGAGGAAGGCGTGCGCTGGGAGTCCGCCGGTGCGGGCGACTTTAGCGTTGAAGCCATCAACAAAGAAGACCGTGGCACCGCCATCACTTTGCATTTGCGCGAAGGCGAAGATGATTTCCTCTCTGCGTGGAAATTGAAATCAGTCATCCGCACTTACTCCGACCATATTTCTTTGCCGATCTTGATGCAAAAAGAAGAATGGGACGAAGAAAAGAAAGAACAAGTTTTACGAGATGAACTGGAAACCGTCAACCAAGCTAGTGCATTATGGGCGCGCAGCAAAAATGACATTTCCCCAGAACAGTACATCGAATTTTACAAACATATTTCACACGACTACAGCGCACCTTTGAGTCATACCCACAATCGTGTGGAAGGCCGTAACGAATATACGCAACTGCTTTACATCCCGAGCCGCGCACCATTTGACATGTGGGATCGCAATAAGCGTGGTGGCATCAAGCTCTACGTTAAGCGTGTATTTATCATGGATGATGCCGAACAACTGATGCCGGTTTATCTGCGATTCGTGAAAGGTATTATCGATTCCAATGATTTGCCGCTGAATGTTTCGCGTGAAATTTTACAGGAATCGCGCGACATCAAAGCCATACGTGAAGGTTCAACCAAACGCGTCTTGGGCATGCTCGAAGATTTAGCCAACGCCGAGGGCGATGATGCAGATGCCAAAAAAGAGAAGTTTGCCGGCTTCTGGAAAGAATTTGGTCAAGTACTCAAAGAAGGCGTAGGCGAGGACACGACCAATAAAGAGCGCATCGCAAAATTACTGCGTTTTGCGTCAACCCACAATGCGGACGATGCACAAACCGTGTCTTTTGCAGACTACCTAAGCCGCGCAAAAGAGGGTCAGGACAAAATTTACTACGTCACAGCCGACAACTATGTGGCCGCAAAAAATAGCCCACATTTGGAAATTTTCCGTAAAAAAGGTGTCGAGGTTTTATTATTAACGGATCGGGTAGACGAATGGATGCTGTCTTTCCTGAGTGATTTTGAAGGCAAGGAATTGGCTTCTGTTGCAAAGGGCGATTTGAACTTAGGACAATTGGAGGACGAGGCCGAGAAAAAACAACACGCCGAAACCGAAACCGAATACAAAGATTTGGTCGAAAAAATGAAAGCGGCTTTATCGGAAAAAGCAAAAGACGTTCGTATCACTTTCCGATTGACCGATTCTCCTGCATGCCTGGTAGCCGATGAAAATGAACTTTCGGGGAATTTGATGCGTATGCTGAAAGCGGCAGGTCAAGCTGCACCTGAATCCAAACCTATTTTAGAGGTCAATCCAGACCATCCTTTGGTACAGCGATTGAAATACGAAGAGGGAAAATTCGCCGATTGGTCACACATACTTTTCGACCAAGCTTCATTAGCCGAAGGCGGACATTTGAGCGACCCGGGTGCCTTTGTACGACGCGTCAATGAAATGCTATTGAGCACACATTAAAGGAAGCTCGCAACGAGTACCGGAGTAAGCACCCAATAAAAAAACCGGACAAATCAAATTGTCCGGTTTTTTTCAAGATTAAAACGGGGTTCGCGTTGAAAAATCTCGCTCAATGAGTAACGCGTGTCGCTCTACGGTCGGATAACAAACGCACCCGATCACCCGGCCTAAACGTATCATCGGCATCTTGGGTAATGGCTTTGATGTCACCGTTATCGAGTCTCACCGTAATTTCTAAACCTTTACGCATTTTACTTTCGGCTTCGATATTACTTCCGACGATTCCACCGACCACAGCACCCACCAATCCTGCCGCCGTCGAGCCACGACCACCGCCTACAGTAGAACCTGCCAAACCACCCAATGCAGCACCAGTCAAGGTACCCACACCGGACTGACCGGGCGCAATCGTGACTTCACGCACCGAATCAACCACACCAAAACGTACTGACATCTCATTTTGTGTTTGTCCAGGATGATAGACACTGCCCGAAGTATGGGTGGAAACACAGGCACTCAAACCCAAACTACCCATCAAGGCAGCAACAACACACGCCATTCTCTTCACATTATTCACAATAAACTCCTTCAATTAAAATGCGTATCTACTTTCCAACCCCAATTCCCCATTTACATTTGAAATGAAGGCAATATCAAGACCAAGGCAAAAAACACAGTCTGTCCTTCGAACGAAATAAATAGGGTCACGCTACCTGATGGACACTGAACGTTCAATCGGCATTTTGGTTGACCCAAGGGAAGAACGGATTTATTCGATAAGCGCAGAAATCCACACTTTTCTAGAAATTTTAGACCTAAAAAAATTTCATTTTACCCCCAGAGCGCTTAGTTACGACTACAATCAAAAAAAACGCCTATTCCATTACTATTCCATCACTCATCTATAACCATCCATCAGCCGCCTAGCACATGCTCATCAAAAGAAAATCCATTGAAGCCCAAAGCAATCATCTTGAAGGGCCGCGCGCTACTCGTTCATCCCATGCAGCTCCCATCACGCCCTCACGCAAAATCAAATTCGCGCCCATTAATTTATCCGAATTTGAGGGCGTGCGTTTTTTACACTTTGGATCAGAGTGGGTGCAAGGCGCAATGCGCCTTAGAAAACCCGATTGGATAGAATTGGAATATGGTCAACAAATGATGGCGTGGATGCTGTTTCATGCTCAACCCAAGCAGGTCGCGCAACTGGGGCTGGGTGCTGGCTCACTGACCAAATTTTGCTATCGGTATTTACCGCAAACACAGGTCACAGCAGTCGAGCTCAACCCTGAGGTCGTTCGCGTATGTGAAAGCATGTTTTGCCTGCCACCTAATGATGAACGCTTGCAGGTGTTGACGATGGATGCTTGGGATTTTGTGCGCGACGAAGCACAACAAAATCGCTACGATGCCATCCAAATCGATCTCTACGATGCCACAGCGCGCGGCCCTGTTTTAGATTCCGCCGAGTTCTACCAACACTGTGCAGACTGCCTCACTGCCGACGGCGTACTGACCGTCAACCTATTTGGCGACCATCCGAGTTATCTCAAAAATTTGAAAGCACTACGCTTTGCATTCGGTACGGTACTGACTTTTTCGCCCGTCCATGATGGCAACGTCGTCGCACTCGCATTCCGACCCAAACTCAAACTTGATCTCGGCATTTTGCAAGAACGCGCTCAAGAAATCACTCGCAGCACCAAACTCCCAGCCAAAAATTGGCTGAAAGATTTGTGTCGCGACAACGCATGCTGAACTATTTTAATTTCAACCCCCGTTAAATAAAGCTAAGCCCATGACGACGTCCCATGCAAAGCACTTCACACTTCAACAAATTTTTACTTGGTTGATTGAAGATGGTATCGTTCGCAAAGAAGATGCGAAAGCCGCGTTTAATCATGCGCGCGGCATACTCAAAAATAGCGCGAGCGAAATGCACCCTTTAACGGCGGTCGCACAGAGCAAAATATACTCCGCGCAGCGCAGCCAACATTTGCTGACCTTGGACTGGCTCACAGAATGGGCAGCGGGCAAAATCAAACTCCCCTTCTACCGCATAGACCCGCTCAAAATTGACTTTACCAAGGTCGCTGATGTGATGACCTCGCACTACGCGACCCGCTTTAATATCTTGCCAGTTGATGCCACAAACGATACCGTCATTATCGCCACAACCGATCCTGGCAATCAGGAATGGCTCGATGAAATCAGCCGTCTATCAAAAAAAGAAATCCAACTGGTCCTCGCGAATCCATTGGATGTCGCACAGTACACGGCACAATTTTTCTCCTTGGCGAAATCGATCAAAGATGCCCGTAAAGCCAACGGTAATGATCTAGCGCTCAGAAATAACTTTGAACAATTGGTCGAACTGGGCAAAAGTAATAAGCAAGTTGATGCCAACGATCAGCATGTCATCAATATCGTCGATTGGTTATGGCAATTCGCTTTCGACCAGCGCGCATCGGACATCCATCTCGAACCGAAACGCGATATGGCAGCAATTCGTTTTCGTATCGATGGCGTACTGCATCAGGTTTATCAAGTACCGGCCATCGTCATGATTGCGATGACCGCACGCATTAAATTACTAGGGCGGATGGACGTAATCGAAAAACGTCGGCCGCAAGATGGCCGCGTCAAAACACGTACCAACGATGGGCAGGAAGTTGAACTCCGCTTATCCACCTTGCCCACCGCATTCGGCGAAAAGCTCGTCATGCGTATTTTTGACCCCGAAGTGGTGGTCAAGACCTTGCCGGAATTAGGCTTTCCACCGAACGACGCGCATCGCTGGGATCATTTAACGAAAAAGCCGCACGGCATTATTCTCGTGACCGGCCCGACCGGCTCAGGAAAAACCACAACGCTTTACACCACCTTAAAAGCTTTGGCCACCGCCGATGTGAATGTCTGCACGGTAGAAGACCCCATTGAAATGGTCGAAGCGTCTTTCAATCAAATGCAGGTGCAAACAAATATTGACGTTTCTTTCGCAGACGGGATACGCGCTTTGATGCGGCAAGACCCAGACATTATTATGGTCGGTGAAATACGTGATTTACCGACGGCTGAAATGGCCATCCAAGCCGCACTAACGGGCCATCTCGTGCTTTCCACGCTACACACCAATGATGCGCCTTCCGCCATCATGCGGCTGTTGCAGTTAGGTGTGCCTTATTATTTACTGGAAGCGACCATCATCGGGATTCTCGCACAAAGGCTGGTTCGCACACTATGTCCGCATTGCAAAGCACCCGATGGCGAGATTGCTGACGCAGTTTGGACGGCTTTAATCGACACTTGGGACATCCCTAAGCCGACGACAATTTATCGCCCCGTAGGCTGCCTAGAATGCCGCCAAACTGGCTATAAAGGTCGTACCGGCATCTACGAATTACTCAGCGTCACGCAAACCTTTAGCAAAATGATAGAGCAAGAATCGGACATACACCTTTTACGTGCGCAAGCGATACGTGATGAAATGAAGCCCTTAAGAATTGCGGGTGCCTACAAAATCATCGATGGCGTGACGACCGCAGACGAAGTCCTAAAAGTCACTTCAGCCTTGTTTTAACCGAGATTTAAGCCAGAAACCTGAATTTTTTTTCCCAAAAACAAACAAATTTTGAAAATTTTATCCGCAAAAAAACATTAAACTGTTTCACCAAGAAAATCTTTGTGCTAAATTGCGAAAAGCAAGCTTCAAAAAATCCGAGATTTTCCATTAGGGTTGGTGACTATGGATTTATACGCGCTAGATGAAGAAATTTTCGCTCTCGAGACGAAACTCTCGTTACTTGAAAGCACCCCTCGCCTAGCGGTTTTAATTCCATTGGCATGGTATCTACGTCAGCGAAATTGCCAACGTGCGCTAGCCCTCGGGGAAGAAGCGCGTGAACTGCTACAACATGCCCGCAATGATGACACTTGGTATCGCCGAAACCTAGCCAGAATTGGACTTATTCACGGTGAAGTTCATTGGCTCAATGGTGAATTAGAAAGTGCCGAACAATGCGCCATGGACGCGCTGAAAGAATTCGAACAGATCAATGATTTATTGGCCGTTGGTGACAGCTTTTTTTTACTGACCTCAATCTACCGCGATTTTGGGCAAATCAAAAAACGCGATCAATACTTACGCATGGCAATCGAGAATTATGGCTTCGGCGGTGACATCGAACGTCAGCAAATCGCACTCGCACGCAGCTTGCACAACGGCGCAATTCGCGACCCCAAATTTACTGCCGCTGAAATTTATCGACACTTCAACGTAACTGAGATCTACCCCAATACCGTATTAGCCTGGTTAGCCAGCGCAAAAGCGATCGTCTGCAACAAAATTGGCGACATGGGTGAATCCTGTCGCCTACACATTCAAGCCCACCGCGCCGCCTATGAATCAGGGCAAATACGGCAAGCCATTTTGGCGGCAACCAATGCTGGCGATTCGTTTGCAACATTGGGCGACCTTGATGCCGCACTTGAATGGGATGAGATTGCGCTCGCTACCGCGCGTAGTAATCACTGGCCTAGCTCATTGGCAACCGCTTTACTCCAGACTGGCAATGCATTACGCCTACTGGAGCGTTACGACGATGCCAAAGAAAAACTGGTCGAATCACTCAATATCCAGAAAAAAATTCCCGGCTCAAGAACCTTTGCTCACACGCTGTGCTATCTCGGCGACCTCTCGCTCGACCTCAATTTACCGAATGAAGCTTTGGGCTTTTTTGAAGTCGCTGCCGAAAAAATTATTGAGCACAAGGAGCCAATTTTTTTATCTGACTGCTGGCGTGGCCAAGCTATTGCCTATTGTCGCCTTGGCGACTACCCCAAAACCAGCGACAAAATTCATGCCGCGCTGGAAGTAGCGAGGCAACACGAAAACATCGATGAGCAAATTAAGTGCTTACGCGTGCTGGCCGAACTATCGCGCAATTACTTACATAGCCCTACCGAAATCGTTACAGCGCCTAACCTCGCCCTGCATTATCTGTTACAAGCATTAACGCTTTGCACCAGCATACGTGGCATTACCGTTCCCGCTGATTTGCTCGATGAAATCGCCAATAATTACGCCCAACTATCCGACTTCGAAAGCGCATATCAATTTTCCAAACGCGCAGCGCAAGCAAAAGAAGACCGGCGTTTAAACGAAGCACGCAATCGCGCAACCGCGATGCAAGTACGCTACGACAATGAGCGACATCGCGCCGATGCCGAACATCACAGACGCATAGCCCAAGCCGAAGCGACCCGCGCGACGAGCTTACAAGAATCGAGTAATACCCTAGAAACTTTAGGATTGATTGGACGGGAAATCACGGCCAACTTAAACGTCGATACGGTGTTCGAAGCACTGCATAAACACGTCAACGAGTTATTAGAAGCGAACAGCTTCGGTATCTGCTTATTAGAACCCAATGGTCAAGAATTACAACTTGCCTTTGGCATGGAAAACGGCGTTCCGCTTGAACACTTTAAAACGACCATCGATCATCCGGTGTCCGCGTTTGCACGATGCGCCCGTGAACGCGAAGAAATTGTAATCGAGCGTGAATCAGGTTCACAAGATCACTACGTCGTACCAGGCACCATCGAAACATTGAGCTTACTGTACATGCCACTCTTGATCGGCGAACGATTATTGGGCGCGATGTCCATTCAATCCATACACGCACATCAATACGGCGAACGCGAACGTTCCATTTTGCGCACGCTTGCCGCCTACGGCGCTATCGCACTGGACAATGCTTCAGCCTATAAGCAATTGCAAGCGACTTTAACTACCTTACGCGAAACACAGAATCAACTTGAAGAAGTCAGCATTACTGACCCCTTAACTGGCTTACGTAATCGACGCTTTTTATTGCAGCATATCGAAGCCGATGTCGCACGCGTGTTACGTGCATATGACGACCATTTACAAACCCCTCAAGAGCACAATCCTAGCGATGAAGACATGGTTTTTTTTATGGTCGATATTGATCATTTTAAGTCAATCAATGACACCTACGGTCACGCTTGCGGAGATCTGGTTCTGGTGCAAATGCGCCACCGTTTGCAAAGCGTGTTCCGCGAATCCGATTATTTAATACGCTGGGGAGGCGAAGAATTTTTAGTCGTAGCGCGCACTTGCAACCGAAAAGATGCGCCGCTTGTTGCAGAACGAATTCGAAAGACAATTGCAAGCACACCATTTCTATTAACGAATGAGGTCGAAACTTCACGCACTTGTTCAGTCGGTTATGCCAGCTTCCCCTTCTTGCCTCATCAACCGCATTTGCTCACCTGGGCACAAGTGGTTAATTTTGCCGACCAAGGACTCTATATGGTCAAGAAAAGCGGACGCAATGCCTGCATCGGCATCGCCCACACGGCGGAACGACAGTCAGAGGAATTTTATAATCGCGTCATGCGTCAACCGCACCACGCAGCCAATGCAGGCAGCATACAAATTTTATCGCAGAAAGTTCAGCAAATGGATGATGTCATTTCTGCGAGTTGAGCGTTGAAAGTTGAGATCTGAATCAGTGTTGTTCCTAGACTGATTTCTGCGACTTTACCACCTGCAATGCGCTCGCGATTAGGCCGCTCATATCGCTCATATTGGCCGGCACGATAATGGAATTATTCGTCTTCGCCAAATTCGCAAATGCGGCTACATATTGCTCTGCCACCTTCAAGTTCACGGCATTTTCACCACCGGGCTCACGGATCGCAGAAGCTGTTTTACGGATCGCTTCGGCACTCGCTTCGGCAATGGCCAAGATTGCCGCAGCCTGACCCTGCGCACGATTGACGGAGGCTTGCATCTCGCCTTCTGATCTGGCAATGGCAGCTTCACGCTCACCGGACGCAATATTAATTTGCTCCTGCTTACGCCCTTCTGATGCGGCAATCAAGGCGCGCTTTTCACGTTCGGCCGTAATTTGCGCTTGCATCGCATGCAAAATTTCTTTCGGCGGCGTTAAATCTTTAATCTCGTAACGTAAAACCTTAACGCCCCAATTAGCTGCCGATTCATCAATCGCGTTGACGATGGTGGTGTTGATATGATCGCGCTCCTCAAAAGTTTTATCGAGCTCCATTTTACCAATCACGGAACGCAAAGTGGTTTGCGCCAACTGAGTGATTGCAGCGATGTAATTAGAAGAGCCATACGAAGCGCGCATCGCGTCGGTAATTTGAAAATAAAGAATACCGTCCACTTGTAGCTGGGTATTGTCTCTCGTAATACACACCTGCGGTGGTACATCAAGGGGAATCTCTTTCAGCACATGTTTGTAAGCGACACGATCTACAAACGGCACAACGATATTAAGACCTGGCCCCAAGGTAGCGTGATAACGCCCCAATCTTTCCACGACCCACGCATCTTGCTGCGGTACGACCTTCACTGTTTTAACGATAAATACCAAAGCCATCACAAACAAAATAACGACTACTAACGTCGAGGTTTCCATAATTTCCCTTACTAGATATTTTTGTCGATTAAATTAAGATTTAAACTGCCTGAACAATCAAGCGGCTGCCATTCATTTCACTGATTAAGAATTGCCCGGAATGCGCCTGAGCCTGACGCAACTCTACATCCCACATCGCACCGCGATACTTGACTCTGGCGACAAACAGGCCATCACCGCGCGCCTGCCATTCATCCACTTGCAGCGTTTGCCCAATATCGATATGGATGTTCGGATCACGCGCTGCATTACGTCGTGCGCTCAAGCCAAATCGACTCCGATGTAACAAACTGGTCGTGCCAGCACCGACGATCGCAGCAACTAACATTTGCCATGAAAATGTCGCATGCAAAAACGCAAGCAAAGCGCCTGCACACAGGCCGATAGCAATCATTAATAAATAAAAAGTGCCCGTCATCAATTCTAGAATAACGACTAGACCAGCCAAAGCCAACCATATTTGCCATGTTTCCATTTTGCCTCCTTAGTATTAAGCAAGTGTGCAATATAATTTGTATCTTGTCACCGGTAATTTGAATTAAAAATGACCTCCAAAAACAAAAAAGCGCGAGGATTATTTAAAATCCTTTCGCGCTTTTTGCCTTCATCTCAAAATTTTACTTTTTCACACTCGCCAATTGTTTCCAAGTATCGATCACCGAGTCTGGATTCAAGGAGATCGATTCGATGCCTTCGGCCATAAGCCACTCCGCAAAATCAGGATGATCGGAAGGGCCCTGACCGCAAATACCCACATATTTGCCTGCGTTACGGCAAGCTGTAATCGCCCGCGACAACAATGCTTTCACCGCGGGGTCACGCTCATCAAAATCAGCAGCCAATAATTCCATTCCAGAATCGCGATCTAAACCCAAAGTCAATTGCGTTAAATCATTCGATCCTATCGAAAAACCATCAAAGAATTCGAGGAATTGTTCTGCCAAAATCGCGTTCGACGGTACCTCACACATCATAATTAAACGCAGACCATTCTCACCACGCCGCAGTCCATTTTTTTCCAGCAAATGAACGACTTTTTCCGCTTGTCCCAAGGTACGCACGAAAGGCACCATGATTTCCACGTTGGTCAAACCCATGTCATTGCGCACCCGTTTCATGGCGACGCATTCCATTTCAAAGGACTCTGCAAAGTCATTCGCCAAATAACGCGCTGCACCACGGAATCCTAACATCGGATTTTCTTCATCGGGTTCGTAACGTGTTCCGCCTATCAATTTTTTGTATTCATTCGACTTGAAATCGGAGAGTCGAACGATCACTTTTTTAGGCCAAAAAGCAGCCGCAATGGTCGCCACACCTTCCGCCAATTTATCAACATAAAAAGCCTTGGGTGAAGCATGACCACGCGCCACGGATTCAACTGCTTTTTTGAGGTCAGCATCGATATTCGGATATTCCAATATCGCTTTCGGATGCACGCCAATATTATTGTTAATGATAAATTCCAAGCGTGCTAAACCTACACCCTCATTGGGCACCGATTGAAAATCAAAAGCAAGTTGAGGATTGCCCACATTAAGCATAATCTTCAAAGGCAATTTCGGCAGATCCCCACGAATTTCTTCAGTCACTTCCGTTTCCAAGAGTCCGTCGTAAATCTTTCCTTCGTCACCTTCAGCACAGGATACCGTCACCAGCGTGCCGTCTTTTAAAATTTCAGTTGCATCACCGCAGCCGACCACAGCAGGTACACCCAACTCACGCGCAATGATCGCAGCATGGCAAGTACGTCCACCACGATTTGTCACAATCGCCGAAGCGCGTTTCATCACGGGTTCCCAATTCGGGTCGGTCATATCCGCCACCAACACGTCACCCGGTTGCACCTTTTCCATTTCAGATGGATCGTGAATCACGCGCACACGTCCAGCGCCAATTTTTTGACCAATCGCGCGCCCCGAAACTAAGACTGTACCCGTTCCTTTGAGTTTAAAGCGTTGCTGTGCATCGCTGGCTTTTTGCTGTGACTTAACGGTCTCTGGACGCGCTTGCAAAATATAAAGTTGACCATCGCGACCGTCCTTACCCCATTCAATATCCATAGGGCGGCCATAATGTTTTTCGATAATGACTGCGTAGCGAGCCAACTCCAAGACTTCCTTGTCATCAAGCGAATAACGATTGCGCTGCTCAATGGGCACATCCACCGTTTTTACTGAACGTCCCGCTTTCGCTTCATTAGTAAATTCCATCTTGATCAATTTCGAACCGATATTGCGACGAATCACAGGTAATTTACCTTGCTCTAGCATCGGTTTATGGACATAAAATTCATCTGGATTAACCGCACCTTGCACAACGGTTTCACCCAGCCCATAACTCGAGGTAATGAAGACCACATCTTTAAAGCCTGATTCAGTGTCGATGGTAAACATCACACCAGCCGCACCCAAATCGGAACGCACCATACGCTGCACGCCCGCCGACAAAGCTACTTCTGCATGGGTGAAACCTTTATGTACGCGATAGGAAATCGCTCGATCATTGTATAAAGACGCGAAAACATGCTTCATCGCTTCGAGTACATTATCAATACCGACGACGTTCAAAAACGTTTCTTGTTGTCCCGCAAAAGAAGCATCGGGCAAATCTTCAGCGGTCGCCGAGGAACGCACAGCAAAAGACATTTCGGCGTTCGAATCGGCCACCAAGCGCTGATAAAAACTGTCGATTTCTTGTTGTAAGCGTGGCTGGAAAGGCGTATCGATAATCCATTGGCGAATTTCAGCACCCGCCTTCGCCAGCGCTTTGACATCTTCAATATCAAGGCCAACTAAACGATCCGCAATCCGCTGCGCTAATGGAATTCCTCCATTTTCACTGTAAGATAAAAAATCACGAAAAGCTTGTGCGGTCGTGGCAAAACCGCCTGGCACTCTCACGCCGGCTTGTGCGAGCTGGCTAATCATTTCGCCGAGAGATGCATTTTTGCCGCCCACGGATTCGACATCGCTCATCCGTAAGTGTTCAAACGAGGCGACATAGACACTACTGTGACTGGCCTCTACTTGTGCTGCGTTAGACATAACAACCTCTTTTTTGATGATAAGAAATCTTTCGCACTGCGTCGCGGGCAAGCCGATTTTTTGTTATTCTGTTGCCTGCAATAATGATCCGCCATTTTACCTTGTGCGCTGCAAAAAACTTACAATGAAATCGAATTCTGAAGTTATTTTTATTAATATATTAGAATTTCGATTCAAGTTCACACTTCTAAAATCTAACCATGACAGTATCCAACCTAGTTTCGCTACCACCTGCCAACCGCACCGTATTTTTCGTCTCCGATGGAACGGGTATCACGGCGGAAGCCTTTGGCCATTCGGTCATCACGCAGTTTGATTTGAAGTTCAAGCAAGTTCGCTTACCTTTCGTCGATACGGTCGAAAAAGCCGAAGAAGCCGTGCGCCGTATCAACGAAGCTTTTACCAGTACCGGCAACCGCCCTATCGTCTTTTCCACCCTAGTCAAACCAGAACTGGCGCATGTCATTTTTCGCTCCAAAGGCTTGCATATGGATTTAATCCAAACCTTTGTCGCGCCACTTGAGGATGAACTTGGCATTAAATCCACCCATACTGTGGGGCGTAGTCACAATATTGCCGACACTGAGGAATACAAAAATCGCATAGAGGCGATTAATTTTTCCTTAGCTCACGACGATGGACAGTCGCATAAAAATCTAGCGCTCGCCGATGTCATTTTAGTCGGCGTTTCGCGTTCAGGAAAGACACCTACAACCTTATATTTGGCAATGCAATACGGGATAAAAGCAGCAAATTATCCGCTAATTCCAGATGATTTCGAACGCGGCAAGTTGCCCTCCGCCCTACCTGGATTTAAGGGTAAAATTTTTGGTTTGAGCATTGCGCCTGAGCGACTTTCCGAAATTCGAAATGAACGCCGACCCGGCAGCAAATATGCTTCCTTAGAAAATTGTCGTTATGAAGTCAATGAGGCTGAAGCAATGATGAAACGCGAGAACATACGATGGCTGTCTTCCACCGCAAAATCCATCGAAGAAATTGCGACCACTATTTTGCAAGAGATCAAACCTGATTCACGCTTATGATTCCGAAACTTGAGCGCCCTGTATAATCTTGGTTTAGTCTAGGTTTTGCCGAACTTGCTCAAAAAAACAAATCGCAGCACTCGCGGCAACATTGAGCGATTCGAGCGCAGGGTTTTGCGGTATCGTCACTTGCTGGCTCGCCAAGGCCATTAATTCAGGCGAAACGCCTTGCCCCTCGTGCCCAAACAACCATACGTGCGCTTGCCGCAAATCGACTTGATAAATCGTAGTCTGCGTGTGCGAACTGGTGGCGAGGATGGGAATATTTGTGGCTGCTAGCAAGCCCGGTAAGTCGACGGCTTCAAAAATAGTCAGCAAAAAATGGGCGCCCATACCCGCCCGCAGCACTTTAGGCGACCATGCGCTTGCCGTGCCGACACCGCAGAATATCGTTTGAATCCCCGCGCCCGCTGCACTTCTTAAAATCGACCCCAAATTGCCCGGGTCTTGAACGCCATCTAACACCACTGCATTCGCAGTAAGCGCACCCGACCAAACCGGTTTTGGAGTGGGGACGACAAAGGCTAGACCAATCCCATTTTCAACCTGACTTAGATTTTGAAACAGCGCGTCGGGAAAGCTGATCGCCTGCGCACCGCGCTTTTCGGCAGCAAGGCAGATGCGCTTGACTTCCTCGATCTGCAAAGCCGATTCAGCGACCACTAAGATTTCTGGCGCACCGCAGCGTTCGAGAAAAGCCTGACAAAGATGTACGCCATCTAAAATACTTTTACCCAATTTTTTTCGAGTCGCCGCCTGACTTGCTAAGTCTTTCAATTCCTTAAAAAGTTTATTGTCGCGTGAGCTGATGTGCTTCATGATTGCGCCTCGTTTAACAAGTTGCGCACAGGTGCGTAAGAGCGGCGGTGTATCGGCGAGACACCATATTGTTTCAGGCGCGCTAAATGCAAGGCGGTTGGATACCCCTTATGCTGATCCAAAGCGTACTGCGGATACTGTTCATGCAAAGCCATCAGCAAATGATCGCGCGCCGTTTTCGCTAGGATCGAAGCAGCAGAAATGGCGGGAACTTTATCATCCCCCTTTACAATCGCCTCGGAACGTATCGACATCACCGGACAACGATTGCCGTCGATTAAGGCCAAGCTCGGTTGTATCGACAAGCCCTCGACTGCTCTACGCATCGCAAGCATCGTCGCTTGCAAGATATTATGCGTATCGATTTCGCTTTCTGAGCATTGTGCAACCGACCACGCCAAGGCTTTTTCTTTGATCTCGAGTGCAAGCGCATCGCGCTGCGCTTCACTGAGTTTTTTTGAATCGCGCAAACCGACGATAGGTCGTGCCGGATCAAGTATCACCGCTGCCGCAACGACAGGGCCGGCCAAAGGGCCGCGCCCCGCTTCGTCCACCCCACAGATCACTTCGTTTTCGTAGTCAAACAAGGACATCGTGTGCGGCACCTGCTGATTATTTTGCTTCATCTAGAAATGCCTTTACCAATCCACGATCAAGAAAGTAATGACACAATTGTGTTGGCGCTTGGTTGGCTGGGTCAACTTTCTTGCCCACCAAGACCGGCACAAGTTCGTCATATTGAGATAAATATTCTGTTTGCTCATCAATATCAATCACCTCCACGGTAAAGCGATAATCCGCCGCAAAGACCAGCAATTGTTGATGCATGTCTTCACAGAGATGGCAATAACTTCGTGAATAAAGTGTGAAATGCACCATAGGCAGCCTAGCCGACTCGAGGAAAATGAGAATGCACGATTATAAATGCAAAAAGCCGCGCCCATGATCAGTGGTGCGGCCTTCTGACAAAATTAAACTTCTCAAAAACTTATGGGCAAAATCTGAACTGCAAAAAATTAAGTTTAGACTCAATTAACTCGGCTTAATCATCACAAAAAGTGAAGCCTCACCGCGACGCACTAAGAGCACGACCGATTTTTTCAGATCGAGCTTGGCTTGCATGGCATCGAATTGTTTCGCATCTTTGACATCCAAATTATTCATCATCAAAATAATATCGCCCGCATGCAAATCGGCATTGGCAGCAATCCCCTCGACACTTTCAATTAACACGCCACTGCTAATTCGCATGCTGCGCTTTTGCGCCTCGCTAATGTCCGACACTGCAATACCGAGCACACTCGCCGCACGCTCTTTCTTGGATTTGCGATCTGCCTTCTTGGCGACACGCTCATCCTGAAATTCCCCGAGTACTGCACTCAATTCTTTCTGAGCGCCATTGCGCCACACGGTAATGCTCGCTTTAGTACCAGGTTTAGCCGCACCCACTACCCGTGGTAAGTCACTACGTTTTTCAATACCGGTACCATTGAATTTTAAAATAACGTCGCCTTCTTGCATGCCTGCTTTGTCGGCAGCACTATTGGGCTCTACACTTGCGACATAAGCACCTTGCTGTTTGGGCAGACCCAAACTCTCCGCAATTTCTTTATTGATGTCGCCCGTGGTCACACCTAAAAATCCACGAGAAACCGAACCGTTCGATTTAAGTTGTTCGGCCACCCGCATCGCATCGTCAATGGGAATCGCAAATGAAATGCCCATGTAGCCGCCAGAACGACTATAGATTTGCGAATTAATACCAATGACCTCGCCACGCATATTGATCAAGGGTCCACCCGAATTGCCGGGATTGACGGCCACATCGGTCTGAATCAATGGGACTAGATCGCCGGTCTCACGCGATTTAGAGGAAATGATGCCGGAAGTAACCGTGTTATCCAAATCAAACGGTGAGCCAATCGCAATCACCCATTCGCCCGCTCTAATTTTTTCAGAATCACCGATGGCGATTTTCGGCAATTTGTTCCCGTCAATCTTAAGAACCGCCACATCCGAACGACGATCACTACCGATCACTTTGGCTTTAAATTCACGCTTATCGGTCAGCTTGACATAGACCTCGGATGCGCCATCGACCACATGTGCATTGGTCAAAACAAAGCCATCGGCAGAGACGATAAATCCGGAACCCACACCGCGCGGCACTTCCTGTTCTTGCTGTTTTGGCTGAACCCGTTTGTTCTTCGGATTCGGTTGCATCGGATTGGGTGCACCAAAGAAACGACGCAATAATTCTTGCGTAGGATCGTCTTCACCGAAAGGGTCAAGCTGGTTTTGCGCAATTTTTTGTGTAGTACGAATATTGACGACCGCCGGACTGGTTTTCTCCACCAATTGGGTGAAATCGGGCAGCCCGGTGACCAATACTGGGGCATCGTTTCCACTATTTGCGGAGGCGCTTAAAGAACTCGAGGACGCGCTCGCTTGCGCATCGTTAGACGAGCTCAAATAACTCATTCCAACAAAAACACATGCACTCATCAAGAGTGTCGCCAATAAGATTGATACGTGTTTTTCCAAACGGATAGATTTAAAAAGTTTCATAAATTCACCATCAAATTCAACGAAGTTTATCTCTTAAATTGGATTGAGTTGATCACCTGATTAATCGCGGCGACCGGCACTTCACCTACCACCGTCAACCAATTTTCACCATAGCGTTTCCCCATGATCGTCATCGCGCCTTGTTGCAAACTCCCCTCCACACGATCTCCGGTATAAGGCTCCACAAAAACGGAAAAAGTCGATAAGCCGTCCGAATACATCATCTGTATGACCTGATGTGATTTAGCACTAGTCGCTTCGACATTCGCCGTTCCAGCTGAAATAGGAATGAAACGCTTAGTTTCAAGGGTTTTTTTAAAGCCTGATGGCAAAGTTTTTACGAACCATCCTGAATGAAGGTTCGCTTGTACAGTTAAGGTCTCCGTTTTCCACTGTGCATTGGGCGTATAGCTAGGCTTTAATTTAGCTTTATCGAGCTCGCCTATGGTGATTTGAGTAAATGCAATTTGCTCAATGACTTCTTGTCGTTGATTGAGGGTTTGAGCACCCAAAATGAGGTTGGAGTTTTTTTCGACACAGAGACGAAAACCGAATCTAAACGCATCACGCGCTTGAAAACTAAACACCTGACACTCGGCCCCAGCGACGCGGCTCATTTGCGCTTTTTTGACAAAGTAGGATTCGGGAAGCAGACGAGGATTTTCGCTCAGCAGAGATGGGAACTCTTCTTGGCTGAAATTTTTTTCCAGTTGCATGATTTTATTGTCCGGCAAATAGCAGGTGACTTCACCATTTTTGCGGATATATTCACGGGGTTTACCGTCAAGAATTTCCAGTTTTTCAAGCTCATTATCACCATCAAAACCGTGGGTAATACGCGAAGTTCGAATCTGATTGCCCTGCTGATAGACAAAAGTACCCGTATAAGAATTTTTATGTGCGGCACTTTGTATCAAACTAAGTGCCTTAATGATGTCTTGTTCCTCACTCACCTGCGAGTAAGATATCTCGGAATTTGAAGCCGAGAAAATTAAGAACGCTGCAAATAAGAAATTCCTAGCGAACATAAATTATTTTTCCACCTCTGGGGTCGGTGCCACGTTGGCATGTTGAATAAAATGTCCATTATTCTCCAGCGAGGGTGAGGCTTTTTGATGCGCCAAAAGATAGCTATCCAAACGCGGATCACGCAAAACCTCATTTACATTGTTTGCTGCGTCATGCTTAGTATTGACGGCAAAATCTTCATTGGCTGCTGGCGCTTTGTTGGAAGTTAACTTGAGATTAGTCGATGCAAAATTTTCGCTCGCACCTCCTTGCTTACTTGCCATCGCAGGTCCGTTCGGATTTTGCCCGGGCGTGCGCAAGGCAGTCAGAATCGAGGGTGTCATAATTAAAGCCAGCATTGCCGCAGCGGCAAAACTACTCATGGCAAAATATGGTGAATTCCAAACAGAGCGCTTGACTTTGTTCGCTTGATTTTCTTGCTGGGCTTTTTGTACTAGGGGATTGAAGATCAAGGCTTCGTGGTCTAAAGCGGCCGCCATTTTTTTAGAAAAATCAGCGCTCAAATTGATATTTAAGTCGTCAGAACGAAGTGCATCACCGAGCACATGATATTGCTCCCAGGTGGCGCGAATTTGGGCAGCATCATTTCCCTTTAATTCTGCCAAAATCTCGACAACTTGAGCAGCACTTAACTCACCATCGAGCATGCAGGAGATGCGTTCGTTTTGGTTTGCTGTTTTATTCATGATCATTCCAATTTAAATCGATATTCAATTTCGCTTCTACCATTGCTTCTACTACTATTCCCACCATCGCTACTACCAACGCTGATCAAGCGAAGTGCCGATCAAGGGTCTTAATTTCTCCGCAATCGCTTCGCGCGCACGGAAGATGCGACTACGCACGGTTCCAATCGGGCAGGACATCGCTTCTGAAATTTCCTCATAACTTAAACCCTCAATTTCGCGCAAAGTAATCGCGTTTCGCAACTCCTCAGGCAAGGCTAACATGACCGCGTTGACCGTCGCAGCAATTTGTTTGCTTGCCATCAGTGATTCAGGGGTATTGATGTCTCTTAGACCATCTGCGTCATGAAATGACTCCGCCTCTTCTACGTCAGATTCGGTCGAAGTTGGTGTGCGCCTCCCCTGCGTCACCAGATAATTTTTTGCAGTGTTAATGCCTATTCGATATAACCAAGTGTAAAAAGCTGAATCACCACGAAAATTGGCCAACGCTCGGTAAGCTTTGATAAAAGCTTCTTGCACCACGTCTTCTGCTTCTGCGTGATCATGCACAAGTCGAGACACCAGCCGAAACAATCTTCTCTGATATTTCAAAACAAGAAGCTCAAAAGCCTTCTTATCTCCACGCTGAACGCGTTCAACTAAAAGTTGATCTATATCGCGCTCCGTCGTCACTCTGCTTTTCCCATTTCGTTTGTTCTTATTGGTATTTGCGGCATTTTAGTTTTTGAGGATAGACCGAAGTTCGTCAAAAAAGTTCCGTAGCGAAAAGCATTTAGGCGCAAACTAAATCCGCGCTTCCCTAGTTCACACAATCGCCTGACGCTGAACAAGACAAGCCAAACTGATCTTGAGGCGACGAAAATCATCGGCATTTGACTTGAAGCGCAGCATACGCACAGCGACCATTTGCGCGCGCTCATCTTTCAGCTCAAATATTAACAGCCACTCACCTAAAAATGGCGTGCCACTTAAAACGCAATCACGGGCTGGAAGGTATTCTCGCGCATCGAGAAGCGCTCGCAAAACAATGTGGCCATCAGGCCCTATCGCAAGCTGCCAGCTGCGCTCAAAATAATGTGTATTTTTTAAATACACCCCAATCACGCCCAGCAGCACAAGCGGTGCCGCAATCAACGCGACATCATAGTGAGGCGGCCAAGGCCAAACCAAACGTAAACTCAGCAAACCCGCGAGCAATGCGATTAAAACCAGCCCCACCACGGCGAAGTAAAACAAGCCTTGGCGCGGCACTGAAATCTCAAGCGCGATTGTCGATGGTTTAGGCATTTTAAGCTAAAAAAAAGCACCACAAATCTGTGGTGCTTATTCTATCTCAGTATCTAAGGCAAGGCAAAAATACAGGCTTTCAAATCATCTGCAACTTAGGTGCGTCCGAAAATAAGCGTTCCATTAGTACCACCAAATCCGAAGGAGTTTTTCATTGCATACTGAATCGGAAGATCACGCGCCGTATTAGCGCAGTAATCAAGATCACATTCAGGGTCCTGATTGATGATATTAATGGTCGGCGGAGAGACCTGATGATACATGGCCAAAACTGAGAGGACAGACTCCAAACCACCCGCACCACCTAACAAATGTCCCGTCATCGACTTGGTCGAATTGACCGTCATTTTGTAGGCATGTGCGCCAAAGGCTGCTTTGATCGCATCAGTCTCATTTTTATCGCCCAACGGTGTAGAGGTACCGTGCGCGTTGAGATAGGAAATTTGATCGCCGTTGATGCCCGCGTTTTTCAATGCATTGAGCATACTCTTGCGTGGGCCATCCATAGTCGGCGTGGTAATGTGGTAAGCGTCACCGCTCATACCAAAACCAAGCACCTCAGCATAGATTTTTGCACCGCGTGCTTTTGCATGCTCATACTCTTCCAGCACCATCACACCAGCGCCTTCACCCAAGACAAAACCATCACGGTCTTTATCCCAAGGACGTGATGCTGTCGCAGGATCATCGTTACGTGAAGACAGTGCTCTTGCTGACGCAAATCCACCCAAGCCCAAAGGCGAAGTGGTTGATTCAGCGCCACCGGCAACCATTACATCCGCATCGCCATACTCGATCAAACGCGCGGCTGACCCTATGCAATGCAAGCCTGTGGTACAGGCAGTAACAATGGCCAAATTTGGACCTTTCAATCCATATTTGATCGAGAGATTACCTGAAATCATATTGATAATCGAGGCAGGCACAAAGAATGGTGTGATGCGACGCGGTCCGCGCGCAATCAAAACTTCCTTGGTTTCCTCAATCAAAGGCAAACCACCGATACCCGAACCGACGATAACGCCGATACGATCAGCATTTTCTTCAGTGACAGTCAAGCCACTATCGACAAAAGCTTGCATCCCCGCTGCAATACCGAAATGGATGAAGGTATCCATATTGCGCGCTTCTTTAGCGGGCAAATAGTCTTCGATATTAAAACCTTTTACTTCGCCAGCAAAATGCGTGGAAAACGGTGTGGCATCAAACTTGGTAATTGTTGCGATACCTGACTGTCCAGCCAGAATCGCAGCCCAAGTGTCAGCAACATTATTGCCGACAGGAGAGACACAACCTAGACCTGTGATTACTACGCGACGTTTACTCGTAAGGCTCAATCGTCTCTCCTGGAATTTATAAAGCGATCCAACCGTATTAAGCTTTGACGTGCGCTGTGGCGTAGTCAATAGCTTGTTTTACTGTCGTAATTTTTTCTGCCTGTTCGTCAGGAATTTCCATTTCGAATTCATCTTCGAGTGCCATCACCAGCTCAACTGTGTCGAGAGAATCCGCACCCAAATCATCAACAAAAGAGGATTCGATTTTGATGTCGGCTTCGGCAACACCCAGTTGCTCAGCGACGATTTTCTTAACGCGTTGTTCGATATCGGACATGTGTATCTCCATTTGTGGTTACAGAAAGTGCGCGCATTTTAGCAGGTTTGCGCGCAAAAAAAGCATTTTTAGGTGCCTATCGATTATCTCCGCTGAAATTCAGCGAAATTCTTGCAAAATACAACAATTGCCTCAAAGCAGTTTCGCTTGAGATTTTAGAATTCTTGAACAAATTAACACAAATACATACCGCCATTGACATGCAAAGTGGTCCCTGTCACGTAACCAGCAGCGGGCGAAGCCAAGAACAAAGTGGCCGCCGCAATGTCTTCTGGCTGCCCCAATTTCGCCATAGGAATCTGCGCAAGGATAGCGGCTTTTTGCTCATCCGTGAGGGATTTCGTCATGTCAGTATCGATAAAACCAGGCGCGACGCAATTGACTGTAATGTTACGACTACCAATTTCCAAAGCCAGCGCACGACTCATCCCAGCCACGCCCGCTTTCGCGGCGGCGTAATTCATTTGCCCAGGATTCCCTGAGGAACCAACGACGGAAGTAATATTGATAATGCGACCATACTTTGCCTTCATCATGCCGCGCAATACTGCACGTGACAGGCGGGCGACGGAATTAAGATTGGTTGAGATTACACTATCCCAATCTTCCTCTTTCATGCGCATGGCCAATTGATCTTGTGTAATGCCCGCGTTATTGACCAGAATCGACAAACTACCGTATTCCTTTTGAATCGATTCAACTAAGCCGGTACAGGCTTGCACGTCATTCACATTCAAAACAAGGCCCTTACCTGCACCCGCGCTTTCACCTAGATAAGCAGAAATGGCTTCAGCACCGGCCTCCGAGGTAGCCGTACCGATTACTATCGCGCCTGCATTGGCTAAAGCGACCGCAATTGCACGTCCAATTCCGCGTGAAGCGCCCGTCACAAGGGCGACTTGTTTTTCAAGTTGTTGAGACATTATTTTTCACCATTTTTTTCATCATTTTTTTCATCATTTTATTAAATAGGATGAGTACAAACCATCTCTAATCCGTCAATTCGATGCGTACTTTCCGCAATCACATCCTGGACTTATGCCAAGGAAATCAATAACTTTTCCAGACTTTCTTGATCGTAAAAAGCCTCGCCTTGCAGGTCGGCATTGATACGCTTAGTCAATCCGGTCAATACTTTACCTGGACCACACTCAATGACTTGCTTAATACCTGACTGGGTAATCAGATTGACCGTCTCCACCCAACGCACTGGGCTGGCCGCTTGCCGCACCAAAGCATCTTTGATGCGCAGCGGATCGGTCTCTATCGCCACATCCACGTTATTAATGAGCGCAATCGAGGCTGCGCTAAATGTAATCGAACTTAAGTAGTCACGCAATTGATCCGAGGCAGGTTTTAGAAGCGAGGAATGAAATGGTGCTGATACGGGCAAGGGCAAGGCACGTTTTGCGCCTTTTGCTTTGGCCAATTCACAGGCGCGCGCAACTGCATCCTTGCTACCGGCAATCACGACTTGGGCTGGAGCATTAAAATTGACCGCCTCAACCACTTCGCCCGGCAAAGCCATCATCGCTTCAGCACAACTGGCGATGACATCTGCATCACTCAAACCTAAAATTGCTGCCATACCGCCCTGTCCGACCGGCACAGCATTTTGCATCGCTTGCGCACGAAACCGCACCAAAGGCACGGCATCTTTAAAGGCAATGACACCAGCTGCCACCAAAGCTGAGTATTCTCCCAAGCTATGGCCGGCCACGAGCTTGGGCAGTGCTCCGCCAGCAGCCAACCAAGCGCGATAGCAAGCCACTGCCGCCGTCAACATTACAGGCTGGGTGTTAGTCGTTAAATCCAAATCTTCTTTGGGCCCTTCAGCGATCAATTTTTTTAAATCAAAATTAAGCGCATCTGAAGCTTCAAGCAGGGTCTCTTGAACCGCAGCATTGTCAGCAAAACCATTGAGCATACCGATCGCTTGCGATCCTTGACCGGGAAAAACAAAAGCAAATGAATTCATTTTCAATCTGGATAAATTTAAAATTGAGGGAGGGCTAGAAAATGTGCAGCTGCAATCAGTTGATTCACATTTTTACGATGGCAGCGCCCCAAGTAAAACCGCCACCCACTGCTTCTAGCATCAAGGTTTGACCTTTTTTAATACGACCATCCCGCACGGCCGCATCAAGCGCGAGCGGAATCGACGCAGCCGAAGTATTACCATGCTGATCAACCGTCACTACCATTTTTTCCAAAGGTAAATCGAGTTTTTTCGCGGTACTTTGCATAATGCGAATATTCGCCTGATGCGGAATGAGCCAGTCGATATCGCTAGACACCATGCCCGCCATATCCAATACTTCCTTGGCCACCTTTTCCAGAACAGTGACTGCCAATTTAAACACAGCCTGTCCATCCATATACAAAAATGCGCTCCCTTCGATCACACCAGCATTGGCGTTGCCGGGTACGCAAAGAACGTGCGAGTGCTGACCATCGGCATGCAATTTAGTTGCCAAAACGCCCGGCTCTTCCGAACGCCCCATTACAATTGCACCTGCACCATCCCCAAACAGAACGCAAGTCGTTCTATCTTCGAAATTTAAAATACGAGAAAACACCTCTGTACCAATGACGAGTACATTTTTATGTGCGCCCGATTTAATCAAGCTATCAGCCATCGCAACAGCGTAAATAAAGCCGCTACACACCGCTTGCACATCGACCGCAGCACCCCCTGTGGTAATGCCCAACTTCTTTTGCACGATGCAGGCTGTACTTGGAAATCCACCTAAGAAATCAGGTGTCGATGTCGCCAAAATAATCATGTCAATATCATTTGCGTGCAGGTCAGCTGCGATCAAGGCCTGCTTTGCTGCATGCACGGCCAAATCACTGGACAAGACATCAGACTCAGCATAGTGACGCGCCGAAATCCCGCTGCGCGAGACGATCCACTCATCTGAGGTTTCTATCCCCTTTTGTGCCAATTGCACAGTCAACGCTTGATTACTCACACGCTTGGGTGGCAAATAGCTACCCGTACCCAAAATTTTGCTAAAAATTTTATTTTGATTCGTCATGCGATTTTATGATTCTCAAGGTGAAGGGAATCGGCCTCATTGAACTCTGCTGCCGTCTCCGCCAACGTGGGCGCGGGCGCAGGCATCAACTCTGCCAATGAACTTGTAATCCGAGCCAGAACATCGTTCTTCGCCGCATCAAAGGCGCGACGTATAGCCCATTCGTAACTGTATTTATCCGCACTACCGTGACTCTTAATAACAATGCCGCGCAAGCCCAACAAACTACCGCCATTGTAATTCGATGGGTTCATGGTTCTCGAAATGGATTTTAAAGCACCACGCGCCAATAAAGCACCTAACATATTGAGCGGGCTACTCTTGAAGGCCTCGGTCAAAGTCGATTTAACAAAGCGCCCCATACCTTCAGCCGCTTTAAGCGTTACGTTACCGACAAATCCATCACACACCACAATGTCGGTCGTCCCCTGAAAAATATCGTGACCTTCAACATTGCCATAAAAATTAAGCAGCCCACGTTCATGATCAGCGCGTAGCAATTCAGCCGTTTTTTTCACGACATCATTACCCTTAATATCCTCTTCACCGACATTCAGTAAACCTACACTGGGACGCGGCTTATTTTCAAGCGCAGAAACCAAGGCCGAACCCATAATCGCAAATTGATGCAAATGCAAAGGCTCACAATTGACATTTGCCCCGAGGTCCAGCATATAGGTGGGTAATTTTTTCTGGTTCGGCAAGATACTACAAATCGCGGGCCTATCAACACCGTGCATGGTTTTTAGCACATAGCGCGACACCGCCATCAGCGCACCGGTATTGCCGGCTGAAACACAGGCTTGCGCAGCGCCCTCTTTCACTTGATTCAGCGCGACTCGCATCGAGGAATCCTTCTTGCGGCGCAGAGCAACCTCCACTGTATCATCCATCTCCACGGTTTCACCCGCATGAATAATTTGCAGACGTGGGTGATTGAGCGCGCCCAATTTTCTCAGCTCTTCTTTGACGACAGATTCTTTTCCAACTAAGAGAAATTCGACTTCGGTCTCGCGCGCGGCAAAAGAAACCGCCGCAGCGACTGTGACTGCAGGTCCGACATCTCCCCCCATACAGTCGATTGAAATTTTTATTGTCATGTATTAATACTAAGTCTCATACTAAGTGCGTTATCTTAACAAGAATCAGAGAAACCCGCACCATATTGCCATCATATGTGCATCATCGTAGGCACCTCATCGAGACCCTTCAAATCAATGCGAAATCCAGACGAAAAAAAACGGCGCCAAGTACTAAGACTCGTCACGCCGCTTGATCACTCCGAACAGATTATTCGTCGTTCTTTGTTTTCAATACTTTACGACCACGATAAAAGCCATTTGGGCTGATATGGTGACGCAGATGCGTTTCACCTGTAGTTGGCTCAATACCCAACTGTGGTGCAGTCAGAAAATCGTGTGAACGGTGCATACCACGCTTAGATGGTGATTTTTTGTTTTGCTGAACGGCCATGATAACTCCTAATACTTCAATAAATGTTTCTAAAATTTAACACACTTAAAAGCGCTCATCAGTCGAATTTAAAAAATCCAGCCGCACTCACACTCTCAAGTATCCCTAACAATACTTCGACCTGAGTGTTTTTTCAGAATAATGCCATGAACACCACAAGGTACGCCCTTTTTCGTAAACTTACGCTTTTTTAAACATCCGTAAGTTTCTTCAACACAGCGAATGGAGATACTTTCTTACTCGCCTGATCATCAATCGCTGCTACTGCCACACCGGACAAAGCCGACACAGCATCAGGACATACTGCATGTTTGGGCGATTGGGGTATTGCCAGCAGCACTTCGTCTTCAATCAACTCTTTGATATTAAACGTTTTACTGCCTACTACTACATCAATCTCGTCATCCTCGAGCATGCGCTCAACTTCATCAGCATGATCGTCATTCTTGGCGAGTATTAATTCGGACTGCGAGTCTATTGCAAATTCGAACGGAGTCAAACAACGCTGGCAAACCAACTGCACCTGCACGGTCACCGACAAACTTAATTGCGCTAAGCCCAACTGATTAAATCCGCCCCGCAAAGACCATTTTAGGATCGCATCACGCTTGGCGCACTCAGATACCAAACGCGGAAAATCAGCAATTTTTGCCTGCCCTTCACTTTGCTCATGATTTTGGCAAAACGAAAAAGAGTCGATAACAAATACTTGCATAAGATTTTCAGACCCAGAAAACCTGCGATAATAACAGGATTGCACCTTACTAGTCAAAGCCTTAGCCGTCGTTTTCGCGGCAAAAGCGCAAAATAATGAAAAAAATCTCTAAAACCCACGCTGACTCACTATTTTTTTACCAATAGATTCACATGAATTTAAGCAAAAAAACATCAATTTGTGACTTAAGTCCTACCCCCATCACACCCATCGTGCTTGCTTCGAGTTCGATTTATCGCAAAGAACTGCTCTCTAGACTCAGTCTGCCGTTTGAAACATTTGCACCCGAGATTGACGAAACACCGCTCACTGATGAAGCCCCGGAGCAAACAGCACTGCGCTTGGCGCAAGCAAAAGCCTGGGCCGTTGCCAAGCATTACGGGCATTGTATCGTAATCGGCTCCGATCAAGTCGCCACCCTCGAGAACGAGCAAATCGGCAAACCGGGCAATCATGAAAAAGCACTGGAACAATTACAAAAAATGCGTGGCAAAAGTGTGACTTTTCACACTGCGCTATGTGTCTTAGATCATCGACAGGAGTCTAACCATGCTGCGCACAAAACCCAAATTCAAAATTGCCAAACCATCGTCCATTTTCGCGATCTCTCGGATGCCGAACTCGATGCCTACTTACGGATAGAACAGCCTTACGACTGTGCCGGAAGCGCGAAGAACGAAGGCCTGGGCATTAGTTTAATCGCCAAAATTGAAAGCGAAGACCCGACCGCGCTCACGGGCCTTCCTCTCATCACACTCACTTCGATGCTACGCAATCTTGGCATCGCCTTTTACACGTCCGCACCCCCACACTCATCATGAACGGCAGCCTTTTTCTCATTCCCAATACACTAGGCGTGCGCGAAGCCGCGCAAGACCCACTCGCCCACATCATTCCACAAACAGTGCAAGCGATGACCGCACAGCTAGGATTTTATGTCGCAGAAAACGCCAAAACAACACGCGCTTATCTCAAGCTTTTACAGCAAACACATGCATTGAACAAACCGATACAAGAAATTCAAATTGAAGAACTCAACATCAACACACCCGAGGCCAAGCTACCGCAACTTTTACAACCGCTGCTTGCGGGACACGATGTCGGTTTGATTTCGGAAGCCGGTGTGCCAGCAGTTGCCGACCCGGGCGCAAATTTGGTTCGTCTAGCACATCAACACGGCATCAAAGTACGACCGCTAGTGGGGCCATCTTCGCTTCTACTGGCCTTAATGGCCAGCGGTTTAAACGGCCAGAGCTTTGCCTTTAATGGCTACTTACCCACCGATGCCAGCCTACGCATTAAACGCATTAAAGAACTAGAACAACGCTCGAAGAAAGAGAAGCAGACTCAATTGTGCATAGAAACGCCTTATCGCAATTTAGCCATGCTTGAAGCCTTGGCACAGCACTGCGAAGCAGACACTTTGATTTGCGTAGCGACCGATTTGACGCTGGAAACCGAGAGCATCGTGAGCTTACCCGCACGTGAATGGAAAAAACGCCTTAGCGCACAACAAGCGCCAGATTTTCACAAGAAGCCCAGTGTATTTCTCTTTCTAGCGTGAGCGCAATCTTGGGTGTGCTCAGGTGCGCTCAGGCTCACTCAGATTCATTCTCAGGCACGGTGAACTTCTAACACACCGCCAACATCTCCAATCACCAACATCGCTTTTTGAAGTTGCGAGGTGCCATTGATTTCGGCGGTAAACGACATCCGCGCCTGCCCTTTGGCGCTATGGGTTTTTACGCTAATAACATTGATTTTTTCACGCGAAAAAATTTCAGAGATATCACGTAACAGTCCTTGCCTATCTTGCGCCAACACAAAAATATCAACCGGATAAACGCTATCTCGACCACCATCACCCCAGGTCGTTTGTATAATGCGTTCAGGTGCTTTATTGCGCAACTCGGAAAAATTTTTGCAGCTTAAACGATGAATGGAAACACCTTTGCCGCGCGTCACGAAACCGATGATGTCATCCGGCGGCGCAGGCTTACAACAGCGCGCCAATTGCGTCATCAGGCCATCCGTACCAACCACCAAAACACCCGACTTCGCCCCTTGCGTCACACTCGATGCGCGACTCTTATTCGTCAAGTGAAACTCAGGCTCTGGCTCGGGTTCCGATTCATCGCGCAAGGCCAATTCGATTTGGCGCAGGCTAAACATTTCCTTGCCAACCGCCAGAAATAATTCTTCCGGCTGTGCGAATCCCAATTGCCGTGCCAGTGCTTCTAAATTAACCGCGGTCTTGCCTTCTCGCTGCAAAGTTTTTTCGACCTGAGTTCGGCCATTGGCTAGGGTCTCTTCCTGATCGATCGCATTAAACCATGCTCTAATTTTTGTACGCGTCCGATGACTCGCCGAATATTCAGGATTAAGCCAATCACGCGACGGACCTGTAAGCGTTGACCCCATTTTGAGCGTAATGATCTCGACAGTTTGCCCATTTTTCAGCACCGTATTTAAAGGCACCATCACATTGTCAACGCGCGCGCCACGACAACGATGTCCTAAATCGGAATGCAAATGGTAGGCAAAATCGACCGGTGTCGCACCTGCTGGTAATTCGATTACCCGTGCCTGTGGCGTCAAAACATAGATGCGATCATCAATACTGGCCGCTTTAATTTTTTCGACCCATTCGCGCTGCTGTTGCTCTTGATCGACCACGAGGTCAGCCACATCGCTACGCCATGAAAGTAGCTCGCGCAGCCAAGCGATTTTTTCGTCATATTCTTGAGCAGAAAAATTCGAACCGCCAGTTTCCTTATAACGCCAATGCGCCGCCACGCCATATTCAGAAAACTGATGCATTTCACGGGTACGAATTTGCACTTCCAAAGGACGACCATCGTCCACAATCACGACGGTGTGTAAAGATTTGTAGCCATTGGCTTTGGGGCGCGAAATATAATCGTCAAACTCTTCTGGGATAGGAACCCAAAGATGATTGAGCGTACCCAAAACGGTGTAGCAATCCTTGATATCATCGACCACCACACGAAAAGCACGCACGTCATAAAGCTCGTCGAAATCGACGGCTTTACCTTTCATTTTTTTCCAAATGCTGTAAATATGTTTCGGTCGTCCCGTGACTTCGGCTTCAACACCAACCGCGCTCAGTTCAGATTTAAGCCGTGCGATCGCAGAGACCACAAAACTCTCGCGCTCAACACGACGCTCTTCTAACATTTTCGCGATACGCTTATAGGTTTCTGGTTCTAAAAACCGAAATGACAAATCTTCCAATTCCCATTTCAACTGCCACACACCCAAACGATTGGCCAGCGGCGCATACAAATCCATGGTTTCACTGGCAAATTGTTGCGCAATACCGTCGTCGCGTTTACAGTCCGCAAAATAGCGCAAACTTGTAATGCGTGAAGCAAGTCGCACCAAGACAACACGCATATCATGCGCCATCGCCAACACCATTTTGCGCAAGGTTTCCATCTGCGAAGCGGCGCGCTCTGCTTCGTCCTTGCCAAAGCCAATATCGTGTTGAGTGAGGGTCGCTTCACGCAAGCGCATCAGCCTACGCACCCCATTTACGAGGCCCGAAATTTCACTACCAAATCGCTTTTCGATTTCTTCAGCGGCGACTGGATCGACTTCCGAAACTTCAAATAAAAGTCCCGTAATGCGGGTATCAACATCGGTATTCAGCATCGCTAGAGTTGATGCCACACCCATCGCGAATTGCAATGCATTTTGCTCTGTAAAAATGCGGTGATTTTCAAAAATCGGGCGCACAAATTCAAGTGCTTGCATCAAGCGCTCACCATCTGCAACCGACAATCCTTCAACTAACTGTAATTCCGAGCTTGCTGCCGTGAGAGATACCATCTTATTTTTGCGCGGCTGTAACCACCATCTCCACTAACCAAAGAGGATTTGCCAAAGGTGCTTGCACAGTCGCGCGCGGCGGCGTGTTTCCAGGCACCACCCATGCGTCCCACACTTGATTCAAGCCGGGCATATAAGCGATATCCACAACAAAAATTTGGCACATTAAAATGCGCGTTTTGTCGCTACCCGCTTCTTCCAGTAAGCGATCAATCTGCGCTAAAACACTCTGGGTTTGTCGGATAATATCTTGCGTCGTGTCTTCAGGGACTTGTCCGGCAAGATAAACTGTCTTGTTGAAAATCGCACTCTCAGATAATCGTGGTCCGACATGAAATCTTTGCATGATGACGCTCCCATTTTAGATTATTTACAAGACACTAAAAAATCACGCACGAGTGCAATTTGCTCGGCATGTACAAAACTTGCTGCGTGTCCGACTCCTTCTAATTCAATCAACTTCGCTCTTGGCCCACGACTTTGCATTTGCATCGCTGTTTCACTCGACAACAAATCAGAATCCAATCCACGTACTAGCAAAGTTGGGCATTTAATAGCGTCATAGGCCGCCCACAAAATGTGTTGCGCTATCGCCGCTGACTCGGGGGTCGTTGCTTGAATTGGCAATGCCAATTTCAAATCATAATGACGCACCCATTTCCCTTCAGAATTTTGCCGCAACACATCATTTGCTATTTTATGCCATTGAGCATCACTATGGGAGCCAAACCCAACTGAAATCTCGCGAATATACTGCGCTGCCGCCTCAAAACTATCAAAACGCACATCCTGACCAATAAAATCAGCAATCCGCATCAAGCCTTCAAAATTAAGACTAGGACCGACATCATTAAGAATCAAGGCGTGAATCGGGTTTTGTGGCAAGGCCGCCAAACCCATACCAATTAGGCCACCCATGGACGTTCCCAGCCAATCGAGTCGCTCCGCATTCAAACGTGCCAACAGCGTCACCATATCGCTGACATATTGGGGAATTTGGTAAAGCTCAGCCTTCGGTAAACAATCGGAATATCCGCGACCAACGACATCAGGACAAATCACGCGATATTGATCCGACATCGTGAGCGCCAATACATCAAAATCATCAGATACCCGTGTCACACCATGCACACACAGCAGCACATTGGGATTGTGTGGATCGCCCCACTCTTTGTACGCCATCTTATGCAAACCTGCGGGCGAAATACATTGCACGAATTTTCTTTGAAATTGCATTTTTAAAGCTCCAATCATTGATGCGATCCACCATTTTAGCGAGTGTTTCGCTTAAAATCCCATTATCCATCCGCTTCTTTAAAATTCAATTTCGAACACTATGCAAAATCGTCCACTCTCAGGTAAAACCGCATTGGTTACTGGCTCCACTTCCGGCATAGGCTTAGGCATTGCACACAGTCTTGCCCAAGCCGGCGCGAATCTTGTCATCAATGGCTTTGGCGATCGCGCTGCGATAGACACGCTATGCCAAGAGATCGCACAAAAACATCAAGTTAGGATTTTTTATCATGGCGCAGATTTAAGTCATGCGGAAGAAATTAACGATCTCATGATCGCCAGTTCGCGTGAATTTTCAGGCCTCGATATTGTCGTCAACAATGCAGGCATACAGCATGTCGCACCGATTGAAAGCTTCCCGCCAGAAAAATGGGATGCCATTTTGGCGATCAATTTGACTTCAGCTTTCCACACGACCCGACTTGCTTTACCGTGGATGCGTGAACAAAATTGGGGGCGCATTGTCAATGTCGCTTCGGTGCATGGCTTGGTCGCCTCAGCGCAAAAGTCAGCCTACGTCGCCGCCAAACATGGCTTAATTGGACTCACGAAAACCATTGCCCTCGAGACTGCACAAAGTAAAATCACCTGCAACGCGATCTGCCCAGGCTTTGTGTTAACACCACTCGTACAAAAGCAACTCGATGCGCGAGCTGCGCAATTAGACATCAGCGACATAGAAGCCAAACATTCTCTACTCGCCGAAAAACAACCCTCAGGAAATTTCGTCACACCAGAACAACTCGGTGCACTCACCGTTTTTTTATGCAGCGAAGCCGCACAAGAAATTCGCGGGGCAGCCTGGAATATGGACGGTGCTTGGGTTGCGCAGTGAGCTGATCAACAGCGACTGCGCCGTGACGAAAAAAATCGTGGCGCAGATACACCTACAGAATTTTGCCTGAGAAGCACGGATTGATTTGGCATGTACATTCGAACTCAAAACGAGGTAAGCACGGTAGCAAGATTTTCACAGCTTGGCTGATGGCTAGCAAACGAAGCTGAATTCACAATCCAACCACACCATATTGCAATGTTCTACGTGACACTGTTTTTGAGACTCAACTTGTCCTGATGAACGCTTATATTTCCATTCAGTCGACACAGTTGTGCGACAAATAGCTTGGGGATTCCACCTTAATTAACTCAAAAATTTGGTACATTTCAGCTCTCGCAACCTTAATCAAATTCTT
>JAHFQV010000016.1:0-7280 GCA_023259175.1 Oxalobacteraceae bacterium | reverse complement strand
ACGTCATATAAACAATAAAGTTCCGAAGACAAACTGGTGTCATCTTTATCGACAAACCAAATCACATCGTCTCTGAACAATAAATTATTTTGCAGCAACTCACGGTAATGCGTGGTCGCAATCAATTGGGAATCGCCTGAATCGTTCAAAAACGTCACCAAAAAATGCTCTAACAAATCAGGGTGTAGAGAGTGCTCTATTTCGTCGATAGGCAAAATTTTGCAACTAGGCGCGTCGTTAGATTCTGGGCATAGTGCGCTGAGCATGCCAGCTAAACCATAATAGCGCTGGGTGCCCAATGACTCTTGGCTATCCAATTTTAGTTGATATTCATTTCCGGCTATTTTATAAACGGTATGCACCTCTTTTTGCATACTGATTGAGTTCATCACCTGGTTTCGAAGTTCAACGCCAAGTAGGCTTTTGAGTGACTCCATTTCACCCATACTGAATTGACGATCCAAGACATGTAAATTAGCGATGGGTATACCCGCTTGATTGAGTGACAGAATAAGTCTATTCTGGCTGATTTCTTGATCAGCTAATTTACGGGTTACCCATTGTGTTAGATCGGTTTTAGGTGTCACCTCGCCCATCAACTGCTCTTTAAACCAAAGATATGCCTCTTGTATCATGGAATTTTGAATCGTCATTTTTCGATTCAGCACAGATAGCATCGTGGTATTCGGCAACAATTCAGCCTTTAATTTTTCTTGCTCCGCACTATTGAGTTTTTGTTTTGGACCGTAGGTGAATTTAAACTCGCTGGGAGTATCGCCTCGGCAGCGCTGGTAAATCAAAACAAACTTAGTACCCTCTGGTGGCGTTGCTTGATATTCCAAAGTTTCAGACAGAATGCTATTTTTTGCTAAACGCAATTGATAGCGATAAACCTTACCCGCTCGAACAAACTTAACGGATAACTCGGCAGACTGCTCTGTTACTGTATTGTCGAACGCAAAATAATTGGCATCAATTTCTTTTTCAGAGTCGGTGATAGGATTGGTCACCAAGCGGTCTAATAAACTCAGCGCCTCAAGCACAGTGGATTTACCTGCTGCGTTAGCGCCATAAAGCATTGCTAGACGCAATAAGCTTATTTTTTTATCGTTTGCAAGCTTAATGTCGCGCACATAGGCATCACCTAAATGCGCATCTTTACTGGCCTCGAACGTCAACGTGACAGGGTCTTTGAATGGACCCAAACCAGAAAATGTAAAATCAATGATCATTTCTTCCTCATATTTACCACCGACTGGCAATTTTATTGAATATTACGCTTATTTCCCTTAAAAATGTATCCTTTTTATGCACTAGCATAATTAAACCGGAATTTTCAATTAGAAATAAATCAGGGTGAATAACAAGAAGGGGGCAGGGGTGAATTCACCCAACACAATTGGAATAAAGGGGTAGGTAACACTTCGCAGCACAATTTACTAACAAGTTCACCCCCCATTTCAACCCGAGTGCTGGGCATGGAAAGAAATCCCATTTTTCCTTGAACCGAGATTTTCCATTCGGATTTGTGATGATGACGGATGCACTTTTCGAGACAGTTTTGCTGCGAATGAGGCACCAATAGCTAGCTATTGGTAACGAAGAGCAACAAAAATGGCCGAAAATGCGCCGTCAACGCACAAATAGCACCGCAGGTGCGCCTAATGGAAATCTCGGTTGAACAAGCTTAGAAAATCCTCAACAAAAAAATGGGGTTTCGCGTTGTTTGAATTGATCTGCGCTTTTTTAAACTAGGGCACTTACATCGAGCTCGGCCTCGGTCTTCGCGATGATTTCTTCCTTAGTGACACCGGGTGCTAGTTCGATCAACTTCAAACCTTGCGCTGTCACGTCCATCACGCCCAAATCGGTGATGATCCTATCGACGACGGCAACGCCAGTCAAAGGTAAATTACATTGCTTTAAAATTTTATGCGCATCGCCTTTGGCGACGTGTTCCATTAACACGACTACACGCCCTACTCCCGCAACCAAATCCATTGCGCCGCCCATTCCTTTGACCATTTTTCCGGGTATCATCCAGTTCGCCAAATCGCCATGTTCACTGACCTGCATCGCACCCAAAATCGCGACGTTGATTTTACCGCCGCGTATCATGGCAAACGAATCGGCGGAACTAAAAATGGATGATCCGGCTAAGGTGGTCACGGTTTGCTTACCTGCATTGATCAAGTCCGCATCGACCTGATCTTCCTTTGGAAACGGGCCTATCCCGAGCAAGCCGTTTTCAGATTGCAGCCACACTTCCATATGATTGGGTACATGATTGGCCACCAGCGTCGGCAATCCTATTCCTAGATTCACATAAAAACCATCTTGTAATTCTTGTGCTGCACGCGCAGCCATTTCGTCACGAGTCCATGCCATGATGATGTCCTTTTTAAATTGTGCGGATGTTAGGCTGGGCTAACGGTGCGTTGTTCGATGCGTTTTTCCGGATTGGCATTCACAATAATGCGATGCACATAAATACCGGGGGTATGCACTTCGTCCGGATCGATTTCACCGATCTCAACTAACTGTTCGACTTCGACAATCGTGATTTTGCCCGCCATAGCGACATTAGGATTGAAGTTGCGTGCCGTTTTGCGATAAACCAAATTGCCCGCTTTATCCGCTTTAAAGGCTTTGACCAAAGACACATCGGCGACTAAAGAGCGCTCCATGACATATTGTTGTCCATCAAATTCGCGGATTTCTTTTCCTTCGGCGACGATGGTCCCCACCCCAGTTTTGGTAAAAAAGGCCGGAATTCCAGCGCCACCCGCGCGCAATTTTTCAGCTAAAGTACCTTGAGGGGTAAATTCAAGTTGCAATTCCCCCGCTAAATATTGACGTTCAAATTCCTTATTTTCACCGACGTAGGAAGAAATCATCTTCGTAATCTGACGTGTCGTGAGTAATTGTCCGAGACCAAAACCGTCTACGCCCGCGTTATTCGAAATCGCAGTCAGATTCTTTTTGCCGCTGTCGCGCAAGGCTGCGATCAAAGCCTCTGGGATACCACACAATCCAAAACCGCCAACGGCAATAGTTTGCCCATCCTTCACGATATCGGCCAAAGCCGAAGTAGCATCTGGGTACAATTTATTCATAAAACTCCCGAATATAATCAAAAAATAGAGTTACAAAAATAGGCTTACTTCTGTCGCCAACTTCCTTTACGCATTGTTTCGCGATTTTCGAGTGTCTTACGATTAAAAGCAATACCGTAGAACTACCAGTCAAGCAAATCGAGCGTATCCATGAAGGAAAATAAGAAAAACCTCTCAACACAGAGACACTGAGGCACAGAGGAAAAGCAAGAGAATTGCAGTGCCTGTACATTTGCTCAAGCCACGCCATTGACCTATCTTGGAAGGTTTACGGCTTTGATCTAGCGCCATTCAATCCAGATTTTTATTCAAATTTTAGATGCTGGTAGACGCACTTTTCGAGGCATTTTTTCGCGAATAATTTTACGCAAATAATTTTACGCAAATAAGGCACCAGCGCTCCATAGGTGTCGAAGGCGCGCTTAATCGAAAATCTGACTATCTCATTTACAGACCAAACCAAGTCTCGCCATTTACTTCGCTTCACGCTATGCTTTGATTTCTCATTTTCGATTGCCATAAAATACGCTAGATGAACCTTCATTTACCTCAGAGACCTATCGAAGAAATCGATTTTTCACTCATTTTTCAACAAGCGCCAGTAGGCATGTGCGTGTCGCACAATCGTATCATTCAAGCTTGCAACTATGCATTGATTCACATGTTTGGATATGAGGAAAACGCGCTGTTGGGCGCTTCGTTTTTGCAGCTCTACCCAAGTAGCGATGAATTTGAAAGAACAGGTGCACGCATTACACCCATCTTAAATACACAAGGCTGGTATTCAGATGAACGCATCATGAGACGCGCAAATCAAGAACTTTTTTGGTGTCATGTTTCGGGACGTTCTTTACACCCAAACGACCCTCACGCGGCGGGTATCTGGACTTTTGACGATCTCAGCGCCAAACGTAGTGTCTCGCAAAAACTCAGCACGCGCGAACGCGAAATTGCTGCACATTTAGTCGAAGGAAAATCCAGCAAATTAATCGCACGCGAACTGCAATTAAGTCCGCGCACCATCGAAATGTATCGTGCTCAACTGATGCGCAAACTCAAGGCCTGCAGCGCTCAAGATCTAATCCAAAAGCTGCTTCGTTTTTCGCAATAGCCACTACACTAAAAAAACACACTAACCAACACTTAAGCCATCATCGGCTGAGACCACAGCACCATTGAGAAAGCGTGACTCTTCGGCGGCCAACAGCAGGAGCAATCCGTCTAAATCTTCTGGAACACCTACCCGTTTTCTGGGTAAACGCTCAATCAAACGCAAACCTTGTTCGGTTTTAAAATGTTCTTCGTTAATCTCAGTTTCGATATAACCGGGACAAATGGCGTTAACGTTGATACCAAATTTTCCCCACTCTAGCGCCATCGCTTTCGTCATTTGCACAACGGCCGCTTTACTCATGCAATAAATGCCGAGTTGCGGTATCACCCGCAGTCCTGCGACCGAAGCGATATTGATGATGCGGTGCTGTTTCTTGGCATCGCCTTTGTAGCGTGTAATCATCCGTTTTGCTGCTTCCTGCGCGACGAAAAAAGCGCCGCGCTGGTTAGTATCCATCACATAGGCATAGTCTTCCGGCGTCACATCGACCAATTTTTGCTGTGTCGATACACCGGAATTATTGATCAAAATATCGATGGGTCCAGCTTCTGTTTCGGTATGTGCGATGGCCGATTTAATACTGGCATAATCAGTCACATCCAAAGCCACTACATGCGCCGCGCCGCCATCGGCTTCGATTTCGGCGCGCAATTCTTTAAGCCTTTCGGTGCGACGCGAGGCCAGTACCACTTGCGCGCCCGCCATCGCCAACACCTTCGCAAAACGTGCGCCTAAGCCACTCGATGCACCGGTAATCAGCGCGACTTTACCTTCAAAATTAACTTCGATTCCCATGAATATCCTCGATTCCAAAATTCCTACATTCGCACCTGCGTGGCATAGCTAGGTATTTGGCTCGAATCATACGCCTAAAACTTCCAATTAGGGTGGTCAAGCCGCACTTGAAACGACTTAAAATACACAGGCAACGATCACATCGACTGACATCAAAAACATCGGCAAGAAGCATCCTCTATTTTGCTACGGATATGTTATTTAGCTTGAGGAACTTGCGCATTTGGATAAAAACCAACACCTACACAATAGAATTCAAATAGAATTCAAATGGATTTAAAAACAGCCATAAGAATGCGATGTTTCTGCTTAAGTTTTGGATAAAATCTGGGATAATCTCACTTATATCCTTTAATCACACCTCCATTAATCTCCAATAATCTACTCTAATAACGAGCGGTTTAGAAATTAAATACTACTGTACAGTCTTGCGCGTTTTATCAAGCCACCCTAACATCACTGGTTTACCTCGAGTCCATTGACTTAAATCTCAAACCTAGGCTTTAGCAGCAAGGCATTTACCCCGACCTCACTGGAATTCATTATGCAAAACACCGCTCAAAAACTATTAGAAGAACACGGCCCTCGCGATGCCATGGAATATGATGTCGTCATCGTCGGTGGTGGCCCTGCCGGCTTATCGGCGGCGATCAAACTCAAACAGTTAGCGGCTGAACAGAATCAAGAAATCTCCGTCGTCGTGTTGGAAAAAGGTGGAGAACCCGGCGCGCATATTTTGTCCGGTGCGATTATGGATCCCAAGGCATTAACCGAGCTTTTTCCGAATTGGAAGGAAATGGGCGCGCCCCTCAATACGCCTGTGACGGAAGACCGGATTTTGCTGCTCACCGAAAATAATGCCTATCGCACGCCTAATTTTCTGGTACCCGAATGCTTTGAAAATCACGGCAACTACATCGTTTCGCTCGCCAACGTAACGCGTTGGCTGGGACAACAAGCCGAAACCTTGGGTGTTGAAGTATTTCCAGGTTTCGCGGCGGCCGAAGTGCTCTACCACGACAATGGCGCTGTGAAGGGGGTGGCGACTGGCAATATGGGGGTCAATCGCGAAGGCGAAGCCTCGCCAGCTTTTCAATTGGGCATGGAATTACACGCCAAATATACATTTTTTGCCGAAGGTGCGCGCGGTCATTTGGGCAAACAAGTCATCGCAAAATATGCGCTCGACCAAGGCAAAGACCCACAGTCGTATGGACTCGGCATTAAAGAATTATGGGAAATCGACCCTGCCAAACATCAAGCAGGCTTGGTGGTGCACACGACAGGCTGGCCGATGATGGATCAATATGCAGGCTCCTTCCTCTACCACCTTGAAAACAATCAAGTGGCGGTCGGTTACGTGGTGGGTCTTGCCTACGAAAATCCGTATATTTCACCCTTCGAAGAATTCCAGCGATTTAAAACGCATCCCGCCATTCGCGGTTTTTTTGAAGGCGCTAAACGCATCTCTTATGGCGCACGCGCAATTACGGCAGGGGGCTTGCAATCGCTCCCGAAATTATGTTTCCCTGGTGGTGCGCTGATCGGATGTGACGCAGGATTTTTAAATATGAGCCGCATCAAGGGCAGTCACGCAGCGATTAAAACGGGCATGTTGGCGGCGACCGCTGCGTTTGAGGCTATCAGTGCGGGACGGCAAGCCGATGAGCTCAGTGCCTACCCTAAGGCCTTCGAAGCCTCGTGGTTATACGAAGAATTGCATAAGGCGCGTAACGTAAAACCTTTACTCAAGCGCGGCACTTACGGTTCGCCGTGGGTGTGGATAGACCAAGTCGTCTTGCGTGGCAAAGCACCTTGGACTTTCCATCACAGCACACCTGACCACGCCGCTTTGCGCCCAGCCGATCAATTTACGCCTATCAATTACCCGAAACCCGATGGCAAAATTAGTTTTGACCGCTTGTCTTCGGTCTTCATATCGAATACCAATCATGCCGAAGATCAACCTATCCATTTAACGCTTAAGGATAGTGGTGTGCCGGTCGCCATCAATCTGGCGAAATACGCTGGACCCGAAAGTCGCTACTGCCCTGCCGGTGTCTATGAATTCGTCAAGACCGACGAAGGCCAGGATCGTTTGCAAATCAACGCGCAAAACTGCGTACACTGCAAAACCTGCGATATTAAGGATCCGACTCAAAATATCGTTTGGGTAACGCCTGAAGGTGGCGGTGGTCCTAATTATTCCAGTATGTGATTTAGAAATAGGTCCTAAACATTGGAATTGGAATTGG
>JAHFQV010000098.1 GCA_023259175.1 Oxalobacteraceae bacterium | reverse complement strand
GCGATGGATACCGTGAGTAAACTCATCGATATTCAAAAGGAAACCGATCTAATTCTAAAGCAATTCCTGAATTCTGATCAGCTTGCAGCCAATGCCAATAGCGCGGCTAGCCTACTCGCCACAGCCAATCTTAGTCTTGATACGGCAAATAGCGCGATGGCTATTGAGAACGCTAGCTTGCTATCGGCAACAAGGAATTTGGCGGATAAAAATTTAGCGGCGAACCAAGCACAAACGCTCGTCACGAATGCTAGGTCAGTGAAGAACCAAGCTGACGAAGCGCTTGCCGCGATGAGTGATGCGGGAAGCAGCACTGACGTGAGTAGTAAGCAGGCTACTGTTGCCGCTGCCGCAAATAATTTTGCGGTCGTTGATGCCAAGTTAACGGCAGCAAATAGCGCTCTTGCCAGTGCAAACGCGGCATTAAGTGGCGCGATCACGGTCTATAACAACGCAAAATCTAAGGCCGATAGTGCGGTAGCAGCACTGTCAATTGCAACAAGCAATTTTAATGCAGAGAATGAAAAATCGACCGCAAATCTCGCCGTCTTAAGCACAAGCGCGAACGCGGCAGCGCATGGGGTAACAGACGCAACTGCTACTCTGACGACAGCGCAAAGTTTATTGGTCGTAAAAAATGAAAATTTAGCCGCGGCAGTTGCAAACTTGGGTGCTGCGCAATTGGCAGCAGACGAAGCCAATCAAAAATTGATCTCCGCAACAGCGCGCCTAAATGAAGCTAAGGCCGCACTTGATCCGAATGTCGATCTGGCTGCCTTGGAGGTAGCTGCCAAAATTTGTGCGACTGAACTGAGTGCTGCCAATGCGGCGCTTGCCTTGTCGGTAGCGAATAGAGAAATGGCCAATAATCAGCTCGCTGCGGCGACCGCTGAAAGTAGTGCCGCGCAAACGGCGATCATAGAGGCTTTGCAAGCGATTACGAATACGAGCGACCAGATCAGCAACGCGCAAGTGGAGCGAAATAAATATGATGCTGCCGCATTAAATGCTGCGGCAGAAAAGGCAAGAAATGATTTAACGAGTGCTAGCAATAGCCTCAATCTGATTGAGCTTGAGCGTAACCTAGCTCAAGCCCAAGCCGGCTTAAGCAGCGCGAATGCGCAACAGAAGGCGGCGCTGGACGCTCAAGCGGTCAGTGAAATTGAACGCGCCGTGCAGCTTACGCAAGCGAACATTCAATTAGATGCGGCGCAAACTGCGCGGGATGCGGCAGCGAGTGCGCTGGTTGTTGCGGATGCCGCCTTAATGACGGCGAATGTCTTGGCGGCACAAACGGCGGTGCAATTGAGTCTGGCGCACGATGCATTAACCCATGCGACTGAGGCCTTCAATGCGGCCATTGAAGCGAAGTTACTCGATCCAGCTTTGGTGCAAGCGGTGACTGCGGCGCAGAGTGCTTACGCGACGGCGCAAATGGCAGTGAGCGATGCCAGTCAAGCCGCCGGTGCTGCTGCAAATGCCCTCGATGTGGCACAAGCCTTATTGGCGGCACAAACAGCGATGCTAATGTCCGCCCAACAAGCGGTGACTGATGCCAGCGACACGCTAAGGGCAGCAGATCAAGCATTAGCGATTGTCAAGGCGGCCTTAGCGACGATGGATGTCACGGCGATCAATGCGGCACTGTTGGCCTCGGCGACGGCGGCGATCACTGCGCAAGCGGGTATCACGACGGCGACCCAAGCCGTTGACAATAGCACCGTTGCGGTCAATGCAGCGCAAGCGAACTTAGTTGCGGCACAGGTGACGGCGGACAATTTTGCGGCCTTCTTGGTAGCGGCTCAAGCGGCCGTAGTGGCAGCACAGGCGCAGCTTCTTGAAGCGCAAAACACGACTCAAAATCAAGCACAAAACGAGGCAGCCATTGCCGCAGCCAAAACCAATCTGACGCAGGCACAGCAAGCACTAGTGCAAGTACAAGTGGCCAATGCAGCACCGCCACCACCGTCGGCACCGCAAGCTAATTTTACCGTCTACCAAGACGTGAATGCAGATCGTATTACGCGCTATGCTTACGATGCGGCGAACCGCTTGAGCTTAAGTGTTGATGCGATGGGTGCAGCGACCAGCTACAGCTACGAGGGCACTCAACAAACGGTGGTACGCCAGCGTGCGCAAGGCAACAGCTTGGACTACTCGGCGCTGTACATCAATCAGGGCGAACTGGCCAGCGCGATTAAGGCCGAATCAGCGCAAGACCGCATGACGCATCAATACCAAGACACGGCCAACCGCACCAGCTATAGCATCGATGCGGTCGGGGCAGTGACCAAGACCGTGTATGACGTATTGGGTCGAATCGACAGCAGTACCCGTTATAGCCACAATGTCAGTAGCGCAGCAGCGGCTAGCTTTAGCACCCTAAAAGCGGCTTTGGTGACCGACGCCGATCGTGACGAAACCACCCGTTACAGCTATCAAATCCAAAATGGGGAAATGCAAGAAAGCGTGACCGACGCTCACCACAACACCGAAACGACCCGGTATAACGCCTTGGGTCAAAAGACGAGTTTTACGAATAAACTACGTGTTACGAATAAACTTAATGCGACTTGGATTTACGAATATGATGCAGCCGGCCGCCTACTCAAAGAAACAGCGCCGCCGGTGAGCATGACGCAAGTGGTGGTGGGTGCGGACGGCAAACTGAGCAGCCATACTGATACGCAAATGGCGCTGGTGACGGGCTATCGTTATGATGGTTTAGGTCGCCTTGTTGCGCGTACCGAAGCCCAAGGCAGCGCCCAAGAGCGCACCACCCAGTACAGTTACGATGCCTTAGGCCATCAAGTCCAAGTCATCTACCCCAACTTCGCTGTGTATAACGCCAATGGCGATGCCCGCTCAACGGCGGCGAATGTGGGTCGGATAGAAACGAGCGTCAACACGAGCGCCAGCCCCAGCAGCAGCACCTATTACGACAGCTTAGGCAACGCCATTGCCAATCGCGATGTGGGCGGCCATTTTAGTTACAAAATAATCGATCGTTTAGGCCGTATCAGTGGCGAAATCGATGCAAGAGGTTATGTGACGCAATACCAGCGCGACGACTTTGGACAAGTCACGACCACGACCCGCTATGCCAAAGCGAGCTCCTTGATGGGGGCTTTAAACAGCGCTATGCAGACCGCTGCAGACCCAAGTCAAGCCCAGCAAGCGGTTCAAGCCGTGCAGGGAATCTTGCAAAACGTCCTGAGTACAATTCAACTTGAAAGTGATCACCAACAAGACCGCAGCATCGTCACCACCTACGACCAACTGGGGCGCGTCAAAGAGACCACGGAAATGGCGACGCAAACCTTTGACAGCAACACCCACACCATCGAAACGGTGGCCAAAGTCACGGCCAACCACTACACCACTTTTGGAGAAGTCGATCAGACGACAATCTTAAAAGCGGGCAATGCAGGTCGCGCCACGGTCAGTAGTACAGCCCAATATTTTAACGCCCGAGGTCAACAAATCGCGACCGTCGATGCGATGGGTTACTTAACGACGAATGAATACGATGCGCTGGGCAATCTTGCGCGACATATTGAATGGAGCGACATCAAAAATAGCAGCAGCGTTCAAAGCATCATCGCTGCGGTGAGTCAAGCCAGTGGGACGCTCGAAGGCACAGCGAATTTACCGCTGCCGTTCAACGACCAAGATCGCGTCACCAGCTACCACTACGACAGCTTAAATCGACTCTTGACGGAGACCAAAGAAAACGTTAAAACCAGCACCGTTGATGCGCAAGGCCACAACACCAGTGCGAAGGGCAGCTTAACGACCCGGTATGACTACGATGCCTTGGGCAACCAAACGAAAGTGACGGATGCGGCGGGCGGCATAACGCAAAGCGTCTACGATGTCTTAGGGCGGGTCACCGAAACCCTGTTACCGGGCAGTGGCGCTAGCAACAATGCCCACATCCTCACCCACTACCGACGCGACCTGTACGGTAACGTCGTCGTTAAAATCGACAGCGTTTATGGTAAAGACACCCTGCCAGCCGATGCGGCATTTAGTGATGCGACAGACTACAACACCAGCGCAGACAACAACCTCAGTAACCGCATCACGGTGACGCAGTTTGATTTAGCGGGTCACGCTACGCAAACGACCAACGCCAATGGCAACACCAGCTATGTTTCCTACGACGTGTATGGCCATGCGGTCAAACAATGGCAGGAAGTCAGTGAAGTTGATAGCTATGTTTCGAACCACGGTGTCGAAACCACACCGAAAAAGCAAACCAGTTTTAGCATCACCCAATACGACGCAGTCGGACAAGTGGTTGTGTCGATAGCGCCAGGAAGTAGCAATCTACTTGCCGCTGGTTTTGCAGAGTCGAAAACAGAAACCGATATTAATTCCTTTGGCGAAGTTATTCGAGTCAAGAATAACGGTACTGAAATCCAGTTTGCAAATTACGATAATTCGGGTCACGTTTGGCGTACCAACGGGGGTGATGGCGTAACGCGAGTACTTTTGAATGATGTGGAGGGACGTAACACGGCAGTGATTACTAGCCCGACGCTGAATTTGGGCGCAATCACGTCCCTGAACGAGGTAGTTTCAAATAACGCTTCGGCATTGATTCACACAGAAACGCAATATGATGCCTTGGGCAATGTCACCGCTAAAACGATGCCAAAACAAGGGGCGATCACAACGGCAAAAGCGGACACAGCGATTGCCGCGATTGGATACAAAGTTTGGAATGAGTATCGCTATCAAATGGCGAGTCAAGCGCCAGGTAGCGCGGTAGAAAAAGATAAGTACTACACGATTGTCGATCACAACACCACGGTCACATTACCCAAACTTTCAAGTTGGGGTAATGGTGATGTAAAGGTGGTTCTTAACTATAAACAGACGAACCTAGCGCAACCTGCAACTGCACATAGTGAAACGCGTGTTGTGACCAGCCAAGAGGCCGATAAAGACCTCAACTTTAAGTGGACGACTAAGTCTTCCAGTGAAGTACATGAAAACTATCAGATCAGTCAGATCACGGTTTACAAGAAAAATATGGATGGCGCATGGGTTCGTGTGGCCGATGGCGTACCGAGTGAAGGCGCAGGAGATGCACAGGTTTTGGCATGGAGTAATGTGCTGACCATTTCGGCGCCGCCTGACATTAGTGTTAAGCCCGTATTGAAATATAGCCACTTGAATAGTGGAGTTTGGAAAACCGATGCTGTATTGGTTAATTATGGGTCGGCTTACGTGTTTAACCCAGCAGATGTAACGGCTAGTAGTTATTTGAATGGTCGTATGGGGCCACCTCAAGTCACCGCCTTACTTGATGGGAATTACGAGTATGTGATTGAGTACGTGAACCAAGCCGGGAAAATTTTAGATGGATTAGGTATTTCGGGTACGCTCACAGTGGGTTCGCAAGATACGAAACTTCAAGCAGCGCAACTTTATGTCGCGCTATTTGGGCGTGCACCTACCTCATTCGAGTTAAAAAACACGTCTGAAGCAATCAGTGCTTTGGGATTCGCAAAAATCGCTGAATCATTGATAGCGGGCTCGCCTCTGTCAAATAATACGGGCGAACAAATACTCGATAGTATTTTCAACGGTGCGATGGGAAGAGCCGTTAATGCCAGCGAAAAATCCAAATATCTCGGAATTTGGAATAGTGCCATTCCCAATGCGCACGGAGAAATGGTGCGCAGCTTAGTTCAAGATGTGCTGACATCGACAGGCATAGATACTGCGGCGCAAGACACGAAGAAATTATTTGCAAATAAGGTCGATGTAAGCTTGATCTATGCCGACAACATGCATGGAATGGACAGCATCGTTGCCGCGTCCATATTGAAGCTGGTCACTGCAAATAGTAAGACCGCAGCGCTCGACTTAGTTCGTGCAAGTACCTTCCTTGCACCGGCCAATATCCAACTTCAAGTCGCGCAGCTTTATGTTCTGATACAAAATCGAGCGCCAGAGATGACCGGGCTTAATTACTGGTCCAATGATATTGCCAACCATCGTTTGGATTTAGTCGGTGTTGCAGCGACTTTTTTTGAGGCCAGTGAACTGAAATCAGGCACTAACAAAGAAATCATTCGCAATGTTTTTGGGAATGTCTTTGGTCGGAAGAGTGAAACCGAAGAAGCGATATGGGAGACTAGACTTAACGAGGCAGGTGCTAGTTCAACGGCAAAGGCACAGGTATTGCTCGACCTGATGAACACCACGCTAAATTATTCGGGCGATGATGTCACGATACAAGTCGCACAGGAGCTATTTAAAAATAAAGTAACGACCGGCATTTATTATGCTGTGGGTTTAGGCGGTGAGAATTCAGATCTTGCAAAGACCATTAATGCGCAAGTAACTGCAGGTGATCCATTTACTGCAATTAACGTTGCGAAGTCCTTATCGACAGGTAAGTCTTTGGATCGTATCGCAATCTCGCAACTCTATACGCTCATATTTAATCGTGCACCAGATTCAGACGGCTTTATTTATTGGTCGACAGCACGGAACAATGGCATGTCCATGGAAGTCGTCGCCAATAGCCTGTTGCAGGCGTCACCAGACGCTGCCAATATGGCAGGATTAGTCGCTAACATTTATCACAATGTTTTCAATAACCCGACACCAACGCCAGCGCAATTAAATCGTTGGGTCGATCGACTCAATCAGGCTGGACAAGCAGGTCAGTACACTTCCAAAGGTGCGGTGTTACAAGCCATGATCGCCGAGATCACTTCTTATGTCGAACCTAATCCCGTATTGGATATCGTTGGAAATGCAAACGCAATTGCAATGCGTAATGCCTTCATTCTTAAATCCGCGGTGAGTTTAAATTACGTCGCATTGGGCGGAAATAGCGTTTTCGATGCAAAACAGGTGGTCGATGCCGTAGTTCCGACGATAGGGGTAATGGACGCGACGGTACAACTCTATCAGGCGAAATCTGATGTACTTTTGTCGCAAGTAACGATCAATAAATCTAAATTGGCGGAGGCATCTACTAGCCTGGCGCAAGCCATCAGCGTATTGGAGTTGAGCGCAGCTTCCTTGGCCTATGCAAAGGCGCAGGCGATGACTGCGAATACAGATTTGTCGAACGCAAGCAGAGTCGCCGATGAGGCGCAGAAAACCTGGAAAGATGCGAGCGATGCACTTATCGCATTGCAAAAGAACGTAGGCGATGCAAAAAATCTGGTGGATGCAGCAGGCTTAGCAGTCGAAAACGCAAATGCTGTATTTTCTAATGAAATAAGTGCGAATACCCAAGCCCTAGTGGCGAATGCCAAAACTGTGTTATTAGCGGCTCAGAAAGCATCTGAGCAAGCAGAATTGGACAGTATCAAAGCTGAACAAGTATTGGCAATAGCCACGGCAAGATTAGCCGCAGTCACCGCCGACTTGAATTTAAAAAATGCGACGGCGGCATCGGCAGTATTGAAGTTAAACGCGGCAGAAGCGGATTACAGCGCGAAGCAAGCGACTTACAACGCGGCAAACCAAGTATTCCTAGAGAAAAAGGTACCCTACGATAATGCCGTCAACGCCCTGAACGCAATTCAATCTGGAAATGAATCAAGCCACCGCATGGTGTATTCGCTCTACACACTGCTATTAAATAAAACAGATCCAAGTGCCGCCGAAGTGAATTGGTGTATCAACGAATTGAATAATGGCAAGACAGAGGCAGATGTCGCCAATAATATTTACGCCTCCATCGTTCCTCATCCCACTAGCAGTGTCGATTTTATCAAGCAGATTTACGCAAATAGTCTTGGCGGATCGAGTGATGACAAGGAGATGATCGATTCGTGGAGCCGAGATCTAGATAGGGCAAATGAAATCAACAGCAATTTTTTGCGGGGTCAAGTATTTACCAATATGGTGTACGACATTGAACGATTTAGGCGCGTTGATTTAGCTTCCGCTGTGACGCGAGAAAGCGCGGCAAAAGCCGATCGCGAAAACAAGAAAATTGTGATGAATGCAGCATTACAAGTTCAAATTGATAGTCAGGCGAAGTTTGATACGGCGAAATCGAATTGGAATGCCTATCAAGCCGACAGCGGTATCGTTGAGCAAATATACAAATTATATGGTTTTGTAATGGGTCGATTAAGTCCCTTCGGAACAAATCCTGCATTGGTAGCTGATGTCACCGCAAAACTACAGGACATCAAGCGCAATGGAAAGACTATCGCTGACGTGGCTAGAGATATTTATCAAATTGGCCTGGGACAAAATGGCAATTCAATTAGTAAGCTGGTAGACACCATTTTACGGGGGAGTATGGGACTGACGATAGAGTCCAGTATTGCAGAGGGAGTTGCGTATTGGGGCGGCCAATTTAACAGCGCGTCCGACAAAGGTCAGGCAACCCTGGTGTTTATGAATACGGCGCTCAACTATAATTCGTCGTTGACACCCGATAGCGCGAATCGGGCTGTACAAGTGGCGGATATCAATCGGCAAAACAAGGAAATGGACGTCGCTGCAGCATTGCAAGTGAAAATAACAAAGAATGCTGCGCTCAATACAGAGAAGACCTATGACGTAGAAAAACGCAAAAGAGTCTACGAATTATCGGTTTTATTATTTAATCAAATTCGACCATCACAATCGAATTTTACGGTTTGGTACGATCAGCTCAGCAGTGGCGTGTCCTTAAACACTTTGGCCTACAACATGTTTTTATACGGCCAGTCGCAGGGCTTCTGTACAGAGGATAATATCTTCGAGCACATCTTTAAGCAAAGTTTTGGTCGTACTGACGATGTTACAGAAGGTATCGGGTGGTACACCGGTGAATTCAAAAAAGCGACGACGCCTGAGGCGAAAGGCAATCAATTTGTCGGCATATTTGCCAACGTTTCGACCTACACCGGATCGGACACCTATGGATTGGCTGCACGCGACCGTTTGAATAGCAAAACCGCGCAAGCGTTTGCTTTTACGGACAACGAAAGTAAAGCAGCCGATTTGGCCTATAAAACTGCAAGTGATGCCTTTGCTGCCGCGACGGCGAGCTATAAAAATGCACAAAGTGAATATGACGGTGTGCGAGCCCGTGACCAATTTATCTCTAACGAAAACGCAACCATTGCAATAGGCTCTTTTGCCGCAAGTGGCTCCTTTGATGCGGCTAGTTCGGCCTTAGACGCAGCCAAGGCGAGTTATAAAACCGCGAATGATGCTTTTGTGTTCGCGCTTATCTATTATTCGTTGGCGCAAGGTGATTTAGTCGCCGCACAAAATGCCGCGTCTCGTATGACAGCACAACAAAATCTCAAAAATCGGGTGGATGCTGGTTTGTCACGAGCACTTGCTTCTGCACAAGCAACTAAGGCAAGTTTGGAAGCAGGGTATGCTCAAGCAAGAGATGCGCAGAAACTTGCTGAAGATGCCTATAAGGCCTCGAACGAAATTTATAAGAGTGCACAGGCGAGCAAGTCAGATAGCGCCATTATTGCCGCGCGGGCGAGTTTGGAAAAGGCCAGCTTTGACTTGGATTATACAAGTGCAGTAACCAATAAATGGGATAAATTGGTGAGTGCCGGAAAATTCTCGATGGCAATCACGGAGGCGAGCTATACCCTAGCGACACAGATACTGTTTAACTCCAATGTGTTCCCGAGCTCGGCCGTCGAAACTGATTTGGCGAAGAAAATCAACGATTACACGAACGCAGAAACCTTTTCAAAACTTAAAGCAGTTCAGGCTTACAATGCAAACGCAGATCGCGACCGCATCCTGGGATCAAGCGCCGCCAATCAAAAAATAATCGAACAAATTTATGTTGCGATATTTAATAAAGTCGATCCTGAAATCGACGGTGTCAGCTATTGGATAAGTCAACTTAATAGCGGCACTTCGCCCGCTGAAGTAGCAGCCACGATGTTCGCCTCAGGTGGAGCCATCAACGGCCTGTCACCGACTGCGTTCGTAAAACACGTTTATGAATTGGTGTTGGAGCGCTATGACAACGATCCCGAAATGTCATATTGGATCACGAAATTTACCGAGGCCGCGAGTATAGGATTGAGTGCAAAAGCTCAGGTTCTAATCGATATGATCAGTGCAATGACTACTTACGCCGGTAGCGACCCAATCGCCTTAGTGGCAAAGCGCGTTTTTAATGACAAAGTTACCCAAGGCACCAGTCGTTTTAACGCAAGGGCAACCGACGCAGTCAATAGTGCAAATCAAGAATACCTAGCGGCGGTTACCAATACAAAAAGGCTATACGACGAATACCAAAACACGCTGAAGGTGTTGGGTGTAAGGGTGCCCCTTACGCCGCCGACGATGACCCCACTGGCCACAAGCATCCATGAAACGATCAAGCTGTTCACAGGTTTTGGCTTTAAATCTTTTGAAGCGAGTGATTTGACGAAGATAGGGGAATGGTCATTAAGGCTCAACCGGGGTGCTGCGACGATAGACGATATTGCCTATGAGGTTATAGCCTATGTCAACCCATCAAACAATAGTTTTCCGGCTGTGATTCGTCGAATTTACAGTCTTGGATTAGGGCGTGACGCATTTGATAGCGTGAATGAAAATTACTGGTCGACGCAGCTAGTGAAGGCTGCTGCAATTTCCGGAACAACGGAAAAGCAACGCGCGCTCGGGGGCGTTATTCGATCCCTGTTTTCAACGGTGCTTAGTTCGAAGGAAATTGATCCGATCTCAGTCAGTAATCGTCAATATTTTGATTATTCGGTTATGCAGATGGTACAAAATTACAGTTCTGCCGAAGGTAATTTAACAGCCAATGCTACGAAATTGCTCGATGATGCCAACGCTAAAGTTGTGGACGCTAAAAAGGCATACGATCTGGCCAATGAGGCCGCCGCACAGGGTGCGGGCGCTGCACGCTTAGTGGTTGCGCCAAATTTAGGCGCTAGCGCTGCACAAACGCAAATAGCACGACTGTACGTCTTACTCTACAACCGTGCGCCCGACTTGACGGGTCTGAACCACTGGTCTGACAAACTGAGTAATAGTTCAGTAAGTGAGGTCGCTACACAAATGATGAGCAACGCCTTTAGTGCGATGTCCAATACCAATTTTGTGAACGCACTTTACGCCAATTTGGGTGAGAGTTCGGCGAGTCAAAATAATGCGCTGGCCGAGAAAGCGGCATTACATTTAAAGGACTTAACTACCCAGTCCCGCGGGCAAATCGTAGCGGACATTCTCAATGAAACAATGGGGCCACAAGGCGCTGATATCGCGGGCTGGAACCGGCAGCAATTATTAAACAATAAAGTCGCCGTAGGTCTGACCTATGCTGTCTATTTGAAAGGAAATAATGAAAGTGTGGGAAGCAGCTTATTTAATAATGTGACCGCCAACTCAGCGCAAGGTGGTATTGCCGATGCCTTGGCGACTGATCAAGCTGCTCAGACTCGGATGCAAGTGACTGCATTTTATTTGACATTGTTTGGTAGAACCCCCGAAATTGGCGGATTTGACTATTGGAGCGATCAATTTGGGGTGCCGGGTGGCGCAAGTAGTTGGGCAAGTTTGGCTAACAATATGATCGTGTCGGAAGCAGTCATTAACCACGACAGCCCGACCAGCTTAAAAAATCTCAGCAATCTCGACTTTATCAATCAATTTTATAACAATGCTCTAGGAAAAAATCCGGATGCTGAGGCGCAAGACTACTGGATGAGTCAATTGCAAAGTGCGTCCCGCGGCGACGTGATTGCACGATTTATCGGGATTCTTCAACATGGCACCGAAACAAAAATTGAAATTAAGCTCAATCAAAAAGCATTTGCCGACAAACTCGCTAGCGCATTGACGACCTTAATGGTCCTTGAAAAAGCGAGAGTAAATACAACGGGTAGTCCAAGCTCGTCGGTCCCCGTGACCCAAGCAAGAATTGATCAACTCACGACATTGGCTGCGGCTGCAAGTGCCAATGCAGAGGTCGCCAATAGTACGATGCGCGCAGCGATCAATGCCATTGCAGGGCGTATTCTTGGACCCGACGTAACATTCAATTTGCAGGCGCAGTACGACTGGGGCACGATTCAAACAAAGAACCTGACTCAATCTAGTGCCACGGTCACTGTCAACTACGGCAATGACCGCTGGGGTAACCAGACTAGTGTGCGCGATGTGCGTGATAGCAGTTGGGTCAGTACCTACGAATATAATGCCAATAATCAGCTCATCAAAACGGTCGATGCTGCAAACAACGCCCGCTACAATGAATACGATAATCTGGGACGATTGCTTGTAACGATAGATGCCAATGGCAATGCGAATAAACAAATCTATGATGCAGCGGGTCACCTAATTAAAAGTTTTGCGGCCGATGCGAAAGTGGGCCAAGATAATTACGGAGTCACGCGCTATACAGTCAACGCGTTCGGTGATGTGCTAGAAAAAATTGATGGTTCTGGACGTCTAGTCGCGATGACCTATGATCGACTGGGACATCAATTAACAAGTACCGTTAAGGGCTTAACTGTCTATAAGTTAAATATTGACGCGACCAATGGTGCATGGACCATCATGCCTTCTGCCATACAAACGCTCGTCACCCGATATCGCTATGACGAATTAGGCAGACGTAATAAAGTGATTGACGGTATCGGTGGTG
>JAHFQV010000015.1:37219-52298 GCA_023259175.1 Oxalobacteraceae bacterium | reverse complement strand
CTGCATGCTGCTTGCCAACGTAACGATTACCCCTTGCAAGGGGTGATTCCTCAGCACCGAAGGTATTTACGCCTAGCCAGAAAGCCGAAAAAATGCACACTCATATCCGTCCAACCGCCGTCTCTAGGATCATTGTAGGCGAAAGTACAGAAAAGAATATTTTATGCTGCGATATTTCAAAGACGCAACAACAGGTCTTCACAACTTTCAACGATCATATCAGGAACGAGATTCGGTAAGGCGCTTTCTTCAATTTTAAGTTGCCGGCGATTCATCCAAACACCGAGCATACCCACGCTCTGCGCACCCGCAACATCAATGGCAAGATCATCTCCAACCACCATTACTTCATGCGCCGAGCAAGCGAGACGCGTCAACATTTCATGAAATATACGCGGATCTGGTTTAGCGCAAGAAAATTGATGGGCAGCTAGACTCACTTGAAAATGCGATGCTAAACCGATCGCCTTCAAATCTGCAAAACCATTGGAAAGACTGGCTAACACAAAACGTTTTTGCAATTGCTGCAAACCCGGCAACACATCGGCATACAAATCAACCTGATTACGGGCATGGGCAAATACTTGCATGGCTTGATCTGCCAAACCCAAAGGCAGCGACTCTTCCGCCATCAAATCGCATAATAAGGCGTGGCGCAAAGCCCATAAATCATAAGCAAAACGCGGGTCACGGCTGACCATCTTTTGCCGAGCATGACGTAAATCTTCGATGCTATAACGTGCCACAATCCCAGGGGCATGCTGCGCCAGCCAGACATGCAAAGTCGTCTCCGCATGCAGAATTACCGGCGCAACCGGCCAAAGCGTATCGTCTAAATCAAATACGATGGCCTTAATCATTTCCAATTTCCTTTTTACCAGATTATTTATTGCTGGGCTTTGCGTTTAATTCTGATATTAAAAACAATCAAAGCCAATCCAGTCAAACCACCAATCAGGGCAAACAAGGCCCACATCAGCAGGGGTTGTTGCATTTCCTTGGCTAAAACCGAATAAGACCAACCCGACAAAAGCCCTGCAAACAAATACCCCAAGGCCATCGACACGAAATAATAGCCCATGAACATGGCCGTCTTACTCTTAGGTGCAATCGCGGCGACATATTCCTGACTCTTGGGTGAAGCAATCATTTCACCGAAAGCCAAAATTAAAACAACAAACGCAATCACCACACCGCCAGTGGCAAATTGATTTCCCAATCCACACAAGAACATGCCCACACTAAATAATAAGGTGCCCAAGACCAAAATTGGTAAGGCTTTAAAGCGCTGCAAAAATGCACTCATCGCGATTTGACAAATGACGATCGCGCCAAAATCAATATTCACCAAATATTCAGGATTCACCTGACGATAAGATGCCGCCCAAGCTTGCGCTAACTGCGGCGCAGTCGCGCTACCATTGTGCAAAGCGATCAGGCCATTACGCAAAATTTCGTCGGGCACTTTCACTTTGTAGTTGAGCAGATCATACGCAATTTGTCGAAAGCCATGCGCGTCCACACCTAGCGCATATTGATCGGCCATTGCAGGCAGACTCGCGCTGAGTTGATCGAGATTCACGGAAGCGAGAAAATCGACACTCGATGGCAGCCAATGCGCCAAGAAATCAACCACATCTTTGGTATCGACAAAATCGCGAATATACAAAGGCAGGGTCAGAAATAATTGGTTATACATCACCCAAAATCCCGTCATGATCACCAGATAAAGAACGAAATCTTTATCGCCTACACGAATTTTTTCACGGTACCATGCGCTCGCTTTCTGGCTATTGGCATTCGCCGCAAACAAGGCACTCCATCCTAAATTTAGCAAAACCCACAGCACAACGCCCAGCAAATAAATGCCAAAACCAATCCCCAATTTAGTCGTCACCATCAACGCCACGACAGCGGGAATCACCATCATCGCCAAGCGACCATTACCCAAAACTTCTTGCGCCTCGAGCAAAACCAATTTCAAACTACGTTGATCTTTTTCCGCATCATGTGCGGGTTCCTTGTAGAAAAAAAGTACGGGTATAAAATTGATGGCGATCCAAACCGCCGACATCACAAACACTAAATCCCAACTCACCGCACGCACATATCCAGCCACCAAGGGTCCCAAAAATCCACCAATATTGACCATGGTATAAAACACGCCAAACCCCAAGCCGCGATTACTATCATCGGTTGAACGCCCCACGGTACCCACCACCACCGGTTTAAAACACGCAGCGCCCACAGCGACCATCAAAAACACAGCGCAAAATGTCCAGAAGGAATGCACTTGTCCGAGTAAATAATACGAAGGACACATGATGGAAAAAGCGACGAGAAACATCCGTCGATAACCATAACGATCGGCCAACGCGCCGGTAATCACTGGAAAAATATAGAGCAAAAACGGTATCATCCCCTGCAAGAAACCACGCTCAACATCGGTAAAAGCCAAACCGCCTTGCGCCTTCGGACTGGTCATATACAAGGAGGACAGCGTGAAAAAACCATACCACGCCAAACGCTCAAAAATCTCCATCGTATTAGCAACATAAAAGGCGCGATGAAAAGGACTGCGCTTACTTTTTTCCATATTTAATTATCTCCCTTATTTGAGGTCGGCATCAGCCGTTCTTCTATTTTATTTTCCTGCATATTTTCTTTATAAACCACATGTGCCGCAATCAAATCACTCAAAGCCGTACCCACCGATTTAAATAGCGTGATCTCGTCACGATGACTGCGGCGCACACTGGCATCGTTACACAGTTGCGACAAATCGGCGCGAATCGCCTCTGCCTGAAAGCGTCCTTCTGCAATGGGTATCAATAACTCACCGGCCTCATTCAAAACATTTTCTCGATAATCGACAAAAACCGTAGAGCGCTCTACACATAGCGTATCGCACTCACGTCGATCTTGGCTGTGGTTGCCCAATAAATCGATATGCGTACCGGGCCGCACATATTCACCCAAAACCAGTGGTGCTGCACTCCCCGTCGCACTAACAATGATATCGGCTTGCTGTACGCAAGCGTTCAGCTCTTTCGCAAACAAAAAAGAAATCTCGGGGTACAAGAGCGCCAGTTCAGCGATTAAGCTTTGTGCCTTGGCTTCATTACGACCCCACACCCAAATATGCATAATGGCATGCTCGTGTACATGCGCAGCAATCAAGGGTTTCGCCAAATTGCCGGTGCCGAGCAAGAGTAAGGTAATCGACTCTGGACGCGCCAAATAACGTGCAGCCAAAGCAGAGACCGCCGCTGTGCGCCAATACGTCACGCTGGTACCATCAATCATCGCCAAAGGCTGACCGTGGGCGCGACTAAACAGCAAAATTTTTGAGAACAAAGTCGGTAAGTGATGCGCACTATTTTCGGGGAAATAAGTGAATGCTTTCACACCCACCACCTCCTGATTCCAAGCGGGCAAAACCGCGAATCCATCATGACAGTCTGGATCCGGCGACAAAGCATAAACCTGTCGTCGCGGCATACCAAAATTTTGCGCAAACCCCGTCGCCAAAGCTTCAATCAATGTTGGAAAATTTAAGGAACGATTCACCTGTTCCGCATCAATCATTTGCATGAATTTAAATCGCCAGTTCAAAATTTTTAGGTGCCTGTGTCAATCGCACAAACGCATCATCTGTAATTAAAACATCGTCTTCAATACGCACACCACCATAACCCGGGATATAAATTCCTGGCTCTATCGTCACCACATACTGACTGCGCAAAGTATCGGTACATACGGCATTGATAAAAGGCTGTTCATGCAATTGCAAACCAACGCCATGCCCCAAACCCAAACCTGCATATTGCGCAAAAGGCGAGGCTTTCAGTATCGTCAAAGCGGCCGTATTAGCGGCCTGTGCAGGTAAGCCATTTTTCAACACCGACATCGCTGCATATTGCGCCGTCAGCACAGTATCATACATCGCAGCTTGTTTCGAGTCGGCTCGTCCTGCCACAAAACTTCGGGTCATATCGGAGCGATAGCCATTGACCACAGCACCGAAATCAAGTACAAGCAAATCGCCCTCACGCAATCGCCTTTCAGATGGAATACAGTGTGGCAAAGCAGAACGTGCACCAAAGCCCAGTATAGTCACAAAAGACAATCCTTCCGAGCCCAGTTTCTGCATTTGATAATCAAGTTCAAGCGCAATTTCACGCTCGCTGACACCCAATTTTATTTTCGGTATCAACATCGCCAAGGCCTGGTCACCGATCTTAGCCGCCGCCTGCATCTGCGCCACCTCCCATGCATCTTTTATTTTCCGCTGCTGCTCCAGCACACCCAAACTCGGCATGAACGTCACACCCAGATTTTCTTGTACGATCGCATTCCAAATTCCCACCGACACATGCTCTGCTTCGTACCAACAATTTTGCACACCTCGCCGCATCAATTCGACATGAATCGCCTGCCCTAAGCTCTGCCGATCACGATCACGACAGACCACTCTCGCAGCAATATTCGCTTGCTGCGCCTCCTCTTGCGCCTGCTCAGAAAAGCGATAATCGGTGATGATCACCAATTCATCTTGTGTGACTACGCCATAGGCTGCCTCACCACTGTAGTTGAATAAATAGCGCAAATTATGGAGCGAAAACAAAAGTGCGGCATCTTGCTTTGCTGACCGCATATTGGCACGCATGCTTGCGAGTCTTCGTTCAAATTCTGGCTTCAAACTGGTTTCCCTCAAGCTTATGTCTTTATCTGCTTCCATGATATTTTTACTCCCTTTTTTACCGTTTTCATTTGAAAATAAATCCCTGCATGAGTGGATCCTGTGGATCAATCAAAAACTGATGTTGACCGGTGACATAAGCCTCGCCTGCGACCCGTGGTATCACGGCAAAATACGGCCCATAGGCCTCTTCACGCACGGCGGAAACACGGAACTGTGTTCCTAAAATACTTTCAATCACAATTTGCTGCCCCAAACTGACTGCTCCTCGCGCCATTAAAATCGCAATCTGTCCCGAGACACCACTACCTGTTGGACTACGATCAAGTTCGCCATCGGCAAAAATGCACACGTTACGACTATGAACTTGAGGTGAACTAGCTGGACTGGGACGATCTGAAAAAATCGTGCCATACAAAAAATTGAGATCAGGTTCAAATGGATGCGCCATCGTTTGCCTAGCCATGACCGCCTTTTTAATCCGCATGCCGTAATCGATAATCTGGCGATGGTTCTCCATTGCCAAAGACAAACCGATACTCGCGGCATCCACATAAGCATAAAATGCGCCGCCGTAGGCAAGGCTGTAGGTGACGGGACCTATTCCCTGCACCTCAATTTCGCAGTCCATCTCCTGCACAAACGAAGCAACATTTTCAAAACTAATGTCTTCAATCACACCCTGCCTTATTTCGGCAAAAACACGTATTTGGCCGCAAGGCACATCAATACAAAATGTAGTCGTCGGTTCTTTTTTTTCGACAACGCCCGCTTCAATCGCGGTTCGCGTCAAGGCGATCATGGCATGACCGCACATGGTGCTATAGCCTTCGTTATGCATGAAGAGTGCGCCAAAATGACTGTCCTCACGCTCAGGCGGCGTGATCAATGCGCCATACATATCAGCATGCCCACGCGGCTCAAACATCAGTGCCTTGCGCAGCGCATCATGCTGCTCCATACAGTCACGACGGCGTGCCAACATGCTCGCCCCACGCAATATTGGAAATCCCTTCGTAATGATGCGCAAAGGCTCGCCCGCGGTATGGCAATCTAAGGTATCAATCGTCAGCATGGACGCAGGTGCCGTCCAATTTCCAAATAGTTGTGGCTGTACCGACATCAGTCTCTCCAGTTCCATCCAAAATTCCTTGTCCGAGAACGCTGCGCAAGTATGGCAAGACAAATAAGCGGACAAGCACAATTTAAGTCCGAAATTGCTCACCCGCCCAAACACTGGGCACATTGCATCCGCGCCGCTACTGCAGCGCATCTGCAAGGCTGCTCTCGCGCTCCTACTTATTTCTCCTCCCATCAATATACAACAAAAACAGACCAATATTCCACAAATATTCTAGAAATATATTTATAATGAGGTGAAACACCCCCCTTATAAACCTTTTTAAAAGTAGTTATGATCGCCCTTTTATTCCTCAGCCTGAGCGCATTCAATCCGCCTCTTCCAGACAGCGCGCAAGCTAATACAGCATCAACCGAGCAAATCCTGCCACACGTCCGGCAATGTAGCCCCAGTTTGAGCCTACGTTCGCAAGCTTTAAATTCCGAACAAGAAAATGCAATTTGCAGTCAACTCGGGCAAATAGAGGCACATTTTTTCAAGGTATTTGGCCAGTCTAACCAAGCCCCCAATCCAGTAGCGCATGATCACAACCAAAGTTTGCGTGCCAATATTTACAAAGACAAACAAAGCTTCATGCACTATGCAGGGGAGCACTTCCACATGCCGACCAATAATGGCGGCATGTACCTAGAAGGCGCACCAGATCAAGCGGGCAATCAAGCCGAATTTATCGCCTACCAAAGGGACAATGGCGAAGTACATAATCTGGGACATGAATACCTACACTACCTCGATGGTCGCTATAATTTGTACGGCGATTTTTGTGCCAACCTGCACGACTCGCACGCACCGCCCGAAAACTGTCCGCGTCCCGAACCCGAGCCACCTTACCTCGTTTGGTGGACTGAAGGCATTGCCGAATACCTGTCCCATCCCAATGGACACCCCGCCACCCAAAACCTCGCCCAGCAAAACACCTATCGCCTCAGCGAACTCTTTTACACCGGCTACGAAAAAAATAATGACAGCACCCGCATCTATAGCTGGGGTTATCTCGCAACCCGCTTCATGATGGAAAAACACCGTGACGCAATAGAACAAATGCTCGTCTTCACGCGCGTCGGTGACTATCCACGTTATCAAGCCTTGGTACGATCATGGGACAAAAAATGGGACGTGGAATTTGAGCTGTGGCGGGTCAGTCTAAGTCTATAAAGCCACCCGACTGTCGTTTCGAGTCTCAAGCCAACAAAGCTTCAACCGTCGCCCGGGTATCCAACCAGCCTTGTTTAGCGCCACTCAAAGTCAACAAGGTTTGGCGATGTAAGGTGGGGATGCGGCGCGTTAGGCTGGTGCCGAGATCGCGCAAAAATCCTACTGGATAATGAGACTGATAAAGCGGGGTCATGGCACGGCTCGCCATTTGATAATAGCGAATATGCGCCGCTCGCTTTTGTGAATAATCCGCCCAAGCACTAGCTACGTGACTGCTACGTGCTAAACACTGTGCGGCATGCCAAGCATCGACTAAGGCCATGTTCGCACCCTGTCCTAATTGCGGACTCATGGCATGCGCCGCATCACCGATCACCAAGATGTTTTCATGATGCCAGTGCTGCATGCGTACATCGGCGTACTGCGCCATCGCCAATTCAATATGCGGCGAGGCCCGCAAGCACGCAGCGACTTCCGGCCAGATCGCTTCGATGCGATCACTCAAACCCGTCATGCCTTGCGCCAGATACAGAGGCAATTCAGCACAGGGCAAACTCCAAAAAATCGAATAGCAAGTTTTCTGCGTCAGTGGATTACGCCCCGTTGGCAATACGCCCAACATCACATGCGCACCACGATAACGCTGCATCAAAGTAGTGGGGAAAGGCCAATCCTCGGCATCAAGAACAGTCCAAAATGCACCCCAAGGATAAGGGCGAAAACTCTGTTTAATCGGCAAACTTTCACGCAGGCGTGAACGTGTTCCATTTGCGATGATCAAAGCATCGAAAAAAGTTGAGGCCACCGCAGGTAAATACACGCCCTCTTTCGTCGAACTAAATTGATCAACGGCTACACCTAAACGTAGCTGCACCCCCTGCGCCAGCGCTGCCTGCCATAAAATACCATGTAAGCTTGCACGATGAATTCCAAGACCATGAGGCGCTGGCCCATGAGGAGAGAACGCTGCATAATTCAAATCCAAACTATGCCAAGCGCCGGTATGGCCTTGCAAACTATGAACTGGAGCGGCCTGCGTAAGAACCTGTTCGAGCAAACCCAAACGCTGCAGCACAGCTTGCCCCGTTGGCTGCAATAAGATGCCCGCACCGACAGGGGTCGGGTCGGCGATATGATCAAAAACCGTGACTTCGTGTCCCTGCCGCGCCAATAAAATCGCACTCGCCAAACCCGCAACACCTGCACCCGCAATCGCTATCTGCATAGACGCTATTCCAATATCCATTTTGATGATTAATCATGCGATGATCGCGGTGAAGACGGTGCATGTAAAGCACCCGCCCCATGCGCCGGGTCGATTAAGTGTTTGTCACCCACCGGGGCGTCAATAATCCCACCGCGTGTATTCAAATTGACGACCGATGGCACCATGAGTTGTGGTCGTAGATGAATCTAAAAAAACCGGTTGAAGCACTATTCCTAAACCGTGAGCTGCCTCGTGGATTGGGAAGTGTCGATTTTCATATTTTAGTCAATTTTTACTGCGGCAAAAGCTAAGCTGAAAATTACCAATATCGAGTAGGCCACAATTTCCCTTACTCAAAAATAATTGCTTCAACACGCGCCGCAACATCATCGACAATATCAAGCGCTACTTTCTCTACCAACTTAACCTTCCGAACCTTCCAATCTAGCGATTTGACTTGATGGCAATGAACAGCGCCTTGGGTGTGAAGACCCAAGCCCATCAGTGTGACGACCATCCCATGTGTTCTGGCAGAATCCGATGATCCTTGCGAAATCGGACATATCATCGCTAGACCACGCTGATTAAAAGCTTTTGGGCTAATCACTAATCCATAGTGATTGCCTTTCATTTCATGGCCTGATGCTGGATCAAACTGCAAATGAACAATATCTCCACGATTTGGAACGTAGGCCGCCATCAGAGCGCTTCCAATCCGACTGGAGCCATTTCATCCCAGCCCTCAATCTTTGGAAGTTTTCCATTAGGCATTTCAGCCAATAATGCCTCAAGTTTATAGCGACGTTTTCCGGGAGCCTCAATCGTCATTCGACAACCTTCTAAAGAAAGTTCGACTTGTGAACCCTCTTGCAGGTGATTCTGCTCGATAAAAGCTTTGGGAACTGTCATCACCAATGAACCGCCAGCGCGCCGTAAAGTTTGCAACATACCGCCTCCAAAATAGCATCATTTGTTTTATTATAGTAGGATTCTATATTATACTCAAGTAGGATAAATGATGTCCTCAAACAGGAGTTTAAGCCTGTTCTATCACGCCTCGCGATTTGCCAAATCATGATCTAACTCGGCATGTAGCGCAATGGGGGGGTAGGAGAGAGCGTCGATGATCCTAGAAACGGCGATTGGACGGACATGAGTGTGCATTTTTTCGGCTTTCTGGCTAGGCACGACGACGACGCAACCTCCACGTTGCTAGGAGGAGTAACAACGCCAGAGAGCCGAAAAAGTGTGCAATCATGTTCGTAGCGTACTCACCTAAATGGTGAACAGAATTTACCTCCAAAGCCCATGTAAAATCAAACACTTATAAACGATATTGAGCGGTCAATTGCCGTTTCTAGGATTATTTCACTTAGCTTTTTCTTCCCAAGCGCATGCAGCTTCGTGATACGCGAAATAGCTGCTCTGAGCCTCCCGCGTGGGCAATAAAGCCTGTCCACTCAACTTGACTGATATCGGATCGGCGATATGATAAAAAAACTATGACGTCTTTTCCCTGCCGCGCCAATAAAATCGCACTCGCCAAACCCGCAACACCTGCACCTGCAATCGCTATCTGCATAGACGCTATTCCAATATCCATTTCGATGATTAATCATGCGATGATCGCGGTGAAGACGGTGCATGTAAAGCACCTGCGCCATGCGCCGGGTCGATTAAGTGTTTGTCACCCACCGGGGCGTCAATAATGCCACCGCGTGTATTCAAATTGACGACCGATGGCACCATGAGTTGTGGTCGTAGATGATCCTTAAATACCGTTTCAACAAAGCTTCTATCATCCTGTGCATGCAAGGCATCTAATACGCTTGCATTGGGTCGCCCTCTTGCGTTTTTCATGCCCTGCAAATCGAGTGCGCCCAAGGCGAATTGGTGCATAAAATGGCGCGCTGCTATTTGTGGATCCCGTGCTGGGCTCGCGACAAAATTCTCATGTGGCTGCAATGCTTTTCCCAACGCTCCCTCGGGACTTAAAAAATCTTGTTTCATGGCCCAAGTTCCCTTTTGCATCAAACCCTCCAAAGGGAAAGAAATACGGCGACTTCCTGGCGCTATCGCATCTTCGCTGGCAGCGGCATGCGAACTTGAAACAATTCCATCCTCGGTACTGGCGGCGGTAAAGCGGGTCGCTTTACGCATCGGTGAATCACGATGTTCGAGAAAGAAAAACACATGATCGTGATTACCCAAGCGCCTATCGTCTGCGTCCGAGGTATGACTCTCTCCGCCCATTCCTAAACCTTGACGCGTATGTTTGCCAAACAAAGCGCCTGAAGCCAAAATCTTATGTTGATCGTCGCCGCTAAAGTACATCGAAGCATGCACTTGGTTCGCGACGCTTTCCATCCTGGTGATGAAGCGTTGGACCCGAACCGCTTCCGCAGGTGTATAGGCCTTACGCGCCATTTCATTTTCAAAAGACGTGGCGATATGATCTTTAACACCTAGGCTAAGCCTACTTGCATCCCGTGATAAGTCGCGAATTTTTTTGCCTTGAAAATCGGTCGCACCCGCCATCAACCTATCACTCTCATGCGTAGCCGATGCCGCAAACTCGCCGCGTTCTCGACGTACCATCGCACTTGATTTGATCGACGCAAGAAACTGATGTTGGATAGCTCGCGCCCGTTCTGGTACCTGAATCGGTGGCAAATCTGGCGACGCGGCTCTGACTAGAGCGGCGGCACGTTCCGCTTTACGAGCGCGTCTATTTAGAAAGATACTTTGAAGTCGATTCGCTGCTACATGCGCCACTGTCATCGACGACAAGCGTGCATCACCAGCAATCTCGGCGATTTCAGAAGTATGTCCGGGCAAGGCAAAACGCGCCATGCCACCTGGGGTATCGCCCAAATGGCGTAACAAACCCGGTTTAGGGCGCGAAATCGCGATGGTTTCACTCAAGGGCTCGACCATACGTGCGCCACTGACTGCTGCTTTATGGACAGCCTCAGCATCCTTACCTTGATAGCGATGTTCGGCACGCCGTCCATGACTATCAAAACTTGATTCGGGAAGATGCGGTGGTCTGCCACTACTGGAGCTCGATGCCATCAATCCTCTCCTACACAAAAAAACTTTTGTAAACAAGAAGCAAAATGTTAGCATTGTTTTTTAGCTTTGATTTAAGAAAACGCCGATTTATTCAATTTCTCCTCTGTGCACCAATATACCAATAGGTACGGGTAAGTATGGGTACGCACGGAGAAAGAAAGCTTCATCTAATCCTTAACGACTGAACGACCTTCACAAACAATGATCAAATCAATGATTCAATTTTTTAAAAATCTAGGTTTTAAGAGCGCTAAGAGTGTCTGTTCGCTAGGATTTATAGGCTTAGGCGCTTGGGCAAGTGCCGGTCAAACCGACATCGCACAACACGTCGTCACACCTGCAAACGGGCAAACAATTAAGCAAACAATTAAGCAAGCAAATGAGCAAGCAAATGAGCAGGTAATTGAGCTCCAAGTCGATTTCTCCCAACCGACTCGCAAGATTATTCATGTCCTTGAAACCGTTCCGGTTCATGGAAAATCCGTCCTACTACATTACCCCAAATGGATACCGGGTGAACACGGACCTAGTGGCCCGATTGAAGCGGTGGTTGGTCTGCAGATTTATGCCGACACGCACAAATTGGACTGGTCGCGTGACCGTATCGACATGTACTCAATTCACGTTACCCTCCCAGAACACACTACAAAACTTCGCCTAGAATTTGACGTACTTGCCAGCAATGGCAGCAACGATGGCAGCAGCCCGATAGTCGCTACGCCCAAACTTTTGCTGCTGGAGTGGAATCAAGTCCTCTTTTATCCTGCTGGACACGCCAGCAAGGATATCCGCTTTAACCCCAGTATCAAGCTCGCCCCGCAATGGCAATACGCAACGGCTTTGCGCAGGCAAAACGAAGACGAGGACGGAGATGGAAGCGGAAAGACGACACTCAAACGTTTTCAGGAAGTTAGTTTGGAGGAGCTCGTTGATTCTCCCCTACTCACAGGCGAAAACTTTAAACGCATACAATTAAACCCTGAAGATCAAGTGCCCAGCTATCTTAACTTGGCTGCCGATCAAGCCGACAAACTCGCCATCACACCCATCCAAATCGAACAGCATCAGGCGCTGATGCGGCAAGCGGTCAAATTATTTGGATACTCAGTATTTCGCCACTACGATTTTTTGCACGTAGTGTCAGATCATGTACATGCCGACGGATTAGAACACCGCGAATCGAGCAGCAATCGCAGTCCTGCTGATTATTACGTTTCCAATGAAATTTACCTCGCTGATCCGACCTTGCTTGCACACGAATTAGTGCATGCTTGGAATGGTAAATACCGCCGCCCGAACGGACTCAACACAGCGCACTATCAACTAGCGATGGAAGGCGATTTACTCTGGGTTTATGAAGGCTTAACCAATTATTTGGGCGAAGTATTAACGGCGCGTGCCGGTCTTTGGAATGCAGCGCAATTTCGTGACGCGCTCGCACTGACCGCCGCTGAAATGGATCACCGTCCCGGCAGACGTTGGCGCTCTTTGGACGACACCGTCAGTTTTGCACAAACGCTTTACCACACACCTCAAGCTTGGGCCAGCTATCGTCGTCAAACCGATTTCTATCGCGAAGGCAGCTTGCTTTGGTTAGACATCGACATGCAATTACAAAGCCTTACGCAAGGCAAGAAATCCATCGACGACTTCGTCAAAATTTTTCATGCGCGACCTGCGCACAACAGCACACAAGCACATCAAATCAAAGCTTACGACTTAAAGGATGTCATCACTACTTTAAATACACTCGCCGCTTTTGACTGGAAACAATTTCTCCATGAACGCACTCACAGCAAAGAGGAACACGCCCCGCTAGCTGGCATCGGCAATAGCGGTTGGCAGCTACACTATGATGATCAAGCCTCAAGCTATTTCAAAGCCAATGAAGCGCTCAATAGGCAAGCCAATTACAGCTATTCAGTTGGCCTAGTTATTGCACGCGACAACACGCCCAATAGCGAGCATGGCGACATCATCGACGTTCTATGGGACGGACCCGCCTTCAAAGCCGGCCTTGTTCCCGGGATGCGCATACTTAAAATTAACGGTGAAAATTTTGAGTCCGGTCAACTCGCTAACGCGATCCAAGACGCACAGAAAAAGCAAAGCGAGCTGATACTGACGGTGAGTGATCAAGACCAAATCACCCAGCTCAGTATCCCTTATACGGAGGGCTTACGTTACCCTCATTTAATCCCAGTCGCTGGTCAGGAAGACCGGCTGGAAAAATTAATTAAAGCGCGATAATTTCATATTTCTCAAAACAAACACTGCTTTGCAAAACAAGAAAAGCCTTGTGCGAAAGGTTTGGTTATCAAGGATTTATCAGGTAGAATCCGCCATGATTAAACCAAGATTTTCGGGGATATTCGTATTGATGAAGCCCTACTTTTCGACACGGCGCAGCTTGCTCTGCTTTCAACACGTGGGAAGATTTTCGGTTTATTTTTTAATTTGCAACACTGATGCACCACCTCAAAACTAAGACGATATCTAGGGAGAACATTCGCATGCAATTCGATCTACGCAAACCAAACATAAGATCGTCGTCACGCTTACTGCTCAGCCTCGCGCTGATCATTAGTTTTGGCTTGATGTCGGGGTGTGCTATTAACATGCCGGTTCCGATTAAAGATATAAGCCCGTCTTCAAACGCCTATCAAATCAATGGCAGCCTCACTTCCAGCAAAGTGACTTTCAAGAATCAGCATGAATTCGATGCGAGCAACCCATTTTTAACTGGGCGAATTCCCATGAAGCCCATGTATGAAGGCGCGCCCTTACAGCCAGTCTCTTGGCTAGCCAAAAACACGGTAGAAGAAATGCGTAAGCGTGGACTTCCGGTCAATCTCAGCTCAGGTGAAAATAATATTGACATCGTCGTTAAGCGCTTTAATACCCTTAATCATCGCGTCAGCGGTTTTTCGCCCTTTGTTACTTTCACTTCTTTACGCGTGGATGTGATGACACCTTCTGGCACCCAAAGCATGGTCGCCTACGTTAAACGCGGAAAAGTTCCCGTCTGGTCATTTGACGAAGTCATAGAACCAACCTTTAACGAACCGCTCGCCATCGTCGCCAAAGAACTTGCCGCAAAAATCAATCAAGCCATTTACGGACAAAAAATCGATGACCAACAAGTCGATCAACTCATCAAAAAAATTGAAAGTGAAGCGAGCACCAACAACAATTCCTTCCAAGACGTGTATCAACTCGGCTTTGGCAACAACCCGAGAGCAACCCAAGCCTTAGTTAAATTTGCCAGTCACGCAAACGAGTATGTAAGGTCAGCTGCGATTTCTTCGCTCGGAATTTTAAAAGCGCAAGATCAATTTAGCTTCTTAAAAGGCCTCTATGAAGGACAACACATCCTCTGGCAAGACCGCGCAATGGCGCTAAAGGCAATCGGCGATTTAAACACGGAACAGTCACAAGGCTATCTCAAAGTACAATGGTCGAGATTAGAAACGGCCAAGGATTCGGAAGGAAAATGGGAGCACGACCTCATCGCACTTTACCTTGATGCCAATATCAATGTCTCCCCAGCTATAGCAACGCAGACACCTGCAAAACCACAAGCAATTGAAATGCAAAGCAATGCCAAGCCCCAAGAAATCACTCAGCGGCCTGAAAGCAAAGTTGTCCCAAGTAGCGAATCTACTATAGCGCCAGCCTCGAGTGCGCCTGTGACTACGAGTGCGCCAGCAAATCAGAACAAACCAACATTCGTCGCGCCGCGCATCGTCATTGGTAAAGCGCCGCAGGAAAAGACAGGGACAGCGCAAGCAAACAAGCC
>JAHFQV010000015.1:0-37119 GCA_023259175.1 Oxalobacteraceae bacterium | reverse complement strand
CGAGTGCGCCTGTGACTACGAGTGCGCCAGCAAATCAGAACAAACCAACATTCGTCGCGCCGCGCATCGTCATTGGTAAAGCGCCGCAGGAAAAGACAGGGACAGCGCAAGCAAACAAGCCTGAAAGCACCACACCCATCGCCAACACAACGGCAAGTACAGCAACGAGTGCGACTACGAGCGCAATGACGACGGTCGCCAATGGCGCAACACCAACACCGATCGCTAAACCAACCCCGGCTCCGATGCCAACGCCTGTCGTGGTTGCTGCGGCGACGCCTATCCCATCTACGCCGACTACAATGGCGACATCTGCCCCGGCTAGCAATGTTTTTCTGCCCGTAGCAAGAAAGATCAATGACGCTAAACAAGAAAAATACGAAATTCAAATGGTGGAATTCAAACTGGGCGTTTCGTCGATTACCGTGGAAAGAATGGCGAAAAATGTCGGCTGCACTGGCGGCAAAGGCGCAGGCCTCATGAGCTCAAATGGCAGCACAGAGTTGTATCGCATGAACTGTGAAAATGGCTCGACCATCATGGCGCGCTGCGAACTGCGCCAATGTCAAATTCTCGATAAAAAAGAAAATGAAGTGAGCGCACCTTAGACTGCGATTCTTCAGCCCTTTACGCCATGTGCTTGAGATTTGAGTGTAAGAAAATTTGGGTGAACTAAGCCGTCCAAGTCACCCAAACTGGGGTCAAATCTTTGGGCAGACTCGGCAATTGTCCTAGATCAAGCATGCCTTTTTCAACGGCATGAAAATCCGAACCGCGTGAGGCCAAGAAATTATATTGTTTCGCAATCTTGGCGTATTCCTCGTATTGATCTGGGGTGTGACTCCCCGTAACGACCTCAATTCCCACGCCGCCTAAAGATTTGAACTCGTTAAAGAACACATCGGCTTTCAGTAAATCCAAATCATAACGACCCGGATGCGCGACGATGGCCGAACCTCCGGCCTGCGTAATCCACTTAAGCGCCTCAGCTAAAGTCGCCCACCGGTGTGGGACAAAGCCCGGATGACCTTCTGTGAGATAAGATTTAAAGACCGATGAAACATCAGGACAGACACCGATCTCGACTAAGTAACGAGCGAAATGAGCGCGAGAAATGAGATCCGGGTTGCCAACGTATTTTAAAGCACCTTCATAGCAATTCGGAATACCTACACGAGCTAGGTCGGCCGACATATCCTCAGCACGTCTTTGTCGACCGGAACGTGTTTTGGCAAGACCATCACGCAATTGCACATTATCCGCATCAAAATTTAAGCCAACAATGTGTATGGTTTTTTGCGCCCAAGTGACCGAGATTTCAACCCCATTAATAAATTGCATCCCCAAATCATGTGCCGTAGAACGCGCTTGATCAAGGCCACCCACTTCATCGTGATCGGTCAAAGCCCAAACTTCAACGCCCTGCGCTCTAGCCCGCTCAGCGACCGCGCTAGGTGCGAGAACACCGTCCGAAACGGTGGAATGGCAGTGAAGATCAACGTTAGCAGTGGCAAGATACATAGGGCTTTAAACTTGAATTAGGGCTCATCGCAATTGTACTCCTACTGCAAGCGGAATACCGTCGAGAACACGGCGCGACCCAATCTAATCCCTGCCCCAACCGTCGGAGACAACACAGATGGTAAGTTTAGGTCCCCTAGCCACAACAATTTCCGGCTAGGCTTTTTCTAAAACAGGATGTTCAAAATCCTCAGCCGTCGTCTCAAACCGCCTGTCATGTATCAATTTAAAAAACAGCGGCACAAAGAAGATGGCCAAGAAGGTTGCGCCTATCATTCCGCCTAAGACACCGGTTCCCAAAGACTGCCGCGCTGCAGCGCCAGCGCCGTGTGAAAATGCCAGTGGCGCCACCCCTAAAATAAATGCAAGTGAGGTCATTAGAATCGGTCTAAACCGCAACCTTGCCGCTTCCAATGCTGCGGCGACCGGCGTATAGCCTTCGTGTACTTTCATCACGGCGAACTCCACGATGAGAATCGCATTTTTTGCGGAGAGTCCCAATAGCGTCACTAAGCCGATTTGGAAATACACATCGTTGTTAAAGCCGCGCAAATACACCGCCAATAACGCGCCAAAGATACCAAAAGGCATGGCTAATAAAACGGAGAAAGGCAGCGACCATTTTTCGTATTGGGCAGCGAGTATCAAAAAGATCATCAAGACACCCGCGCCCAAGGCTAAACCTGCGGCATTGCTGCTACGTTTTTCTTGGAAGGACGCACCACCCCAATCGTAGGTAACATCGGCTGGCAAAACAGCTTTTGCAGCTCTTTCCATCGCCACAATCGCCTGACCAGAACTAAAGCCGGGTTTAGCATCACCAAACAATTTAATCGAAGGCAAACCATTGAACCGTTCTACAGTATCTGGGCCAGTGACAAATCGGGTCGTACTAAAGGCTCTCAGCGCAATCATTTGGCCGTTCGTAGAACGCACATACAAATTACCGATATCATCGGGCTTGGCACGATACTGTCCTTCGGCTTGCAATTGCACGGTATAGATACGCCCGCCTTTATTAAAATCGTTGACGTAATAACTGCCCAAGGTGGCCGACAGCATATTGTAAACATCGGACAGTACGACCCCCATCGCACGCGCTTTTTCGTTGTCCACATCAATATAAAGCTGCGGTGAATTCGCTTGCCAGAGCGTTCTAACCCCAGCCAATTCGGGCTGCTTATTCGCTTCAGCAATCAAGTCTGGCAACAAGTGAGCTAGGCGGGTAACGCCACCCTCCGCTTTGTTTTGCAGATAAAATTCAAAACCACCCGTTTGCCCAAGGCCCTGTATTGCAGGAGGCGCAAAAAACAGTGGCAAGCCTTCTTTAATGTGGCCCGTTTTCATGAAGGAATAACCGACTAAATCCTTCGCAGACTTGTCTCTTCCTTCCCAAGGATTCAAAGGAAAAAACATGGTTGCAGCCGAAGATTTTAAACCGCCACCACCCAGAAAATCCAAGCCGACCAAAGAGAAAGTTGCATTGATATTCTTGCTGTCCTTGACCGAAGCTTCAATTTGTTGAACCACCTTGTTGGTGCGTTCCAATGAAGCGCCTTCAGGCAAGATGGCTGCGCCGATGTAATACCCCTGATCTTCATCCGGCACCAAGCCACCAGGGACAATTTTCCATAAGCCCCCTGCCAACAAAATCATACTGAAAAATAAGAAGACACCTAATACTGCGCGCTTTAAAAAGAAACTTACGCCATCGGTATAGTGTTTTGTAAACCGCAGAAACACGCGATTAAACCAGAGAAAAAATGGCGCATGATTTTCAGCCCCCCGCTTGAGTAGTAATGCGCAAAGCGCTGGCGTCAAAGTTAACGCGACCACGCCGGATAACACCACCGCAATCGAAATCGTGACTGAAAATTGCCGGTACAATTCTCCGGCCAATCCACCTAAAAACGCGATGGGACCAAAGGCCGCCACCAACACCAACATAATTGCGATCACTGGGCTGGTCACTTCGCGCATCGCCTCAATCGCAGCCTCTCTGGGCGACATATCCTCTTCATTGATTAAGCGCTCAACGTTTTCTAACACCACAATCGCATCATCGACCACGATCCCTATCGCCAATACCATGCCAAACAAAGTTAAGGTATTGATGCTATAGCCGAGCAAGTGTAGGCCCGCCATCGTACCAATTAAGGACACTGGAACTGCCAAGGTTGGGATCAGCGTAGCACGCCAGTTTTGCAGAAACAAATACACCACAATAAACACCAAAATCATGGCTTCGACCAAAGTTTTGAGAACCTCATAAATCGATTCCGTGACAAATGGTGTCGTGTCATACGGAGTCGCATAGGTCATACCCGACGGGAATTTGGCTTTCAATTCCTGCAGTGTCGCTTCGACCGCTTTGCGGGTATCGAGCGCGTTTGCGCCGGTCTGTAAAAATACCCCGATGTTGGCAGAAGGATGGCCATTAATCCGTCCATACAAATTGTAATCGCGCGAACCCAACTCCACTCTCGCCACATCCGAGAGCCGAATACTACTTCCGCCCTTAGCGGATTTAATGATGATATTGGCGAATTCACTGGCCTCCAACAAGCGGCCTTTGGCGGTCACGGTAATAGTGAGTTCTTCCGTATTATTCGGCGGTGCACCGATTTTCCCCGCCGCATATTGCGCATTTTGCTCGCTAATCGCGGATGCGATATCGTTGACGGTGATGCCTAATTGCGCCATACGATCTGGTCGCATCCAGATGCGCATCGCGTAATCTTTCGCACCAAAAATTTGCACATTGGTGGTGCCGGGTACGCGCTTTACGGCATCTAAAACATTTTGTGAAACGTAATTCGATAGGGTCAAGGCATCGTAGCGATCGTCTTCCGAGTAAAAAGCGGCAACCACCAAGAAATTGGATGAACTCTTCACGACGGCAACCCCTTGTCGACGTACTTCCTGCGGCAATTTCGCTTCCGCTTGTCGTACCCGATTAGTCACGTTCACCGCGGCGATATCGAGATTAGTGCCGACTTCAAAAGTAATGTTGATGGTAACGCGGCCATCGCCAGCCGACACGGAATCCATGTACAGCATATGTTCTACACCGTTGATTTGCTCCTCTATGGGTGCGGCCACCGTCTTTTCCAATACTTCGGCCGAAGCACCGGGATAAAATGCAGAGACGTTAACAACAGGGGGCGAAATCTCGGGATAGCGCGAGATCGGCAATACTCGCAATGCAGCCAAACCCGCCATCACGATAATGAGCGATAAAACAGTGGCGAAGATCGGTCGATCAATAAAGAATTTGGAGAACATTATTTCGCCCCTGATGTCGTTCCTGAGCTTGCCCCTGAGGTCGCCCCTGATGTCGACACTAAGGCAACGGGTTTGACGAGCATCCCAGGTTCATGCGCCTTAATAAATCCATCGACTAACACCCTGTCCCCGGACTGTAAGCCCTTGGTCACGACCCAGTCTCCGTGCGACCATCCGTCGAGCTCCACAGGTCGCGGAACCAATTTATTTTCGGGTGAAACCGTAAACACCATTTTCCCCATCGGGCTATCGATGACGGCGCGTTGTGGCACGGCAATCGCTGCACTGCGTTCAGCACCCTGCAAGATGACACGCACGAACTGACCCGGCCGTAATGCACCATTGGGATTAGCGATTTGTGCTCTTGCATCAAATCCACCCGTAGTTGAATTCACTTTTTCACTGGCAAAATTCATTACACCACTGGTGGGGAAAACGCTGCCATCGGATAATTTAAGTTTCACGATAAACGCAAAACTGCCGTTACTAGATCGCTTTCCGGCAATACGAAGCTTTCCGTTCGCCAGATCAGCACTTAACTTGACATAGTCCGCCTCGCTCATACTAAAGTTCACATACAGCGGATCAGTTTGAATGATGGTCGTGAGCAAACTATCATTCGCTGAGAGCAAACTTCCATTCGCTTTATTAGCGACACCCGTCACACCAGAAATCGGCGCTTTTACCGTGGTATAGCTCAAATTTAATTTTGCGTCTTGTACTTGCGCACGAACTTGTTTATCACTCGCCTCTGCCATTTCTAGGGCGGATTTAGCGTCGTCGTAACTGCGTTGCGAGATCATTTTTTCGTTCAACAAAGGGAGGATACGGGTAAATTCGCGTTTCGCTTGATTCAACTTCGCCTCACTGACTGCAGCTAAAGCCTCAGCCGCCAGCAATTGATTTTTGTAATTCGCCGCATCGATTTGAAACAAGTTATCGCCCGCTTTAACGCGGCTTCCCTCTTCGTAGATACGCTTTTCCAAAATGCCGGAAATACGCGCCCGCACTTCAGTCTCATTGAGTCCTGCCGTTTGACCTACGTATTCGAAATCGATAGGTAATTCTTTCGCCTCCACGCTCAAAACGGTGACTTCAGGTGCTGGCATATTTGGCATATTATGGCTGGGAGAATCAGCACCGACTGCTGGCTTATTACAAGCACTCAGAATCAGCGTCGAAGCAAAAATAATCGTAGTGATTATTATGGACTTAAAGGTGGGCTCTAAAATACGCATGCTTTTCCTCGATAGCGTCAAATGAACTGGTCATTTTAAGCTTGTTCTGGAAATCCTGCCTGCGCACATAAAAATATTCGGACTAGCTTTGCGAAAAAAAATAAACGCGGCACGGCCGCGCAAGTGAGCATCTAGCGCGAAAAAAAACGCCACAGATGAACGTGGCGTTGAGATCGTTTGTGACGAACAACGATGAATTAGCTCAAGCTCCATACGTGTTCCAACTTAGCCCAAGCTTGTTGAGGCTTACCATCTTTTGCTCCGGGTTTAAACTTACAGGAGGAATAGATTTTTACAGCTGCCTTGTCTAATGTTTTTGACCCGCTCGATTGCTCTACTTTTGATTCCAGTACATTGCCATCTGCCGTCACTAAAATGGAGAGTAAGACCGTACCGCTTTCCTCGTTCATTAAGGAAGCTTTTGGATAAACTGCTTTCTCACAACTTGTTTTTTCAACGATAGGTGCAATTTCAGAAGCCATAGCCCAATTTTGCAAACCGACTACTGCCAATAAGGTCAATGCGATAGATAATTTTTTCATGTTCAATTCAAATTGAGAGTTAAAAAAATTTCCACAAAGAAAACTTCCCGCATGGAAACAATTTGAATTATACGGATATTTTTGCCGTGCGGCAATAGTTCTGCACATTTTTTTAGCAGTTTTTTTGATGCGCTGGGCTTGCCGTAACGGCAAGCCCAGGCTTACGTCAGCTTATTAGCGTACAAAAGTCATGAATTACTCGTAACTTGCGTTGAGCGTAACACCACTAAACGGCTGCTTAGCTTTCAAGACGATGTAGTACCAAACATTGGATGTTGGCGTTGCAAAGGACACGCTTTCACTGTTGCCGAGATTAAGTGAGGCGGCATCATACGAGGTGGTCGTAGGATAGGCTCCCTTTTTCACGTACAGATCCATATCACCCGTACCGCCATTGGTGTAGAGCTTTAAGTTCTTAGCACCAGCTGGCAAAATGATATAGGCATAGGCTTGGGAACTTGAACTCCAGTTCGCGATTGAACAGTTTTTACCTAACTGCGATGAAGACGAACAAGGCGGCAGATTAACGACGGGTGGCACCGGCAAAGGTGGCTCGCCGGCGGTGGTTGCAGCTTGCACCCAAGTGGCGAACTCTGCGTCATAACGGGTACCAATATTGGTCATGTAGGCTTGGTAGCCTGTGTAATCACCAGCACGGAATTTCGGCAAAATCGCATCGATGTCGGCACGGTGTTTTTCATTCATGAAACGCACAGACATATAGCCCCAACGATAGGCGCGAGGAACGTAGTCACTCATAGAATAAGTATTACCGAAGATCGTCGACAACTTATAGGTGCCGGTTTTAGCGACATCAATCGCTTCTTGATAAACATTTTTGTGCGACAAATATTCTGCCAAACCTTCTATCCACCACACCGATGGCTGAGATGTTGCAGCACTAAAATCGCCAAGCAAGTCGAATCGCCCATCGAGGTAATGCACATATTCATGTTCGAGATTCCAAACCGAAAACGCAGGACGCAACCAGGAGGCTTCATGTGCAATGAAACGCGCTTGGTTATTCACATCGGCTGGATTGCCTTCCAAGTACATTCCGCCATTATTGGTATCAATGCCGTACAAGACACCCGCATACTTGCTGTAATTGGTGTAATCATCAAATACCACCAACTCCAATGCCTTATTGTTGTCGTTCGCAACAGGAATTTTCTTCGATTGCAGCATATTATGGAAATAGCTTTCTTCAGTTCCCAAAATATTGCATGAGTCCTGCAATTGCTGCGGGGTCATGTCTTGCGCGCGAATTTTGATGGTAGCACTACAGGTATAGCTGTATTTCAAAACCGCATCAGCTAACTGCGTTTTGTACCCACATACCCCATATTCTGCGCAGTTAGCGCTATCGTAGTAGTCCACTGCAGATGCCGCACCCAACCACAGATCACTATCAGCACCGGTCATCGTTGAAGTGGCCAACTGGGTTTTCACCATAGGCTTGATATTGGGAAGCATCGCTGAGTACTGCATGAAACGAAAGGCTTCACTTTCCGCATCATGCAATTGATACGCCGTGGAAGTACTTAACAACGCCGCCTTGTCATTGACCACAAAATTATTCAAAGCAATTGGATAACTCATATCCTGCACCACGCTCGCCGAATTAGGACGACCATGCGCATTAAAGATCAAGGTCAAGGCTCCTGTAAAGCCGCGCGCTGCGGAATTGACCAAGAGCCCGGCCGATGCATTCGGATTGGCACTGGTATTGGTATAACGAACGATAATATTTTTTGCGCTCGGCAAGAAATATAATTCGTCGTTTAAATTCGTCACCAAGGTATAAATTTCACTGGCAGTCGATGGCCCTGCGGCATTGTTGACATACAAGCTCGTCCCATCGATCAATTGTTTGACCGGCGCACGCAAGCTAGTCAATGTCGATGTAGGAAAAGCAGGAATCGTTCCGCCACTAGCGAGGTAATAACCAGCACGCAAATACAAGGTGAGATTCACCAAGGCGATATTACTAGCATTGTAGTTACCCGCTTCTTGTGTAAAACGACTTACCACCGCACTCATATTTTGTGCGGAATAGATGGTCGCGCCTTGACTTGCGCTTAAAGAAAACAAGCCGTAGGTACATTCATAATCAGGCAAACTCACAAGGTAATTTGCCAGCGCTGCCCCGCTATAGGTCGCAAGAAGATTCATATCCTTGCACGCTGGAGTCGGTGCGGCGGCCATCCGCTGCGAAGCGAGATCGCTAGGCTTTGCCGCTTTATTGAGATACTGCTGGCGCTCGACTTTGCTCAAAGGAAGTTGAAACTTAATTTGATCTGCTGTCGGCGGAAACAAGCTGGGTTGATGTGGGCTGGGCGCTTGTGCCTGCTTTTGCGCTCTATGGGCGTGCTCGTGATCGTCGCTAATTTCTTTTGTCCCTGCATACGCAAATTGACTTAGATTCGCCGCGATCAAGCTCACGAGAAGTAATGATTTATTTCGATTAAACATTGGATTGCTCCCGAATTGTAGTTATGAGTGAATTGCATTGAAAGTCGCGCCATTCAATGCAGGCTTCACGCTTTACGACAAATTCCAGTCATGAAAATACACGCACAAGAATCTGCCAATGTGCACCACCGTACAAGGTTTTTGACTACGCAAATCCAAGGGAAAAGCAATCTGGGATGGCTCTAGCCGCAATGAAAAAAATACCGCTTTCATTCGCTTAAAGCCCGATAGTTCGCCCGTCAGACCGACCACTGCAATCACAAAACCATCATCAACGCATTAACCTCCCGAGTGTCTGCGTCGAAAAAAGAAGTGCTGCAGTTATATTACAAATATATTCATGTCATATCAATGAAATATTTGCGTGTTAGGACATCTCATGCGGATTTATCGGAAAAACGAGAGATCATTAGGAATTTCTTTTTCAAACTCAAATAAAACTTAATGATCATTAAGTTCTATTGAATAAAATCAAAAAATCCGTGGTTTTTTTGAGAATAAAGCATCAATGAAAACTGAAATTCTCAAGGAGATATCGCTACACAAGAGTCATGAGTGATCGAAAATTGAATTGAGAAGCGGAGCTGTTCTGGATCACCGCGAGCACAGGGTATCGGAAATTCGCTTGCGCACTAGCTTGTGTGGACATCCCAGCACGCAGTAGTCGAAAAAAAAGCACGTCAACTCGACGTGCTTTTTTCTTAAAACGACCCTGCTTATTTTATTCGTAATCGCTCATGGGTACACAAGCACAGAACAAATTACGATCCCCATAGACGTTATCCGCACGACCCACAGGTGCCCAGTATTTTTGCTTACGCAAGGAGGCGACTGGGAAGGCGGCTACTTCGCGGCTGTATGGATGGGTCCAGCGATCGGCTACCAATACTTCCGCGGTATGCGGTGCGTTTTTGAGTGGATTGTCTTTGGCATCAAATTCACCGCTGGCCACTTTTGCGATTTCTTCACGTATCGCAATCATGGCATCAATGAAGCGATCCAACTCAGCTTGTGATTCGCTTTCTGTCGGCTCTATCATCAAGGTTCCAGGCACAGGAAAACTCATGGTCGGCGCATGAAAACCAAAGTCGATCAAACGCTTCGCTACGTCTTCATTACTAATCCCTGTGGCATCGGTTAAGGGGCGCAAATCCAAAATACACTCATGCGCTACCAATCCATCATGACCCGAATACAGGACGGGATAATGCGGCGCCAAACGTTTGGCGATGTAGTTCGCCGCCAAAATCGCAGTTTCGGTCGCGTCTTTCAATCCTTGCGCACCCATCATGGCGATGTACATCCATGAAATCGGCAAAATCGAAGCAGAGCCAAAAGGCGCGGCGCTCACTGCAGAAATACCATTTTCACCGCGTACATAGCCGGTTGATTTTTGATTTGGTAAAAACTTGGCCAAATGCGCGCCAACAGCGACTGGACCAACACCAGGCCCACCGCCACCGTGCGGAATACAAAAAGTCTTGTGCAAGTTTAAGTGACTGACATCGCCACCAAATTTACCCGGCGCGGCAACGCCGACCAAGGCATTCATATTGGCGCCGTCCACATACACTTGCCCGCCGTGGCTATGCACGATTTCGCAGAGTTGTTGAATACCTTCTTCAAATACACCGTGGGTTGAAGGATAGGTCACCATCGCCGCCGCTAAATGACTGCTGTGCTTTTCTGCTTTCGCTTTTAAATCGACCAAATCAACATTGCCATTTTCGTCGCAAGCAACGACCACAACATCGAGCCCAACCATACTGGCTGAGGCTGGATTGGTCCCGTGTGCAGACGATGGAATCAGCACGATATTGCGATGAGATTCGCCACGCGAGGCATGGTAGGCTTGGATAATCAAGAGTCCCGCGTATTCGCCTTGAGAGCCTGCATTCGGTTGCAAAGAGACGGCATCGTATCCGGTTGCAGCACACAGCATTTCTTCTAACTGAGCAATCATTTCGCGATAACCGACGGTCTGATCTTCGGGCGCAAAGGGATGCATATTCGAAAATTCTGGCCAAGTCACTGGTATCATTTCCGAAGTCGCATTGAGCTTCATGGTGCAAGAACCTAGCGGTATCATGGTGCGATCAAGCGCCAAATCCTTATCGGCTAAGCTGCGCAAATAACGCAGCATTTCGTGTTCTGAATGATAGCGATTAAATGTAGGATGCGTGAGGTAGCTCGTGGTACGCGCTAAAGCCGTCGGGAAAGCATCTTGGACGTTCGCTTCAATCGCATCGAAATCAGGCAAGGTTTTGCCATTGGCAAAAATCGCCCACAAGGCACTCACGTCGGAACGCAAAGTAGTTTCGTCCAAAGAAATACCCACTTGCTGCGCACTAATTGCACGCAAATTAAAACCGGCTGCTTGCGCTTGCTGATGCAATTTCGCAGCGTCGGCGACTTTAATGGTCAAGGTATCGAAGTAGCTACTGTTCATCACTTCAACATCGAGCTGCTTTAAACCTGCCGCCAACACGGTCGTGAGTCTATGGGTACGCTGGGCAATTTGACGCAAGCCAGCCGGTCCATGATAGACCGCGTACATCGAGGCAATTACCGCCAACAAAACTTGGGCGGTACAAATATTCGATGTCGCTTTTTCGCGGCGAATATGTTGTTCACGAGTTTGCAAAGCGAGGCGATAAGCGCTCTTGCCTTGCGCATCCACCGTTACGCCAACCAAGCGCCCAGGCATGCTGCGCTTAAACGCATCGCGGGTACCCATAAAACCTGCGTGTGGCCCACCAAAGCCTAGCGGCACACCAAAACGTTGGCTGTTACCGACCACCACATCGGCACCCCAAGTTCCTGGCGACTCAATCAAAGTGAGCGCCAGCAAATCGGTCGCCGCGATTACCATCGCGCCCTTTGCATGAATCGCTGCTGCATACGCACGATAATCGCGAATCTCACCATCAACACTTGGGTATTGCAGCAGCACGCCGAAGCAATCATTGTCTAAAGCTTCTTGTCCGCTACAAGTACGCACTTCGATACCCAAAGGTTTGGCACGGGTTTCGATAATTTCGCGGGTCTGTGGCAAGACATCGTCGGCAACATAAAACACTTGCGAATTCGACTTACCAACGCGCTGCACCAAGGTCATCGCTTCTGCCGCTGCCGTACCTTCATCGAGCATAGAAGCATTGGCGATATCCATTCCAGTCATGTCCATAATGAGCTGCTGGAAATTTAATATCGCTTCCAGACGGCCTTGCGAAATTTCTGGTTGATACGGCGTATAAGCGGTGTACCACGCTGGATTTTCAAAAATATTGCGCAGAATAACGCCAGGGGTATGCGTGTTGTAATAGCCTTGTCCGATCAAGGACTTAAGCACTTTATTTTTACTCGCCAAGGCTTTTAAAGTCGCCAGTGCCTCTGTTTCCGATTGCGCTTGAGTAAACTGGGCGAGTGGCAAAACATCGTGACGGCGAATATTCGCAGGAACAATGGCATCAATTAAAGCGCTGCGATTTGCGTAGCCCAAAGCATTGAGCATGGCGCTTTGTTCGGCTTCGGAAGGGCCCACATGACGTGCAACGAATGCGTCATGGGCTTCAAGTTGAGTAAGGCTAGGTCGTGTCATGGTAGGTTTCGTTTGCTTTTCTTAAGTCAGCCAAATTTAGCCGATATTCTTGGTGTAGTCTTCTGGGCTTAACAAGCCATTGACATCGGCTGCATTGGCTGGCTTCATTTTGAACAACCACGCAGCAAATGCGTCGGCATTAATCGTATCAGGTGCATCCACCACAGCATCATTGACTGCAACAACTTCACCGGCGACGGGTGCATAAACGTCACCCGCTGCTTTAACGGATTCGATCACGCAGCAATCTTTACCCGCTGCCAAAGTACTACCCACTTTAGGCAAATCCACGAATACGATATCGCCCAAAGCATCTTGCGCAAAATCAGTAATACCAATGGCGACAGTACCGTCGGCTTCGACGCGTACCCATTCGTGAGAAGCGGTGTATTTGCGATCGGCTGGAATAGTCATTTTTATCTCCAAAAAATGTGAGGCTAATGTTTAAAATTAAAATTGAAAAAACTAAAATCTATCTTAGGTAGGCTTACTCTATGCAATGCTTACACTAAGCTGCTAAAACTTTACCATTGCGAACAAAAGGCAACTTCACGACCGATGCTGCTAATTGTTTATCGCGAATCACGACTTGCACGGTGTCACCAATCGCAACACCCATAGGCAAACGCGCCAAGGCAATCGCTTCTTGCATGCTAGGGCTAAAAGTACCGCTGGTGATTTCACCTTCGCCATGCGCCGTGATGATTTTTTGATGTGCGCGCAAAATGCCGCCTTTTTCACGCAGAATCAAGCCCAAAAATTGCGCCGTCTGGCCTTGTTCTTGTAAAGCTTTTTTGCCGACAAAATCACGTTCAGCGATCAAATCTATAGTCCAAGCCAAACCTGCGTTCAAAGGATTGACGCTCTCATCCATGTCTTGACCGTAAAGATTCATACCGGCTTCCAAACGCAAAGTATCGCGTGCGCCTAAGCCAGCGGGCTTCACACCCACCGCAAGTAAAGCATTCCACAGTTCGGTAATGCGCTCGGCAGACACGGCAATTTCAAAGCCATCTTCGCCGGTATAACCTGTACGTGCCACCATCACTTCACCGAAAGCGGTGTCGGCCACAATCACGGCATTAAATGGTTTGATTTCGGCACTGGCCGCTTTGGTTTCTGGCAGTACTTCCCACGCTTTTGCGCGGGCGTTGGGTCCTTGAACTGCGATCAAACCGTAGGCATTTGCACCATCGCGTCTTTGGGTAATCGTGATGCCAGCGCCGGTAGCCGCATTATGCGCGTTCATCCACGCGACATCTTTTTCGGCAGTACCCGCATTGACCACAAGGCGGAACCAGTTTTCCGTGAAAAAATAAATGATTAAATCATCGATGACCGTTGCTTCAGGTTTGAGCATGCAAGAATACAAAGCCTTGCCTGAGACCTGCAACTTATCGACATTATTCGCAACCAATCCACGCAGAAAACCACGTACATCTTCGCCTTTGAGGTCAACCACACACATGTGTGAAACGTCAAACATTCCCACATCGGTTCGTACCGCGTGATGCTCTTCGATTTGTGAACCATAATTGACTGGCATATCCCAACCACCAAAATCAACCATTTTTGCGCCCGCGGCACGATGCGCGGAATTGAGTGGAGTTACTTTAAGCGTTGTCGCTGTTTGCGTCATGTGAACCTCAGTACCAAGATTGGACAAAAAAGGGACGAAAAAAAACACACAAGAACAAAATGTTCATCGCATGCACCAATTCGCTGACCCCTCTGTCCTGGTACCTGAGAGATTACGCCTAAGTCAAATTAACATCAGCGTCGCACCTTCGGTGGGTAGTTCGACTTAATAGGACCAAATAGGACCAAATAGGACCAAGCCAAAAAAATCGCTACCGCTCTCCAGAGTCGGGGGAGTTTTCACACCGCACCCCATTGATCGGTCCTTTTGCCTGAGAGTTTGTTGGGTGTTAGCCCCTTCGGCGGCAATTGTTTAAACTGAGTTAAACCGTATTGCGCTCTCCCGATCAAGTTCCGTGATTATATAGAGGTTAGTTAACAAAGTGAACCTTGAGATAGCGTATTTTGCGCATTTGAGTTTTCAATTTGTGTAACAGGCTACAAGTTGCCCCCTATTTTCACCTAAGATTACATAAAATTATCTTAGAATAAATTTTCTAATTGGGTTCCTCGGAAAATGCAAACCGTGTCAGTCCCAATAAATTTTGAGGGTCAAGTAAAGCCTGCATTTGCCCAGCAAGATTTTGCGCTGCGCGTGGAACATAGCGATGATAAAAAGCGAGGTTATAGGGGCCGACACCATGTTCAGCACTAAAACTTCCTTGAAATTCATGCACCACCAAATCATAAATCTGGGTGCGCAGTTTTTGCACTAGCGCTACATCGTAAGTAAGTTTGGCATCATGGGGCCAGATCAAATTAAAATGACAACCACCATCGGCCCAGTGGCCAAAATCGGCCGCTTTGAGGTAAGGGTAATCTTGCGCCAAAATCGCTAGGGCTTGCTCACGAAACGCCACCAAAGCCGAACGTGGCATGGAGATATCGAAGGCAATCATTTTTCCTTCATGGCGTAAAGCTTCGCTAATGGCATGCCGGATACGCCACAAATCCTTACCACGACCGACAATTGCATTGTCGATCACATCGCCAAACAAGACTTCTAATTGCCGCGTTAAGAAATCCTCTAATTGCAAACCGGAACTCACTGGATCGGCGCTACTACTCAATTCTAAAAGCACGCAATAGTCCGGCAGCGCTTCCGGCGCGAAGGGATTTGCGATTCCAGGAATATGCTTGATCACCGACGCAAAAGCAGCACCAGAAATGCCTTCAAATGCAGATAAAAAATCACCACAATGCTGCTCAAAATGCTGCAGGAGTGTGAGCACCGCTGCTTGATCGCGCGGCACGATCAAGGCAGTCGCACTTTGTTGCGGCAGACGATGTACCTGCAACACAGCGCGTGTGATAATTCCGTAGGCACCGCTGCTACCAACGAAAATTTGCTTAAGATCCGGCCCAGTATTATTTTTACGCAAGGCCTTCATCGCATCTACCGTATCGCCCGCAGGATGCATTAACACCGCGCGTAAGCCGAGTAAATTGTGTCTGACATCGCCATATTTAATCAATCGCGCACCGCCCGTATTGGCGGCAATCATGCCACCGATACTAGGATTCGCCCCCAAATCAATCGGGAAAAATAAACCGTGCTCTAGCAATGCATCATTCAACTCTTGCAAAGAATAGCCCGCATCAACTTCTACCGAGCGATTTACAGGGTCGATCTGTAAATGCTTTTTCAATCGTTCCAAGGAAAGCACCATCAAACGACCACTGTCGTCCGGCGTACTGGCTGCGACCAATCCGGTATTAGCTCCCTGCAAAACAATCGCCTGCGCAAATTGCGCGCACAAGCGCACCACTTGTTCGACCTGTTCATGCGAGTCGGGGCGCAACACCGCCAGCGCACGCCCCTCGCCATAGCGTGCGCCGCGTACATACTTTTCACAATCATCGCTGTTTTGCAAAAATCCCTTAGCACCCAAAATCGCAATTAAGGCCTTTAGTAGCGCTTGATTTACACCCGCATCAGTGGCTGCGTTTTTCATACTGTCACTCCCGATCACCGCTTTAAGCATTCGCCGTCATTTTAAAAATACCTTGCGCATTAGCTGTATCGAAACCCAAATCCAAGCCCGATTGCGCGTCGCCAACTAGCGTATCACGGGTGATAAATTCATAGAAGGAACCTGGCACTATGCGCTCTAACATTTTGCCATCGGCACCTATCATCTGACGTTTTACCGTATCGGCTTTAAAAGCAGTTTGCTTCACGCGCCCAGAACCCGAGACTTCCACCGTCGCCTTCATCGGACGGCCTAATTGTTTTTGCCGCTCACTCAAGGCAAAAACGTCGGCAACGCGATCCGTAGCATGGTTAAACACATTGCCTTCAGTCGCAATCCACGCCATTTCGCTCGATTCCTTTAACAAAATTTCGTAGTCACTCAAGTGCAACTCGCCATGTTGACGTTCAAAACAAGCCGCCAAGACCGGTAACAAGGCATGCGCTTGCGTAATCGCCAAGCTACCGTCACGATCCAATTCATTTAACTGCGAAACTGCGGCAGGTGTTAACGGATCAACCGAGTTACCCAGAACCCGCGTCACAGCGGTTTGAAATTCACGGCTAAAACGCTCGGGATGCAATTCACTGACAAAAAATTGTGAAATATTTTCAGGATCATCGATATGCGCATAGGACCGCCCTGTCATGTTCAAACGATCCAAAGGAAATACCCCATTCAAACGAAAACCTAAGGGCTTTAAAATGCGTGTAATGGCCGCCTCACCTGGAGGCAAATCCCCGATACCAAACCAACGCACAGTGCGCAAAGCACCGTGATCTAACATCACCTTGCCACCCTGCGCAGCCACCTCTTGGGTATACACTTTACCACTTGGAACGCGCTCTAAAATGCCATCAAACAAAACCATATTTAAAGCTTGTGCCAATTCGGAACGAGTGACCCGCCCTTCTTCCCAAATACGAAATTTGGGTGACACCTGCATCAACTCTTGCAAGGCGAATGCTTTAGCTTGTCCTAGGTGCTTGGAAACCAAGAGATTGATATTGCTATTCATGATAAATTTCACTTTCTACAAGGTGAACAAAAAATTGATCTTGATCAGGATCGTAGAAGATTTTACCTAGCGCCACAAACGATATAAAATCAAGACTTAGTGAGCAAATGGAACAACCTTTTGAAACAGCGTCCAATATTATGCGAAGAAAAATCCCCAGTCTCAACGCGCTTATGATGTTTGAATCAGCGGCACGTTTGCAAAGCTTCACGCAGGCCGCCGATGAACTTTCACTCACGCAAAGCGCCATCTGTAGGCAGATCGCCAAACTAGAAGAGTGGCTCGGCTTTCCTTTATTTCTAAGAATTAAAAAAAGACTTGTATTAACCCAAGCTGGGCGCGACTATGCGCAAAAGATTCGCATCCATCTCGACAAAATAGAACGTGACACTTTGGAACTCATGGCCCACAAAGAAGGCGGTGGCGTTTTGGAATTAGCGGTCGTACCGACCTTCGCGACACAATGGCTGATTCCACGTCTGCCGCAATTTCAGGCAAAACATCCTGATATCACACTCAATCTCAGCACCAAAACCAGTGCCTTTATTTTCTCCGAAGCGATCTACCACGCCGCAATCCACTCCGGAAAAACACCGTGGCCTGGTACGCATGGCGATCACTTAATGGCGGAAGATCACGCCATTCCTGTCTGTAGTCCTGCCCTATTTAAACGCCATGTCGGCACGAAAAAAAGCGCTCGCTTGGAAACGCTGGCAGAGATGCCGCTGATGCACGTCAGTACCCGTTTGGAAGACTGGCGGCGCTGGTTTGAATTGCACGAATACCCGAATGATATCCGTGCTGTACAGGGCGCGCGCTATGAACTTTTCTCCATGTTGATTCAAGCGGCCATTGCCGGTCTCGGCGTGGCCTTGGTGCCACGCTACATGGTGCAAAACGAAATCGATACGGGACAGCTGCAAGTACCGTTGGCCTTAAGCCTGCCAGAGCAAGCGGCATACTACTTGGTCTACCCTGAAGAAAATGTGCAACTCCCTAGCTTGCAAGCATTCAGAACTTGGCTTTTGGAGACCACAAGAGACTATCAAACCCAAGTGAATACTGCTATGCTCGTCAAGAGATGAATGCGGTTCAACCGAGAATAGATATGAAAAAACAGTTTGGATTTTCGCTTTTAGAAGCCATGGTTGCGGTCGCCATTATCGCCATTTTGGCGGCGATGGCCATTCCTTCTTACCTCTTCAAAATCACCCGAGAACAAATCGAGGCCTCAATCCAACTCACCGTCGAAACTGCACAACCGGCGGTGGCTGCGAGTTGGAAAACGACCCAGACTTTTCCTGCCGATAATACCCAAGCAGGACTTCCATCAGCAGATCGTATCGTCAACAATTTTGTCAGAAGCGTCGCCATCGAAGACGGCGCAATTCACATCACCTTTGGTAACCGGGCCAATGGTCGTTTGAAAGATAAGGTACTTACACTACGTCCCGCCGTCATCGAAGACGCGCCGATGGTACCGATTACCTGGGTCTGCGGCAGCGGCGACGCGCCAGAGAAAATGGTCATCAAAGGAGCGGACAGAACGACGCTTCCTAAAGAAATGCTACCCATCGTCTGCAAGCCACGTCCAAAATAATAAATTTACACACGATATTTCCGCACAAACCACATCAAAATTTATGTTCGAAATTCACCCGCAATGCCAAATAAGTTGGCGTGACATTCGAGCGGATCGTCGAACCAAAATTATCGGCATAGGTGCTCGATGAACGATTTTCTTGATGCAAAGCGTTACCTAATGCGACGCGTAAATTGGTCTTCGCATCAAATTTCCACAAGGCATAGACATCGAGCACGCGTTTAGGAACGCCATAGCTACTTTGATTGAGCGAAATGCGCACAGGTCCCGCATTTTGAAAACCAAGATTAGCACCCACCGTCAAAGGCAGCGCATCTAATTTGTAATCCACACCAAAATTCGCGCTAACGGGTGTTTGCGAATCCAGACGATTATGTGGACCCGGTACCGACTCTACATTAGAGAAATTAAAAGCAAGATTGGCGCGAAAATCGACCGCGGGCGCATCGACTATCAAAGCGCGCAAGGGAAATTTAGCGTCAAATTCAATGCCACGCGTCGTTGCAAGTCCATCGTTAGTCGGCATTGCAACCCAGCGTCCATCATTGACAATGGAAGTGCGAGTAAAGTCATCAATGCGGCGCAGATACAGATTCACGCTCAACACGCCACCATCGTTCAAATAATGTTCAAACCCTGTGTCTATACCCCAGGCCAGTTCAGGTTTGAGATTAGGATTACCCATACTATCGGGGCTAGTGGGAGAATTATTAGTCGAGACAAAGCGACGTGAACTCAAACTACTGGTGTCGGGTGCCTTATAGGTGCGCGTCAAGCCAAAACGCAGCTGATCATTTTTACTACTAGGAACTTTATAAAGCGCCTGCAAAATCGGACTCATCACACTGGAACGATTTTTGACCGAAGCGATTGTATTTCCCTCACTGGTCGTGGTAATTCCTTCCCAACGGAGTCCGGCATAAATTGACAGCGCCTTAGAATAATTCCATTCATCCTGCATAAACAAAGCGAGGCGAGCTACCTTTACCCCTAAATCTTCATCGATGTTATTGGGTGTAATAGGCCCCACCCCAGTCAAGGTGTCGTGCCGCACATTTTGATCGGAACGCTGACTCCAAGCACCATCCCAACCTGCTGCAATGGCGTGATCTTCAACAAAGGGGGCGGTATATTTTCCGCCATAAGTGTATCCATTATCAGTACTGACCGACTCGTAAGCACGGTCCAAGATTTGCGATACGCCAAGCGCATGACTCTTATTCTCGCTGCTACGTTTATTATAGTTGAGCCCAAAACGCGCATCGAGTTTTGCGCTATCGGCCAATTTATGCACCCAAGTTAAATTCGTGCGAGCTGAAGTGCTCTCACTCACGCTATGCGATGTTTCATTCGAAAATAGAGCAGGATCACCAAGGATACTTTGCGTCACCTGCACATTGCGACTGGTAAAACGATTTGCATTAACAAAACTTTGCGATGTCACGATATCGCCGTTTTCCAGCATCCAGTTAATCCGAGGTGATAGACCGATCGACGAAAATACGCCTTCATTCTCGGCGCTAATCTGGCGCAGCATGCGCGGCTCGCCATTGAGCCCTAGGACTTGTTCATCATTGCGAGAAGGCCGGTCAAAATCACCGCGGTTAAGATTGCCAGAAATCGCATAAGACATGCGTCCCGCTTTATCGGACAATTGCAGGCTCAGATTCACGCCATAATTTCCATGTTCATCGGACAAACCCGCCTTCAATTCACGTTGCGCTGTCACAATCGCTTTTTTCAAAACGATATTGATCGCGCCGGCGATCGATTGCGTACTTAACTCCGCAGTCGCGGCGCGAATGATTTCGATACGCTCAATATTATCGGGCGAGATCGAATCAAGTGAAAAACCCGGAGGACTGGGTTCACCATTGAGCATAATCTGGGTATAACCTGCGCCAAGACCACGCATACGAATCGCACCGCCACGTCCTTGCACGCCGCCGATTGTCACACCCGGCAAACGCTTGAGTACATCACCGATATTGGTGTCGCCGTAGCGCACGATATCTTCTTGCGTCACAACGATTTTGCTTGCTGTATCTTGCCGACGTTCGTTATAGCCCCCCGCGCCGCTCACCTCAACTTTTTGTATCGGCGTGTTTGGTTTTACAGCAGGGATAACAGCAGTATTTTTTTCCTGCATATTTTCTTGAGCGAAGGCAGACGGATTTAGTCCAAAACCAATGCTAAGGCCGAAGATAAAGCGAATGGAAAGCGAAATGCTAGAGAGGCGAAAGGCAGGTGGTAACTGAAAGGCAGGCAACATAAAAGAACCAAGAGTGATTAAAAAGTGCCGATTCGACTCACACCCTGAAAATAAGTTCAGAACAAAAGACCAGAGGAAACACTTTGATACAAAAGCTATACACGATTTAACCGAGATTTTCCATTAGGATTTGTGATGATGACGGATGCACTTTTCGAGACAGTTTTGCTGCGAATGAGGCGCCAATAGCTAGCTATTGGCAACGAAGAGCAACAAAAATGGCCGAAAATGCGCCGTCAACGCACAAATAGCACCGCAGGTGCGCCTAATGGAAAATCTCGGTTTAACAGTGCGTCTAGCAGCGGCACACAAGCATCTGCAATTCTATCAATACTCTTTTCACGTAAAGCATTCATATCGATTTGCGTATTCGTTTTCAAACCCGCCCAAGTCAATAGTGCTGCGCAAGCTTCAGGGTGATCAAACAGACCATGCAAATAAGTGGCTAAAATTGCGTCGTCAGTAGAACGTATACCTTCGGCTTGTTCGCCAATAAAAAAAGCCGGATTGGGTTCATCTGCTTTTTGCTCACGGTTTTTTTGCCCATCACTAGTGGCGATTTTTTGCGTCAAACCCATGTGGATTTCGTAAGCCTCCACCCGTGCCTGCTGAGCCGCTTCCCAAGCGCAAAACCCTTGGACCACTTGCAAACGTTTTTCGCGACACAATTCGGTTGTCACCGGCAAGAAACCTAGACCTTGAGAACGTCCCGCCACGCCTTCAACGCCAAACGGATCGTTTATCGTTTGCCCTAACATTTGATAGCCGCCACAAATCCCGATCACTTTGCCGCCATAACGCAGATGCTTAGCAATGGCTTGCTGCCAACCACGTCCCTGCAAGAAAGCCAAATCTTCTCGTGTGTTTTTACTGCCGGGAAGAATAATTAAATCTGCGGCCGGAATCGTTTGATCAGGGCCAATGAATTGCAGATCAATATCAGGATGTGCGCGTAAAGCATCGAAATCAGTGTGATTAGAAATACGTGGAATCGCAGGCACAATGACTTTAAAATGACCACGTTCCTGCTGCTTTAAATCAATCGCATCCTCGGCATCGAGCATCAGGCCATGCAAGTAAGGTAGCACCGCCAATACCGGTTTTCCGGTTTGCTGCTCCAACCATTCCAGACCCGGTTCTAGCAAGCCGATGTCGCCACGGAAGCGATTGATGACAAAACCAATCACGCGATTTTGTTCCGAAGCCGACAAACAAGCCAAGGTGCCGATAAAGTGGGCGAAGACCCCGCCACGATCAATATCTGCGACCAAAATAACCGGGCAATCAACAGCTTCAGCAAAGCCCATATTGGCAATATCCCGCGCCCGCAAATTAACTTCGGCTGGACTACCTGCCCCTTCGACAATAATACTTTCGTACTGCGTTTGCAGTCGTGCATACGAGGCCAACACGGCCGACATCGCCACCGTTTTATATTGATCGTAATCACGCGCCTGCATATCGGCACGCACTCGACCATGCACGATAATTTGCGCTCCGGTATCGGACGAAGGCTTGATCAAAATCGGATTCATGTCCGTGTGCGGAGCCAATCCTGCGGCCTGCGCTTGCAATGCTTGGGCGCGACCGATCTCGCCACCATCGGTCGTCACAGCACTGTTCAAAGCCATATTTTGCGGCTTCATTGGCACGACTTTCACACCGCGCCTTTGCAATAAACGACAAAGTGCCGCCACCACCGTAGATTTTCCGGCATCCGAGGTCGTACCTTGTACCATTAAGGTGGCTATTTTCATTTCGAATCCAAGCTGTGAGCCTGCTGCGGAAAAAATAAAACCTGTTCGCCATGCCTTATTTTTGCGATCGGATGACCCAAACAAAGACTTAAATTTTGTGTCTGCATCACCACTTCTTTGGGGCCCAAAATGACCTGCCCACCTTCCATCATCAACAAAGCATGACTCGCCACTTGATACGATAAATTCAAATCATGACTCACTAAAATCAAGGCTTTATTTTCCTCCTTACGTACTTGCCCAAGAATTTGCATCACGCTCACTTGATGCGCTAAATCCAATGCCGAACTCGGTTCGTCCAATAGCATCAAGGACGCATCTTGTACCAGCATCGCGGCAATCGCCACTCTTTGTCTCTCACCACCCGATAATTGACGCACGTCGCGCTCGGCAAGTTCTGCCACATCTAATTTTTGCATCATCGCAAAAGCGAATTGATAATCGTCCGACGACTCCCAGTAACGATTTTCCTGATAGGGGTGACGCGCACTAAGCACCGTATCAATCGCACGATAAGCAAAAGCGTCATGTCGCGCTTGCGGTAAATAAGATCGCAAACGAGCCAGATCATTCAAAGGCCAATCTTCAAGCTTTTTACCCTCTAAAAATATTTCGCCCGCGTAGTCCTCACGGAGCGAGGCAAGGGTGCGTAGCAAGGTGCTCTTGCCGATGCCATTGCGACCGATCACACACCAACATTCACCCGCATGAACCTGCCAATTGAGTGCAAGTAGCAATTGACGCTCTGCGACTTTTAAATTCAAATTTTGGGTGTGTAATAAGGCCGAAGGCGTGGGCATCATATCCTCCGCAGACGATGTAACTGCAGAAGAAAAACAGGGACACCAATCACTGCCGTAATTACCCCTACCGGCAACTGATGCGGTGAAACTACCGTGCGCGCTAAGGCATCAGCAACCACTAAAAAACAGCCTCCCGCCAAACTTGCAACGGGGATCAAGAAACGATGATCAGAACCCCATTTAAACCGACAAGCGTGCGGCACAATCAAACCCACAAAACCAATACTGCCCGCGGTACTCACCGCACTCGCAGTCAACAGCGCGGCACACAGAAACAAGCTTTGCCGAAGTCGCCCAATGTCAACGCCCAGGGTTTTGGCATTATCAGCATGCATCGCAAGAATATTGATGGCACGCGCGTTTTTCAGCACCGTCAGCAACACCAGCGCAAACAGAATCCAGACAAAATAACGTGGCTGCGCATTGGCTAAATCGCCTATCATCCAAAACACCATGCCGCGCAGACTACTGTCACTCGCAAGCGACAACAGCAAAGTCACGACCGCGCCACAACCAGCGGCCATAATGACCCCTGTCAACAACAGCAAAGGCGCACTCCCTTCCGCGCTGCCATGTCCACGCAAATCGCGATAAGCCAAACCAAACAAAATCGCGGCCACGCTTAGCGCACCACCAAACGCACAAACATCGACTAAAATGCCCGCGCCCGCAAACAAAAGACAGCTTAAAGCGCCCACCGAAGCACCACCGGAAAGGCCCAGTACATAGGGGTCAGCCAGAGGATTGCGCAACAAGGCTTGCATTAAAACGCCCGATAAAGCCAGACTCGCTCCGGTCACAAAACCGGTCGATGCGCGAAACAAACGCAGCTCCAAGACACTCGTTGCAAGGCCAGTGGACTGACCCTGCATCAGTTCTTTAAGCGCGCCCCACAAGTCGGTCAAGGACAGCGAAACCGAACCAATCAGGCAGGCAAAAACCAAGCTGGCTACGGATAAAAGTAGCATCCCGGTCATCATCAAAAAAACAGATGAATTTTTTTGAGCGCGCATCCTATTTCAAGCTACCTAGTTCTTAAATCCAAAATTCATTCCGACAAAAAAATTCGAACCAGCAGTACGATAATTTTTCGCCAGTTCGTAATCCTTATTCAGAATATTATTCCAACGTGCGATCAACTGACATTCAGGTGAAAAGCGATAAGTGCCAACCACGTTCAGCAAACCATAACCGCCCAAACGCTTTTTATTGCTGAGATCATCGAAACGCTCACCTGACAAAACGCTTTCCACACCGATAGTCGCTTTTTCAAAACGATAATCAAATCCGAAACTACCGTGACGCTGCGCACGACGTACCAAACGATACGTCGTCGTATCATCTTTTGCGGTCTGCAGATCAATCGAGCCGTGCACTTTAAATGCGCCGAATACGCTCGCAGCGCTCATCGTTACACCGGATAAACTAGCTTGATGAACATTGTAAGCGCAACCGTATTGATGCGTGCTTTGTTCGACAGGGCAAGGATAGGCCGTTACGATCAAATCTTCAATTTTATTGTGGTAATAAGTGGATGTAAGCTGTGTTTCACCATTATCAAAATAAAGACCAATCTCTTTATTTTTTCCCGATTCAGGCTTGAGCGAACTAACACCATAGCCTGGATAGTAGAGCTCATTAAAACTCGGCGCACGAAAACTCGTGCCTACACTCGCGTTCACCCGCAACACATCATTCATGCGATAGCCGTAGGCGAGATTGCCAGTCGTGTGCGAACCAAATTGGGAACTATGATCGACCCGCACGCTGGCGGTCGCCAAATGCGCGTCTTGCTTCATCACATAAGCGCTCGCGACAGAATCCGTACTACGTTTTCCAACGATGGCTGCAGTTGAAGCACGCACCTCTTCCTCACGCTTTTCCGCCACAAACTGCAAGCCATCACGCCCCAAGCTCAGATCATTCTGCCAAGTCCACAAATGCTGCAAAGTTTCAACACTGCTCTTGCCGTAGGAGGCATTGGTCAAGGAACGATCATCTGAACGCGCAAACTGCAATTGCGAATTCCAGTTCGAGGCTAATTTCGCTTTCACAAAAGTAGCGAGCGTGTCGAGTTTGGTTTGGCCACGATCATCAAATCCCGCACCCGCATCAAACTGCATATCCAAGGTGCTTTGCAATAAGCTGACACCCGCGCTAAGATCCGAATTAATTTTCCAATTAAGGTTTCCATTAAAACTTTTTTGCGTATAGCCATCACGATCAAGATTATAGGTATACGTACCCGCACCCGGCTTTGATGCTGAGAAGCCCACATTGCTTTCTCTGTTTGCGTTCAAACTATACTGAACGTCACTCTCTGATGAGCCGAAAAATGAGCCGAAAACACCGGCCTCAACTTTACGCAAGCGTTCGCTGCCCATGCCGACCGAAAAATGCACAAGGGGTTTTTTCTCGCCGCGCTTGGTAAAAATTTGCACAATGCCGCCCATCGCATCAGCGCCATAGACGCTCGACACTGGGCCATAGACAATTTCTATATGATCAATTTGAGATAAGGGAATGGTGCTCCAAGTTGCGCCGCCCGTCGTGGACGAACCAATACGCACGCCGTCGATATACACCAAGCTTTGTGGGTTAGACGCGCCCCGAATAAAAACCGATGCCGTCGTTCCGACACCGCCATTACGCGAAATTTCAATGCCGCGTTGCTGCTGCAAAAGATCGACAATGCCAGTCGCGCCGGAATTTTGAATTTGTTCTGCGCTGATGACGACATTATCGGCCAGCACATCTTTCAACACTTGCACTTGGCGGGTCGCGGTGACCAATACAGGTTCTTGATTCGCTTGATTCACTTGAGCGAAAGCGCCAGAAGAAATAAAAAGCGTCGCCAAAGCTGCGCTCATCGCGAGAGGTTTTGTTTGAATTTTCATGATTACAAAAGAATAGAAAGGACAAGCTACCGAGATCCCCGTTGGCGCTTGAATACAAAGTAGCGCGAGGAACTGTTTGAAGTATTTTCAATCCAAGTTCCTTTCGCCTACTTCACTTATTTTGGCCGGTATCCGGGCTAACAAGCATCACCATCAAACCTTCCCATGCACATGGCACAGTGGTTGCGTAGAGTGGCTATTTGGTCGCATCAGCAATTACGATACCTGACCAAGCGCTTGTACACCGTTGCGGGGGCAGCACACATCGAACATCCTTTGTGTTTCCCGTTTAACTGTTGACACGAATATGCCAACATGCACCAAAACCGCGCCATTCTAGCGTTTTAGCGGGCAAGTCACAAGAAAAACCATTGAAAACTTGCCCACAATCAAAAGAATCATGCAGCCTCAAGTCCGCTCTTTCCTATGCACATGCCACGACAAAGCAAGGCCTGAGCAGACTAAAATTGCGATCTGCAAAGTCAATGTTCGTAGATTGGCAGACAAATTAAATCCCAATAAATCCAAGACGGGAAGATCCGTGGCTTGGGTGGCGATGTAAAGCCAGAACAGAAAAATAGCCAAAAAAGCCCGAGAAGTATTGGTCAGACTACCCAAAGCACTGGCCAACATCGCTAAACAAATGACACCCAAAATGAGTGTGCACACGACCAAGGGCATCGCGAAACACCAGCGCACTAAAATGACACTCGTCATCATGAACCCTAGAAAAATACTCGCGGCACCTTGCCGAACAATTCTATCGCGCATGCCGCCTTGTGCTATCGCGTTCATCCCTGCGATACCGCTTCGTGCATCACGGGCGCTGATCTCGCAAATCATTATGCCCCAAAGCGCAAGCGTCGCCGCCGCAAAGCTAGGGAGTGCTTGTGTCGGCAAGATCGCGGAAAAAAGTAAGGCTAAGGGGATGCCTATAATAGCGATCGGTGTCGCGATCAAACTAAGCGCCACCTCCGCGACAACACGGCTCAAAGCACCAGGATGACGGGCAGCCCAGCGCAACATCGGTTGTAGAGTCACCGTCAGAAATCGCAGCCGCCGATTGATTCGACCGACGAAGGACAAACCTAACGCAGCCGTAGCATTTTTGAGACGATCCGGCGAATAGCGGTGAAACAAAAAGCTCGCCAATAGCCAAGGTAATAAATTGAGACCCGCTGTCATCAAGCGTAGAGAAATAGCTTTCGCGCCCCAACTCATCGTCGTCACAACAACCACGGGCAGATTCGGGTCATAGTGTGTCACGCCGTTTGAAGTCACCGTACTATGTAAATGCACACTCAAATTCATCATATTGACAATCAGGCCGCTACTATCGAAGACGAGTAGCAAAGGAAAACCAATGCGACCATGCATAGACTCCGCGATCATGGCACCGAGGCTTGCCTGAAAAACCCAAATGAAAAAATACAAAACATCCCCTTTGCGCCCCATCAAAAAAGGAATGCTGTCAAACAAAATAGCGAAGCTCACCGCACCGACGATGGAAGGTAAGGCAATCAAAGCATAGGTCGACAAGTAGTCGCTCACGTGGATTGCGCCCTCGCCACGTACTAGCTGCAATAACATAACCGAAAACATAGCCCCTAAAACCAGCAAACCAAGATACAACACACCACCACACAAACGCCCCCACAACAAAGCTCGTGCAGTGACGGGTGTCGCCGCAATCACATAGCCTAAGCCCAATTGCAAGTCTTGCGTACTTCGACCTCGCACCAAATAAAAACCCACGAATGCCATGAGTAAGCTCAACAGCGTGACGCTTCCCATCGCCAGCGCGGCACTGGTATAAGCAACGCGGGCGTGCTCAACCACCAATAGACTATTGCCACTCTTGGGATCAACAATCATTTGCCACATCAAAACGACCGTCAAGAGAAATGCTATCAAACTGCTTAAACGCCGCGCACGCATTTTGATTTCGGTATGCACCAAGCGCCAATTGAGTGCAAGACTGTGCATCCAGCGCTGCCCTTCCCCTTGTCCCAACGCGTCCGAAGTCGCCACCCCGAAGCCGAGCCGCGCTAGCATACTTCACCTGCGACCGCATAACGTTGCGCCATCAATGCATCTTCCAGTGTTGGCTGCAACAACTCCGCTTGCGCACAAGGGCTACATCCATGCGCCATTTTGACTTGCAACCATTCACCCTGTTTTTGTGTCTGCAAAATCTGCACCTGAGAGCGCAATAAATCCAATTCGGAAGCGCTCATTTTCGCAGACCAAATCTGTCCATGTGCTCGCGCTATCATTGCCTCTGGCGTATCGATACTGAGCAAACGCCCCTGTCGCATCACCGCCAACTGATCGGCAATACTCTCCACATCGGAAACAATATGAGTTGAAATGAGGACTAATTTTTCCGCGCCGAAATCGGCCAGTAAATTACGAAAGCGTATCCGCTCTTCAGGATCAAGCCCAGCAGTGGGTTCATCTACAATTAAAATATCAGGTTCACCTAATAAGGCTTGGGCTATTCCTAATCGGCGCCGCATACCACCAGAAAACGTAGCCGCGATGCGGTGCGCATGTTCGGTCAAATTCACCAATTCCAACAAGGTTTCAATTTGCGAAGAATCACGCACCCCTTTCAACGCCGCGAAATACTGCAAAAACTCCAAAGCACTCAAATTCGGATAAACACCAAAATCCTGCGGCAAATAACCCAGCCGTGTCCGCATCGCATCAGGATGCTTCACAATATCAACACCCTGAAAAATAATTTCACCCTGAGTCGGGCGACTGAGCGTGGCTAACATCTGCATCAAACTGGTTTTTCCCGCGCCATTATGCCCAATCAAACCGATCACACCACGCTGAAGATGCATACTCACTTCATTGACTGCAATTAGCTTTTCTCCGTATTTTTTGCTCAGTGCTTTGATCTCTAACATGATACTTCCCCCTCAAATATTGAACTGGGAGGGAGTGTAGAACGAAGGGAAAATTCAAATTAGCGAAATCCGACCAACAACAAAATACGAGGCATCAAATGCAGAAATCGCGACCATTTTCGCGTGAGGAAAAAGCGCTATACCTTACTGATCGATGTTTTGCACCGGAGTCAAAATCATAGGCGATTTTGCCAGCAGATTTCCTCGCTTGGCACTAAAGAGTCAACGCACAAAGAGCGTTGCGTTACTGCTCAATTTCATATTTGACGCAGCACAAGTACCCACTTCCACCAGTTCCAATTTCAAAGAACTATAGTCAGGCATCCACAGCAATAACACCGAAGCGGGATTCGATAATGGCAAACCGCCTGTCGTTTGTCCTGCCTTAAATTTCTCTATGCAGTAGACACGACCATCGGCCTGAATATCTTTAAAATCGCGATTAACGACCCCCAACGTGGTCGGCACATAGGAATACAATCCTTGCTTCGCTCCCTTGACTGAGCTTCCCAAGGACATCACGGGTTCATCGGGATTCACATAGTCGTGCGCCAAACCAACGAAGATACTCATATCCGTGGAATTTTTGTGATTTTTACCAGGCAAGAACCAATTCCCCTGCGCACTTCCAGCTAGGTCTTGCATGTAGCTGCCGCCAATTGGTTGCGCTGTCCGCATTTTTGTGCCAAACACATTACCGGTTTTGCTTTCAATCGAGGCACGCACATCGGCCGTGAAATAGTCGAGCGGTGAGGCATAAAACGGATAATAGGTATCGTAGTGTTCGAGATTAATAAATCGCGCCGGTGCACGACGAAAATCAAGCACGCCAAAATCAACCCCCGCGGTATCAGGTCCAGTCCCAAATTGCTCGCCCGAACTCAGACTAATATTTAGATTCTCACGTCTACAAGTCGTGACAGTGGTATTCCCCTCGTAAAACGAATTACACCTTGGCGCTTCTTTATTAAATTCCGCCATTAATTTTTCTGAGGCTGTTACGAGGTGCCCAAAGTAGACGCGCACCTCACCACAAGGTCGCATGAACACTTGGTAGTTTTTAGCACCGCTGCTGAAAGAGGCCTCATAAATTTCAGTGACCACCATATTTCCTGGTGACCGCACCGGCTTTGCTACCGGAACCTGCCCGATCGCTGTCATCGAAAATGCAGAGTGCTTGGCTGGAAACATGTGTATCGGCGCCGACATAAACCCCAAGGGACGAAAGGCGATAAAGTCTTCAATCGCAATCGGGCTGATATCAAATAAAGCTGTACTGATATCTGCGGGACAAGCTGGTGTCAAACCGCCGGGCGCGAGGGTGCTCGTGATACTCAAGTTAAAAAGCTTATCGCCAACATCGATTAAATTCATCGCCTCTGTAAAATCATCTGCAGTCACCTTCTGCGCAATCGCCATCGTTTTGCTAATCGATTCTTCTGGCGTTTTAAAATTTAAGCCATGCCAAAGCGCGAAATAATTTCCAACCGCGAGTTTATTGTCGAGCAATTTTGGTACCCAGCCCCAAGTCGCATCATCGGCAAAAGTACGGGCGGAGAACAACATCACCCGCACCAAATTCCCGCGCGTGCTTTGACCGCTAGATAGTGAGCTACTCCAATAATTCACATCCGCTTCAGGCGGCGCGGTCGCATCAAACCGCCCTAATACGTTTTTGTAAATGACGCGAACAAAATCGGCATTACTCATCGTGCTGGAATAGCCCGTCAAATCACTGTACAAGATAGCCGCATTATAAAAATGATCGGCAATTTGATCTATGCTCACACCCGCCTTGCGCTGATCTATCCAATACACCAAGCCATCTGCATCAGGCACGCGATTAAAAAATGCAATATACAGTTCGATCAAGCTTTGCAGATCGGCTGCCGAAATCGTTTTTGATTTCACCCCCACGCTGAGATTCACAACATAATCGGAAAACGTGATGCTAGTGACACCACTGACTTTGACTTCGACTCCGGAACCTGCGATTTCTTTGACGAGATATCCACTCGCTGTCTGACTCATGAGGTACGCGCCGCGTTTCCCCACAAATTGCATCGTCGAGACGGGAGCTGCCGACATGGGCGGCGACGAAAGTGCATTTTGATTTGCATCCTTAGCGACAGGCGAACAAGCCGACATGAGGAGTGCCAAGCAAATCAGCAATGCGTAAAGTAACTGTTTCATGGGAATTCTTCAGATAATTTTGCCCTCAATTTATTGTAGGCGCGAATCCAAAAAAGAAAAGCTAGGAAAGCACGCCATTCACTGCGTAAGGATGTTTACTTGCCAAAACGCCAAAAGTTCTTTACAGTCACCCCAAACAAACATTAGGGGAAGTGCGATGTGGCTACTAGGCGGTTTATTGGGGTTTGGTGTAGGGGCGCTGATGGGTGGCGCTGGGATGGGGTTTTTATTCGCGCTTTCTAGTGCTCTGGTCGCTCATATTTTGGCAGCGGAAAAAGGACCTGGCCGCGCGGAATGGATCGCGCTTCAAAGAAAATTCAAGGAACTCGACGAACGATTGCGTGAATATGAACGACAAGCGCGTAGCCTTGAAAATAAAGTCAACACGATCAATTCCACCCTAGCGCAAGAAAGACCTGCCCCGACAGAACGCGCAATGACAGAACGCGCAATTACAGAACGCGAAATACAGCGAGAGACTGAGACCAAGGCTGAAACCCACCTCAAAGTCCACGCTCAGCTAGACAGAGAGCTTGCCCCCTTAGCCTCAGCGCAGGCCTTTGAACCGATGCCAGAACCAACAACGCCACACGTTGTTGCACCGGCGTCTGCGGCTGCGCTGTCGCCTACCTCAGCCCTTACGCCTGCGCCTGCCGCTGCCGCCAGATCGATACCGCCGTCTGCCGCAACTAGACCCGCACCACGAAATATCAAACCGCCAGCACCTCCGGCCAAGTCCTTACGTGAACGCTTGCCCGCACCCATCGCCAATTTTATTTTTGGGGACAATACCCTAGTCAAAGTCGGCGTACTGATACTCTTTTTGGGTCTCGCGTTTCTCTTGCGTTACACCGCAGAGCGCGTCACTGTTCCCATTGAATTGCGCTACGCCGGTGTTGCCTTAAGCGGTGTAATATTATTGGGCTTGGGGTGGTTTTTACGGCAGCGTCGGCGTGACTACGCGCTCCTATTACAAGGGATGGCGATCGGGATTTTTTATCTCACTACGCTTTCCGGCATTAAGTTTCACGCCTTAATTTCGCCGCAAATGGGCTTTGCCTTTATGCTGTGTATCGCGATTTTAAGCGCAGCGCTAGCCATCTTGCAAAAAGCGCCGGCCTTGGCAACCGTGGCTGCCTTAGAAGGCTTCGTAACACCCATACTCACTTCCACTGGCGAAAATCACCCGCTCGGACTGTTCACCTATTTGAGCATACTCGATGTGAGTATTGCGCTGATGGCGTGGTTTAACGCTTGGCGACTGCTCAATGTGATCGCTTTCGTCGGCACATTTACGCTCACCTTGGGCTGGGCCGATCGGTATTACAGTGACGATCAATATATGCTCACGCAAGGATTTCTCATTTTCTTTTTCGTGCTGTTTGCGCTCATCGGTATTTTCTTCGCCCGCAGAAATTTATTGGACGCGCGCGCTACGTCGATTAGCGTAGACTTCTTCAAACAAGTCGGGCGAGTCGATAGTGCTCTGGTTTTTGGCAATCCGATTACCGCCTTTGGTCTGCAATATATGTTGGTCAAACACATGGAATTGGGCGCCGCGATTTCGGCCTTAGGCATCAGTTTTTTCTATGTAGTGTTAGCGCACATTTGCTACTCAAAAGAAAAACAAGGCTACGCACTTTTATCCGAAGCCTATCTAATTGTCGCAGCGATTTTTGCCACCCTGGCGATACCTTTAGGTTTAGATGGCCATTGGACCGGCGCCGCTTGGGCAGTTGAAGGCGCAGGCATGTATTGGCTAGGCATACGCCAGCAGCGTCCTTACGCGCGCGGTTTCGCTTACCTCGTGATGATCGGTGCGTCATTTAAATTGCTCAATTCTTTATGGCTCAACACGACTGACGGCGTGCCATTAATCGCTGGTTCGGCTTTGGGACCACTGCTCTTATCCTGTAGCATGCTGACGATTTGGCATCTCCATCAACGCGCCAAAGAGCAGCAAGTCGCAACCTGGGAACAGCGCCCACAACAACTTCTTCCTTGGTTCGGTGTGGCGGCGTTTTGCTTATTGCCCTTTATGTTTGTGCCGAATCAAACAGCGGCGGCACTGCTAGCACTCATAGGCGCTGGCTTGTTTTTTGCGACACGACGCTGGCAGACCAAAATTTTGACACCCGTCGCGCGCGCGGTACAAGCAACCGCCTTGATCATATTTTTACTGGGACTGCACGGCACAAACGACACCAGTCAACAAGCGGTACTGAGCGATGGATGGCATGGTTTAATCAATGCCTGCATCATCGCGGCAAGCATACTTGCCAGCATCACACAACATATGCGCCAGTGCAGGCGCGAGGCCTTAGAACAAGGTTTGCAAGCCTGCTGGTCACTGTTCAATCAAATTGCCGTGGTCAGTGTATGCGCCTTACTTCATTTAGCGACGCTTTTTGCACTCGACTTTCACCAAGCCGCGACAATTTGGCCGCTCACCGCTTGCTTGACCTTATGGATCGCTTTGCGCATGTCACATACGACACTGGCAGCCGCTGCGATTTTTATCCAAGTCTTGTCGGCATGCGTTTTTATCCTATTACCGAGCTATGTGCCAACTGCATCGGACATGGCTTATTTGCACCTAGGATTCTTAACGCCACTTTGTTTGGGATTGGCGGCCTATTGGAGTGCCGATAGGATTCGTCATGAAGCGAAACTGGCGGGTCTTGTACGCACTTCACTTTCAACCGATTCCGCCAACGCAGGACACAAAAAACCTACAGTCTGGCTCAACCCTTGGTGCTGCGAATCCATCGCTTTGGAACTACCCGTACTCTGGGCCATGGTCTGGCTACTCTATGGCCTAATCATGGAAACCCATCGCGTCTTAACGGTGCAAGGCTTAGCAGGCTATTTTTCAAGTGCCAGCATTTTCATTGCCATTGCATTTTCGTGCTCAACGCTTTACGTCGCACGCTGGCGCCAATGGCGGGAACTGGAAACCAGTCATTTCGCGTATCTACCTTTATTGGTTTTCGCATCCCTCATCGGCATCGCAAGCCAAGCGCATGAACACTATCGACCAGCACAATTTTTAGGCTCCCTATTTTGGCCGCTGGCGCTTGCATGGCATTTCCGCTCGCTGTTTAGTCTGAGCCATTCTGAGACTAAGCCCAATTGGATTCGCAATAGTAGTAGTGGAAGAGGCGGCAGCGGCAGCAGACCATTCTTGCTCAAGCTATCGCACATTTTAGGATTGTGGTTTTTCGTTTTACTCGCGGCAACGCAAAGCAAAGCCTATTTGCAAGACCTCGTGTTTAGCATCGATAACGCTGGTGGATTAGATCCCCACCACGCATGGGCATGGCTGGGTTGGATAATGGTTCCCGCGCTCACTTTGTTCGCCATGAGTCAGCCCGTCTTCCTAAAACGCTGGCCCATGAATGAGCACAGCGGCACGCACCGCGGCGAGTACCTCAGCACCGCGGCGATGCCGATTGCAATCTACCTCGTGCTGTGGTGCTGGCTAGGGAATATTTGGAGTTCGGGCGATGCCAGCCCACTCCCTTATCTGCCGCTGTTGAATCCTTTGGAATTAGCCCAGGGTCTCGCCTTAATCGCTTTACTCCAATGGCGCTTTACTTTGCGAAGCACCGCTCAATACACTTGGCAAAAGCAGATAAACACTTTCGAAAAACTAGGTCTAGCCTTCACCGTACTTGCGCTCTTAACTGGAATGGTACTGCGCAGTTGCCATCACTTCGGTGCTGTCGCTTGGGACTTTGACACCCTTTTCGCCTCGCGCTTAAGCCAGGCTGCAGTTTCGGTATCATGGACATGCTGTGCCGTATTGGCCATGCTCCTGGGACATCGTCGGGCGCAACGTGCGATTTGGATTTCTGGCGCAATTTTATTAGCGGTCGTGGTCTTAAAACTCTTCCTGGTTGAACTTTCTGGGAGCGGCGACATGTATCGCATCATCTCCTTCATTGCGGTCGGCATCTTGATTTTATTAGTGGGCTATTTTGCCCCGGTACCTAGACAAATATCGGATAAAACCCAAGAGGAAATCAAGCCATGAATAAGAATGCGATGACTAAAAATTGGGCGATATTCGGTTTGAGCTTGCTTTTTTCAAGCAGCGCTGTCGCACAAACACCGCCCGCCAATACCAGTCAAAGCGCGACCATCCATACCCATGGCGATGGTCCTTTTTTCCAACTCAGTCTCCCACAAAACATTTACCCCAAAAGTAGCTTTGCCGATTTACGTGAACTACGCATACGCAATGCTAATGGCGAATTTGTTTCCTATGCGTGGAAGCAAACCGACCCCATTCCGCCACAATGGGATAGTCGCGATGTGCCGATTTTCCCCATCACTGACCCAACACCCAGCGCAAGCGAGATCAGTGCGCAATTGAATCAAAATTCGGACGGCTCTTTGAGCGCAAAAATAGCGCTTAAAGCGAAAGACGAAAAAACCCAGCCGCAGCAAATTCAAAGCTGGATTATCGATACCAGCCAGATAAAAGGCCAGCTTTTACAAGCGCATTTCACCATCCCCAACGAAGCCAACGCGATGTTCCCCTACACCTTGGAACAAAGCGATGATTTGCTTCACTGGCGCACCATCGCCACGCATCAACAACTGATACAGCTTAAGTACCAAGACAAGCTCATACAGAATTTAGAACTAGGCTTAAATCAAATCAGCACACGCTATCTTCGTTTGCGTTGGGATGACCCCAAACAAAATGTCTTGATCGAAAAAGTAATTATCGTCAGTCAAGCACTCAGCAACAGACCGCCACTTTTGGAATGGAGCGCGCGCATCAAAGCAAAATCCTGCACGCTGCTTTTTTGCGACTATGCACTACCGCCACATACGCCTATCGACGCACTGCGAATTTCACTCAATGAAAACAACACCCTGGCTCAAGTGACGATACAAGGGCTCAATAGTCACGTCAAAGATTATCATCGACTGCACGATCGCAATCCCTTGTTCTTATTGCGGCATCAAAGACAAGCAATCACTGCACCCAATATGCAGGAAGCCTGGATACAGGAGAGCACCGTTTTCAGGCTCAGTCTAGCCAATGGTGAAGCGATCTCCCCCGACTTAGCCATGGATGGCAATGTGTATGAAGCTTTGCGCCTGCGCCATTATCAATCCATCGCAAACCTTGGCCAAACGCCACCCGAAATTCAAATCGCCAGCATTCCAAGGCAACTCGTTTTCCTCGCGCATGGCGCAGCGCCGTACACCTTGGAATGGGGAAACGCCCAGAGTTCGTACACAAAGCAAGGCGCGCCGATCGCACTGTCAATCTTAATTCCACAGCGATTCTTAGCCGACGTAATTAAAGAAGATACCGCCGAAGTTCAGATACCCATCAACACAAACACCACGGCAAATCCGCAAGCC